>JAQWYA010000030.1 GCA_029254215.1 Pseudorhodobacter sp. | reverse complement strand
TTTTCAAGCCGCGCTTCCAGTTGCGCTGCCCCCGGCTGGTCCTGCGCCTCGCTCGCCTTGGCGGCAAGGGCCTTGGCCTCTGCCTCTTGCGCGCGCAGCCGGGCTTCGAGCTGCTTGTTGAGCCCGCGCAGATCTGCCGCCAGTTTTTGTTCAGCGGAAAGCGCCTCTGACAGCTTGCTCAGCTTGGCCTCCATCTGCGCCTGTGACGCCTGAAGCGCGGCCAGCCGGGCGCTGTCGGGATGCGCCGCATCTGGTTTGGCGGATGTGGCGTCCGCCTTGGGGGCTTGCGGCACTTCGTCAGCCGCAAGCGCCATTGCGTCAATTCCACTGTCAATCCGGTCCAGTGCGGCCGAAATCCGCCGCTCCAACTGATGGATGAAAGACTGGTCCTGCATAGGAGCCCCCTTGTCATTGCCTGCCCGTGACCCGGCGATGGCCCCTGCCCCGGATGCCACCACCACCGCTTTGTCATAGCGCCCCTGATCTGCGAAGGCCAGACCGGGGGGTGATCTTACGAATCACGACCGCAGCGTGTTTTCCTGATCTTACCCCAAAGCCAAAGGGAAATGCGCCCCCCTTTGACATCAACGCGTTGCGGGACATGCTTGATCTTGCCGCCGGGCCTGCTATTGAGCCTCAAGTCTCTTGCGCCGGGCGTCTGCTCTGGCGGTTTCCTGTTGGCCTGAACAGGCCCGATCATTGCCCAACGAAGGATGAAGCCTTGGATATTGCTACCCTCCGCGCCCAGCACCCTGACCACTGGAACAAAGCCTGTGCCATTCGCACATTGACCCTTGATGCGGTTGCCGCCGCCAATTCCGGCCATTCCGGGATGCCGATGGGCATGGCCGATGTTGCCACCGTCTTGTTTCAGAACCACCTGAAATTCGATGCCTCCGCCCCGCGCTGGCCGGATCGGGATCGGTTCATCCTTTCGGCGGGCCATGGCTCGATGCTGATCTATGCGCTGCTGCACCTGACCGGCTATGCCGATATGACGCTTGAGCAGATCAAGAACTTCCGCCAATGGGGCGCGATCACGGCCGGTCACCCGGAGTTCGGCCATGTCGCGGGCGTGGAGACCACGACAGGCCCCTTGGGTCAGGGCATTTCCAATGCTGTTGGTTTCGCCATGGCCGAGGAATCTTTGCGCGCGCGCTGGGGTGCCAAGGTGATGGACCACCACACCTATGTCATCGCCGGGGACGGCTGCCTGATGGAAGGTGTGAGCCAAGAGGCGATCGGCCTTGCGGGCAAGCATCAACTCAGCCGTCTGATCGTGCTGTGGGATAATAACGGGATCACCATCGACGGCAAAGTCTCCATCTCGGACATCACCGATCAGAAGGCGCGGTTTGCGGCCTCCGGCTGGGATGTGTTCGAATGTGACGGCCATGATCCGGTGGATATTGACCGGGCAATCACGGCGGCCAAAGCCTCGCCGCGCCCCGCGATGGTGGATTGCAAAACCCATATCGCCTTGGGATCCTCGGCGCAGGATACCTCCAAGGGTCACGGCGCGCTGACCGCCCCCGATCTGATTGCCGCCACGCGCGAAGCTTACGGCTGGCCGCATGGCCCCTTCGTGATCCCCGCCGAGATCAAAACCGCCTGGGAAGCGATTGGCGCCCGCGGTCTGGAAGCGCGCAAGGAATGGGAAGGCCGCTTGGCCACCCTGCCCGAAGCCCGTCAGGGCGAATTCGCACGGATTTTCGCGGGCGATGCGCCCTCGCGCCTGACCTCCGTTATCCGTGCGCTGAAGAAGCAAGCCGTTGAAACCGCTCCGAAAGTGGCCACACGCCGCGCCTCTGAAATGGTGCTGGAAGTCGTCAACCCGGTGATGAAGGAAACCATTGGCGGTTCTGCCGACCTGACCGGTTCCAACAACACCAAGACCGCCGATATGGGCGTCTTTACCCCCGAAGACCGCAAGGGCCGTTACGTCTATTACGGGATCCGTGAGCATGGAATGGCGGCTGCGATGAACGGCATGGCGCTGCATGGCGGCGTGCGCCCCTATGGCGGCACGTTCATGTGCTTCACCGATTACGCCCGCCCTTCGATGCGTCTGTCGGCGCTGATGGGCCTGCCGGTTGTCTATGTGATGACGCATGACAGCATCGGCTTGGGCGAAGATGGCCCCACCCACCAGCCGGTGGAACATCTGGCGATCAGCCGGGCGACCCCCAACACGATGGTCTTCCGCCCCGCCGATCTGGTGGAAACCGCCGAGGCTTGGGAAATTGCGCTCTCGTCCAAGCGCACGCCCTCGGTAATGGCGCTGAGCCGCCAGAACCTGCCTACCGTGCGCACCAAGCATCAGGGCCAGAATCAGGTGGCCAAGGGCGCTTATGTGCTGGCCGATGCCGTGGCCAAGCGTCAGGTCGTGCTGATGGCAACCGGCTCTGAGGTTGAGGTGGCCTTGAAGGCCCGTGATCTGCTGGAGGCCGAAGGGATCGGCTGCCGCGTCGTCTCTATGCCCTGCTGGGAACTGTTCGAAGAGCAAGAGCAGACCTACCGCAGCAAGGTCCTGCCGAAGGGCCCGGTGCGCATCGCGATCGAGGCGGGGATCCGCTTTGGCTGGGATCGCTGGTTGTTCGGCGAAGGCGGCAAGCGCGAGAAGTCGGGCTTCATCGGGATGCATGACTTTGGGGCCTCCGCCCCGGCGGAGCGGCTTTACAAGGAATTCGGCATCACTGCCGAAGCCACGGTTGCCAAAGCGAAAGAGCTTCTCGGCCTCTGATCCGGGTCGCTGATCTGAAAAAACCGCCCGGCGCCTTGGCGACCGGGCGGTTTTCTTTTGAGCTGTCTGCGCCTGTCAGGGCGTGGCGCGGCCTGTCACCGCCGCAATCATCGGCCCGATTGCCTTGGTCACGACCGGGATCAGCACCAGCCCCAGCGCCAATCCGAAAACCCCATCCAGAAACGCCGTCACGGCCCAGCCGACAAGGCCGGCAAAACTGCTGACCGCGCCCCGCGCGATCTCTGCCAGATGGCGGATCTCATCGTAAAGCCAGGGCCAGCCCAGCACCTCTAACCCGTGAATGAGGATGTTGCCGCCAACCCAAAGCATCGCCCCGGTGCCGATCACCGACAGCGCCAGCAACAGCTTTGGCATGAATCGCACCAACCCGCGCCCCAGCGACCGGGTCAGTGCGAAACGCGCATTCCCCGCCATGTGAAGCCCGACATCATCCATCTTCACAATGACCGCCACCGTGCCATACACCGCAATCGTGATGCCAATCGCCACAACCGCGAGGGTCGCCGCCTCCATATAGATCCCTGATTCGGGAATGACCGAAAGCGCGATGGTCATGATTTCCGCCGACAGGATGAAATCGGTTTTGATCGCGCCCGCGACGCGGGCCTCCTCCAGATGGGCGGGGTCGCGCGGGCTCATATCCTCCTCGACCTCATGGCTGGCATGGGGAAAGAGCGCGTGAAAGACTTTCTCGGCCCCTTCAAAGCAAAGATAGGCGCCCCCGAACATCAGCAAAGGCGTGATCAGCCAAGGCGCGAAATTGGATAGCAACAGCGCGGCAGGTAGCAAGATGATCAGCTTGTTTTTCAATGATCCCAGAGTGATACGCCAGATCATCGGCAGTTCCCGGCTGGCATCCAGCCCCGTGACATAGGTGGGCGTCACAGCCGCATCGTCAATCAGAACACCTGCCGTTTTGCTGCCAGCCTTGGCCGCCGCCGCCGCGATATCATCGACCGAAGCGGCGGCAACTTTCGCGATGGCCGCCACATCATCCAGCAGGGCAAGTAAGCCACTCATTCTACACCTCTTTCTTTCGGGTCGAGTCTACCGGGTTTCGCAAGCGCGGCAACCCGTTAGCGCCAACAGTCTGGTTTTGCGCTAACACTCTGAAAAGACGTGCTCTTTAAGCTTTAAAAAAGGCTTTATGCAGTGTAACACCCCAATGACGCTGCGAGGCAAGGATGGGTACGGCATGACGATCACAGTCGGGATTAACGGATTTGGACGCATCGGGCGCTGCACATTGGCGCATATCGCCGAGAGCGCCCGCAACGATGTTCAGGTGGTCGCCATCAATGCGACGGGCCCTATCGAAACCAACGCACATCTGCTGAAATATGACTCTGTTCATGGCCGCTTCCCCGGAACCGTGCGGGTGGTTGGCGACACGCTTGATCTGGGCCGTGGGCCTATGCGTGTGATGAACAGCTACGACCCCTCGACCCTTGATTGGGAAGGGGTGGATGTCGTTCTGGAATGCACTGGCAAGTTCAACGACCGCGACCGGGCTGCGGTTCACCTGACGCGCGGCGCGAAACGCGTCCTGATTTCCGCACCCGCGAAGAATGCCGATAAAACGGTTGTCTACGGTGTGAACCATCGCCAGTTGACGGCGGAGCATGCGGTTGTGTCGAACGGGTCCTGCACCACGAATTGCCTTGCCCCCTTGGCGAAGGTCCTCAATGACGCGATCGGGATTGAAAGTGGCATCATGACCACGATCCATTCCTACACCGGCGATCAGCCGACCCTCGACCGGCGCCATGATGATCTGTACCGCGCCCGCGCGGCGGCGATGGCGATGATCCCAACCTCGACCGGCGCTGCGAAGGCCCTGGGCGAGGTGCTGCCAGAATTGGCCGGGAAACTGGACGGCAGTGCCATGCGCGTGCCGACCCCGAATGTCAGCGCCGTGGACCTGACCTTCATCGCCAGTAAATCCGTGACCGCAGCCGAGGTGAATGCCATCGTGAAAGAGGCTGCGAACGGCTATATGGGCATGGTTCTGGCCTATGATCCCGAGCCGAAAGTCTCGGTCGATTTCAACCACACGCCACAATCTTCCATTTTCGCGCCCGATCAGACAAAAGTCGTTGGACGTTCCGTCCGCGTTCTGGCTTGGTACGACAACGAATGGGGCTTTTCCTGCCGGATGGCCGATGTGGCGGGGGCGATGGGGCGGCTCCTTCAGTAAGGGGCCGCTATGACCGACAGACTTGCGATTATCCTCGGGTTGCTGATTATTGCTGTTGTCGGGCTTGATATTATCGCAAATGACGGCAGGGCGTTGATGTTCGCCCTGCGCAAATTCGCCGATTTCATTGAATATCTCTCCTTCTGGCGGTAATCAGGTGATCTAGCGCTTGATTTTTCCGGCTTGATCGCGATGTTAGCGCTAGCATTGAAGCGTTGGATCGCTTTTGAACAAAGGAGTCGGCCATGACCGTAAAAGTAGCCATCAACGGATTCGGACGTATTGGGCGCAATGTGTTGCGGGCCATCATCGAATCCGGTCGCACTGATATCGAGGTCATCGCCATCAACGATCTAGGCCCGGTGGAAACCAACGCGCATTTGCTGCGCTTTGACTCCGTTCATGGGCGCTTTCCGGCAACTGTCACCACGACCGAGACCACGATCGACGTTGGTCGCGGCCCGATTGAGGTGACCGCCATCCGCAACCCGGCAGACTTGCCGTGGGGCGATGTCGACATCGTTCTGGAATGCACCGGCATCTTTACCGACAAGGAAAAGGCGCAGATCCACCTGGAGAATGGGGCCAGCCGCGTTCTGGTTTCCGCACCGTCCAAGGGCGCAGACAAGACCATCGTTTACGGGGTGAACCACGGCGTTCTGACCGCTGCGGATCTGATCGTGTCGAACGCTTCTTGCACGACGAACTGCTTAAGCCCGGTGGCCCAAGTTTTGAACGAAACCGTTGGCATCACCAAAGGCTTCATGACCACGATCCACAGCTATACCGGCGACCAGCCGACGCTGGACACGATGCACAAAGACATGTACCGCGCCCGCGCGGCGGGGCTGAGCATGATCCCGACATCCACCGGGGCTGCCAAGGCGGTGGGCCTCGTGCTGCCGGAGTTGAACGGCAAGCTGGACGGCGTGGCGATCCGGGTGCCGACCCCCAACGTCTCGGTGGTCGATCTGGTGTTTGATGCCTCGCGCAGCACAACCGTGGAAGAGATCAACGAAGCGGTCCGCACGGCGGCGAACGGGCGTCTGAAGGGCATTCTGGGCTTTACCGATCAGCCGAACGTCAGCGCCGATTTCAACCATGACCCGCATTCCTCGATCTTCCACATGGATCAGACCAAGGTGATGGATGGCACGATGGTGCGGATCTTGACTTGGTACGACAATGAATGGGGCTTCTCGAACCGGATGGCCGATACGGCGGTTGCGATGGGCAAATTGATCTGACGCGGGGCAAAAAACCCGGCGGATGGAACGGAAAGAAGGCAGCGCACCGGATCGGGCGCTGCCTTTTTGCTTGGCTGGTGCTTGGTGGCTTAGCCGCCCAAAGCCCCTGTCATGCGTCAGATGCATAGCAGCAGGGCGCGGGGCTGCGTTGTTCCCAAGCGTGAGGACGCTTAGATGCAGGGCATGGAAGCATCGGCATGGGGCCGGGCTTTCTTCGGATGATAAGGAGGAAACCGATGACCACTCTTTTCAAGACCCTGACGACGACCGCCCGCAACTGGGTCCGCTACCAGACAACCCGCGCCGAGATTGCGCGCCTGCCTTTGGATATCGCCCTTGATCTGGGGATTTTCCCCGGCGATGCAGACAAGATCGCCCGCAAGGCCGTCTGGGGCTAAGCGCCCCTTTGATACTTGGCCAGAAGAGCGTCGCGCACCGGCGGCGTCACGAACTTGGAGACATCCCCGTCAAGCCGGGCGATCTCTTTCACCAGTTTGGACGCAATCGCCTGCCGACGCGCATCTGCCATCATAAACACCGTCTCGATCGAGGCATCCATCGCGCGGTTCATGCCAACCATCTGAAATTCATACTCAAAATCCGCAACGGCGCGCAGCCCGCGGATGATGACGGACGCCCCAACATCGCGGGCGCAATCGATCAGAAGATTCTCGAACGGATGAACGATAATCTCTCCGCCCGTCTTGGCGACGATCGTGGCGCATTCGGCCTCGACCATGGCGACCCGTTCTTCCAGCGAAAACAAGGGGCCCTTGTCGCGGTTGATCGCAACGCCAATCACCAGCCTGTCAACAAGCGCCATGGCCCGTTGAATGATGTCAGTATGTCCCAGCGTCACCGGGTCGAACGTTCCCGGATAAAGACCCGTGCGCATCGGAGCTCCCTCTTTTTTCGGGCTTACGCAACAATATTACGCCCCGGATTGCAAGGCTGAAACCGGCAGAAGCGACAAAGGATTTTCCGCCGAAAATTTTGATTTCTCGGCGAAAAATCGAAAACGGCCGCTCAGAACCCTTTGATCATGCCTTCCAGCGCGTCCTTTTCCATCGAGAGTTCCGCCAGGCGGGCCTTGACCACATCCCCGATCGAAATCAGCCCGATCATCTCATCCCCCTCCATCACGGGCATATGGCGAAACCGCCCGTCGGTCATCTTCTGCATGACCTGATCCGCCGTATCGGATTTGGAGCAACCAACGATTTTTGCCGTCATGACCGCATCCACCGTATCCGACATGCAGGCAACGCCGCGCTTGCCCAACTCACGCACGATGTCACGCTCCGACAGGATTCCGGCCACATGCTTTCCGTCTTCCGAAACGATGATGGCCCCGATCCGTTTGGCCGAAAGCACCTCTGCCGCGCCGGCAAGTGAACTGCCGGGGGCAACCGTGACGACACCTTCGCCAGATTTCGTAGCCAGAATTTGTTGGACGAGCATTGCAACCTCCCCATATTGCCAATGGGTTAAGCGTCACGCGCCGTGAGCAGTCTGTCAAGACAAAGCTTCAAGCCGCGCCAGCTCTGCCCGAAACCCCTGCACCAGCAAATCCGCAAAACGCGAAAGCCGCTCCACCCGCCCGTCATCGGCATGGCGGATCAGCCAAAAGGCGCGGGTCAGGGTGATTTCATCGGGCAAGATCTTGATGAGTTCCGGGGCCGAGGGCAGCGCGAAATCATGCACCATGCCCACCCCTGCCCCGGCCCGCAACAGATTGACCTGAACCGGCACGGAATTTGACGCAAGCGCAGGCTGTGTCGCCCCGATTTCCCGTAAGTAGTCCAATTCCTTGTCAAAAATCATGTCCGCGATATAACCCACAATCCGATGCTTTTGCAGATCTTCGCGCCCGGTGATCGGCGGCGACCCGGCCAGATAGGTCCGGCTGGCGGCAAGATGCAGGTGGTAATCGCTCAGCTTCTGGACCGTCAGGCGCCCGGTTTCGGGACGGCTGACCGCAATGGCCATATCAGCCTCCCGGCGGGACAGATTGAAGACGCGCGGCAGTGCCACGATCTGCACCTCAAGGCCCGGATTAGCGGTGCAGATCTGCGTCAAAACAGCCGGAAGCAAGTAATTGGCGCAACCATCTGGCGCCCCCAGACGGATTTGCCCGGTCAGACCGGATTGCGCCTGTCCAAGCTCATCCGCAACCGCCGACAGGGCCGTTTCGGCCCGAAGCGCAGGCTCCATCAGCTTGGCGCCTTCGTCCGTCAGCGTGTAGCCTTGCGGCGATTTGGCAAAGAGGCGCGCCGACAAGGCGACCTCAAGCCGTTGAATCCGGCGCCCGATCGTGGCCGGGTCCAGCCGCAAAGTCTTTCCAGCCCCCGACAGGCTTTCGGCCCGCGCCACCGCCAGAAAAATGCGCAAGTCATCCCAATCCATTCCAGCCTCCGCCTGCTTTGCAGAAATGCAAAACGCTTTTGGGATATTGCCCCTTTCAGGCACATTTTTGCAAGGCTATGGTGTGGCCAATTGAAAAGCTGGAGGGCGCTATGCAAGAACTGACCCATTGGATCAACGGCAAACATGTCAAAGGCACATCGGGGCGTTTCGCCGATGTCTATAACCCCGCAACGGGTGAAGTGCAGGCGCAGGTACCGCTGGCCAGCAAGGCAGAGCTGGATGCCGCCGTGGCCGATGCCGCCGCCGCACAGGTCGCCTGGGCCGCCACCAACCCGCAAAAGCGCGGCCGGGTGATGATGGCCATGGTCGGCCTGATCAACAAGAACATGGACAAGCTGGCCGAGGCCCTGAGCCGCGAGCATGGTAAGACCATTCCGGATGCCAAAGGCGACGTTCAGCGCGGGCTGGAAGTGATCGAATATTGCATCGGGGCCGCCCAGATGCTGAAGGGCGAGTTCACCGACAGCGCAGGCCCCGGCATCGACATGTATTCGATGCGCCAGCCTTTGGGCGTGGCGGCGGGCATCACCCCGTTCAACTTCCCCGCGATGATCCCGCTGTGGAAAATGGGCCCGGCCCTTGCCTGCGGCAACGCCTTCATCCTCAAGCCCTCCGAGCGCGACCCGAGCGTGCCGCTGATGCTGGCCGAGTTGTTCAAGGAAGCCGGTCTGCCGAATGGCGTGCTTCAGGTCATCAACGGCGACAAGGAATCGGTTGATGCGATTCTGGACAATGAAACCATTCAGGCCGTTGGCTTTGTCGGCTCCACCCCGATCGCGGAATATATCTATGGTCGTGGCTGCTCCAACGGGAAGCGCGTGCAGTGCTTCGGCGGTGCAAAGAACCACATGATCATCATGCCCGATGCCGATCTGGACCAAGCGGCTGACGCTTTGGTCGGCGCGGGCTACGGTGCGGCCGGCGAGCGTTGCATGGCAATCTCCGTCGCGGTCCCTGTGGGCGAAGCGACAGCCGATGCGCTGATCGCGAAACTGATCCCGCGGATCGAAAAGCTGAAAGTCGGCCCTTACACCGCGGGCAATGACATTGACTACGGCCCGGTCGTCACCGCTGCCGCAAAGGCAAACATCCTGAAACTGGTGGAATCCGGCGTGGCGCAGGGTGCAAAGCTGGTGGTCGATGGGCGGAACTTCAACCTGCAGGGCTATGAGAACGGCTATTTTGTCGGCCCGCATCTCTTTGACCATGTCACCACCGACATGGAGATCTATCGCAAAGAGATCTTTGGTCCGGTCCTGTCTACTGTCCGCGCCAAGACCTATGAAGAAGCGCTGAAAATGGCGATGGACCATGAATATGGCAACGGCACCGCGATCTTTACCCGCGATGGCGATACTGCGCGCGACTTCGCGGCGCGCGTGAATATCGGCATGGTCGGGATCAACGTGCCGATCCCGGTTCCGCTGGCTTATCACACCTTTGGCGGCTGGAAGAAATCAGGCTTCGGCGATCTGAACCAGCACGGCCCCGATGCGTTCCGCTTCTACACGCGGACCAAAACCATCACCACGCGCTGGCCGAGCGGGATCAAAGAAGGCTCTGCCTTCAACTTCAAGGCGATGGACTGACCCTTGCCGCCCCCGGTGTCTGGGGAAGACATCGGGGGCGACCCTTGGAAGTGCGCTTTGCGGCAACGGCGGTTTTGTTGTTAGAGTAAGGCAGGTATTTTTTCCAAGAAGAAGACGAAGGGCGGTTTTATGCGGCTGAGCGATGACCAGCGGGACATGTTTGAGATGGCAAAGGCCTTTGGCCTTGAGCGGATCGCCCCCTTCGCCCGCGACTGGGAAGCGTCCGGAACGATTCCTAAACCGCTTTGGCAAGAGCTGGCAGCCCTTGGTTTTGGAGGGCTTTACGTTTCGGAAGACCACGGTGGGTCTGGGTTGAGCCGGGCTGACGGCGTTGTCATCTTTGAAGCGCTTTCCATGAGTTGCCCGGCGGTTGCGGCGTTTCTGCCGATCCACAACATGTGCGGCGGCATGATTGATCGCTTTGGATCAGAGGCTGCGCGGCAAAAATGGTTGCCCGAGCTTTGCGCCATGACCAAGGTCTTTTCCTATTGTTTGACGGAACCCGGTTCCGGCTCTGACGCGGCGGCGCTGAAAACGCGGGCGCAGCGCGATGAAGGGGGCTGGCGGCTTGACGGGACGAAGGCCTTTATCTCGGGCGGCGGCTATTCGGATGCCTATATTGTCATGGCGCGCAGTGGTGGGGACGGGCCTGCGGGCATCTCGGCCCTGATTGTGGAGGACGGAGCGCCGGGGCTGAGTTTTGGCGGGCTGGAAGACAAGATAGGATGGCGCGCACAGCCGACCCGGCAAGTTGAGTTGCAGGATTGCCAGATCCCCCTCGATCATCTTCTGGGCGAAGAGGGGCGCGGCTTTTCCTATGCGATGGCGGGACTTGATGGTGGCCGGCTGAACATCGCGGCCTGCGCCTTGGGCGGGGCGCAATCCGCCCTTGAGGGGACGCTGCGCTATATGGGAGACCGGAGCGCTTTTGGCCGAACCCTCGATCAGTTTCAGGCCTTGCAGTTCCGCCTTGCCGATATGGAAGTCAAACTGTGCACCGCCCGCGTCTTCCTGAGGGAGGCTGCGTTGAAATTGGATGAAGGCGCGCCGGACGCCTCAAAATATTGTGCTATGGCAAAGCTTTATGTGACGGATGTCTGCTTTGAGGTCGCCAATGACTGTCTGCAATTGCATGGCGGCTATGGGTATCTGGCCGATTACGGGATCGAAAAGATCGTGCGGGATCTGCGCGTTCATCAAATTCTGGAAGGGACCAATGAAATCATGCGCTTGATAATTGCACGACAAATGCTGGCGGACCGCGGCTGATGGAGGATCTGATTTGCCGGATCGAAGGGCGCGCCGGGCGCATCACCTTTAACCGCCCCGCAGCACTTAATGCCCTGAATGCGCCGATGTGCGCCGCACTTGACGATGCTCTGCGCGGTTGGGCAACCGATCCGGCTGTGGATCTGGTGATCATTGACGCCGCGGGGGATCGGGCCTTTTGCGCGGGCGGCGATGTTGCAGCGATCTACAGGCAGGCAAAGGCCGGGAATACGGCGGAGGGTCAGGCGTTCTGGCACCGCGAATATCGCATGAACCTGCGGATTGCCTCTTATCCGAAGCCCATCGTCTCTCTGATGCAGGGCTTTACCATGGGGGGCGGCGTTGGGGTTGGCTGTCATGCAAGCCACAGGATCGTCGGCGAGACGGCGCAGATCGCCATGCCGGAATGCCTGATCGGCCTTGTCCCGGATGTTGGGGGGACATTCCTTCTGGCGCGCAGCCCCGGCCGCTTGGGCGAATATCTGGGCACGACCGGCAACCGAATGGGGCCGGCAGATGCGATCTTTGCGGGTTTTGCCGATCATTTTGTTCCCATGTCCGACTGGTCGGAACTAATATTGGCGCTTTCTGATGGCGATATCAATCATTTAGGGCGCTTTCTTAAGACGCCTCCGGAAGGGGAGCTTCACACTCTGCTCCCCCAAATCGACGCGCATTTCGGCGGTGAAACCTATGCTGATATTCTGCGCAGCCTGCGCCGTGACAGCAGCGATTTCGCGACACGGACGCAAGAAACCCTCGCCCGGATGTCTCCACTCTCGGCCTCTGTGACGGTCGAAATGCTACACCGCTTGGGCGACACACCCTATATGGATCAGGCGTTGGCGCTGGAATACCGGTTCACCTTCCGCGCGCAAGAAGAGAGCGACCTTCTGGAAGGGATCCGCGCCGCCCTGATCGACAAGGACCGCCGCCCAAAATGGCGCCATGCCCGCGCCGAGGACGTGAGCGGGCTTGACGTCTCACGACTTCTGATGCCGTTGGGGGCGAAGGAATGGACAGCGGAGGATCCAGAATGAACATCGGTTTTATCGGGCTTGGAAATATGGGCGCGCCGATGGCGGCCAACCTGATCGCAGCGGGCCATGAGGTTGTCGGGTTTGATGTCTCCTCCGTGACCGTGGCCGGGATGGTCACCGCTCGATCTGCTGCCGAGGCGGTGGCAGAGGCTGATGTCGTCATCACGATGCTGCCAAACGGGGCAATTTTGCGCGCCGTTGCGTCCGAGGCTCTGCCCTTCATGCGCAAGGGCGCGGTGTTTTGCGACTGCTCGACCGTCGATGTCGAAAGCGCGCGCTTCGTGGCGGAACTGGCCGCAGCGGCAGGGATGGGGGCGCTGGACGCCCCGGTGTCCGGCGGCGTTGGCGGGGCCACGGCAGGCAGCCTGACCTTCATGGTCGGCGGGGAGGCCCCGGCTTTTGACACCGTGAAACCCCTGTTCGACATCATGGGCCAAAAGGCCGTTCATTGCGGGGCCGCAGGCGCAGGACAGGCCGCAAAGATCTGCAATAACATGATCTTGGGCGTCACAATGATCGCCACATGTGAGGCTTTTGCCCTTGCGGACAAGCTCGGTTTGGCGCGCGACAAGATGTTCGACGTCGTGTCGACATCGTCAGGCTATAGCTGGACGATGAACGCCTATTGCCCCGCCCCCGGCATCGGCCCGAAAAGCCCCGCCGACAATGACTACCGCCCCGGTTTTGCCGCCGAACTCATGCTCAAGGACCTGCGCCTGAGCCAGCAGGCAGCCGAAGCAGCGGATGCCGACACCCCGATGGGCGCGATGGCAGCCAGCTTGTATCAGCGGTTTGTTGAAGACGAAGAGGGCAGAGGCCTCGACTTTTCGGCCATGCTGCCGCGCTTTGAAAAACGCGGACGCGGCAGCGCCTGATCGAAAAAACGGTCGCCGCGGCCCTATTCCGCCGCGGCGACCCTACGATTTTCCAGCATCGGTTTGAGGTAGCGCCCGGTATGGCTGCCCTCAATCTGCGCGACCTGCTCGGGCGTGCCTTCCGCCACGATCAACCCGCCGCCATCCCCGCCCTCGGGACCGATATCGATGATGTGGTCTGCCGTCTTGATCACATCGAGGTTATGCTCGATCACCACGACCGAATTGCCCTGATCGACCAATTCATGCAGCACTTCCAACAGCTTGCGCACGTCTTCAAAATGGAGGCCGGTCGTCGGCTCATCCAGAATATACAGGGTGCGCCCCGTGGCCCGGCGGCTGAGTTCCTTGGAGAGTTTCACGCGCTGCGCCTCGCCCCCCGACAGCGTGGTGGCCTGCTGGCCCACCTTGATATAGCCCAAGCCGACACGGCACAGCGCATCCATCTTCTCCCGAATGCTTGGCACAGCCTGAAAGAAGTCCTGCGCATCTTCAACCGTCATATCAAGAACATCCGCTATGCTTTTGTTCTTGAACTTTATTTCCAGAGTTTCACGGTTGTAGCGCTTACCCTTGCAGGTTTCGCATTCAACATAAACATCCGGCAGGAAATGCATCTCAATCTTGATGACCCCATCACCCTGACAGGCCTCGCAGCGCCCCCCTTTGACGTTGAAGCTGAAGCGACCGGGCTGATAGCCGCGCGCCTTGGCTTCGGGCAGACCCGCGAACCAATCGCGGATCGGGGTAAAAGCGCCGGTATAGGTCGCGGGGTTTGACCGAGGCGTGCGGCCAATCGGGCGCTGGTCAATGTCGATCACCTTGTCCAGATGCTCGAACCCTTTGATCGTTTCACAAGGGGCAGGCGTTTCGCGCGCCCCGTTCAGCCGCGTCGCAGCCGTTTTGAACAGGGTTTCAATCGTCAGCGTGGATTTGCCGCCCCCCGAAACCCCCGAGACACAGACGAACTTGCCCAAGGGGAAATCGGCCGTCACCTCCTTGAGGTTATTGCCCGTGGCTTTGACCACCGTCACTTTCTTGCCGCTGCCCTTGCGGCGTTTTGCGGGAATGGCGATCTCCCGTTTGCCGGAAAGATATTGCCCTGTCATCGAGGCCGGGTCTGCGGCGATCTCGGCGGGTGTTCCGTGGCTGACGACCCTGCCCCCATGCACCCCCGCCCCCGGCCCCATGTCGAAGACATAATCAGCCTCGCGGATCGCATCCTCGTCATGCTCCACCACCAAGACCGAGTTGCCCTGATCGCGCAGGTTTTTCAGTGTCGTCAAAAGCCGGTCATTGTCGCGCTGATGCAGGCCGATGGACGGCTCGTCCAACACATAAAGCACGCCCGTCAGGCCCGACCCGATTTGGCTGGCAAGCCGGATCCGCTGCGATTCGCCCCCCGAAAGCGTCCCCGCGTTGCGGCTGAGCGTCAGATAGTCGAGCCCGACATTGACCAAGAACCCCAGTCTTTCGCCGATTTCCTTCAGAATGGCGCGGGCGATCTCATTCTTTTGGGTGGTCAGCTGCGCAGGAACCGAGGCGATCCAGTCATGCGCCTCCCGGATCGACATCTGCACGACCTGCCCCACATGCAGGCCCGCGATCTTGACCGCCAGCGCCTCTGGCCTCAGCCGGAAACCGCCGCAAGCCCCGCAAGAGCGGTTGTTCTGGTACCGCTCGAATTCTTCGCGCACCCAATTGCTGTCGGTTTCGCGAAAGCGGCGTTCCATGTTCGGAATGACGCCTTCAAACACCCGGCTGACCTGATAAATGCGCCCGCCTTCGTCATAGCGAAACTTGATTTCCTCTTCGCCGGAGCCGTGGAGGAAGATCTGATGCACATGGGCGGGCAGGTCTTTCCACTTGGCCTTCTTGTCAAACTCATAATGTTTGGCAATGGCATCAATGGTTTGAATGAAATAGGGCGATTTCGACTTGGCCCAGGGCGCAAGTGCGCCTTGGGCCAGCGTCAGCCCCTGATCCGGCACGATCAAGCGTTCGTCGAAAAATAGTTCAACGCCTAAACCATCGCAAACCGGGCAGGCCCCGAAGGGCGCGTTGAAGGAAAAAAGCCGGGGCTCAATCTCGGGGATGGTGAAGCCCGACACCGGGCAGGCGAATTTCTCTGAGAAGGTGGTGCGCGTCGCCTCCTCATTCGCGAGTTCCAGAATGGCAATCCCATCGGCGAGGTTCAGCGCGGTCCGAAGGCTGTCAGCAAGCCGCGTCTGGATGCCATCCTTGACGACAATCCGGTCCACCACCACATCGATATCGTGGCGGAATTTCTTGTCGAGTGTTGGCGCGTCTTCCAGTTCATAGAACTGGCCATCCACCTTAACCCTTTGAAATCCCTGCTTTCGAAGCTCCAGAAATTCCTTCTTATACTCACCCTTTCGGTCGCGGATGATCGGGGCCAAAAGGTAGGCGCGGCTCCCTACCTCCATCGCCATGATCACATCGACCATATCCTGCACCTGCTGTGCGGTGATGGGCAAGCCCGTCGCGGGGCTGTAAGGCGTGCCGACCCGCGCGAAAAGAAGGCGCATATAGTCGTAAATCTCGGTCACTGTGCCGACGGTGGAGCGTGGGTTCTTCGAGGTGGTTTTCTGTTCAATCGAAATCGCCGGCGACAGGCCCGAGATATGGTCCACATCCGGCTTACCCATCATGTCGAGAAACTGGCGGGCATAGGCGCTCAGGCTTTCGACATAGCGGCGCTGCCCTTCGGCATAGATCGTGTCAAAGGCGAGGCTGGATTTTCCCGAACCCGACAGCCCCGTGATCACTACAAGCTGGTCGCGCGGAATATCGACATCCACCCCTTTGAGGTTATGCTCGCGCGCGCCGCGCACTTCGATGAACTTCTGTTCGGCCATGGCCCGCCCTCATTCCCTACAGGCGCTACAGATAGGCGATGGCGCCCGAGTCTCCAATCGAAAAACGTGAACTTATAGTGAACAAACCACCAATAAGGCGATTTAATTCGGGGTAACACGGCGGCGGTGGCGCAGGATCTGGTGGATCGCCACGCCCCACAGACTTGGGATCGCGATAAACAGCAGCAAACCTGTGGCCCCGAAACCTGAAAGCAGCAGCACCAAAAGCGGTGTCCCGGTTGTTGTGCCCAGATTGCCCATCTGCGCAATCGCCCCCGCGGCGCGCGCACGGGCCGGAGCCTCGGTATTCAATTGCGCCACGGCGGCGAAGCTTGCACCCTGCACCAACCCCAAAGCCCCGGCGAGGGTAAGAGCGGCGGCCACGATCGGCCAGCCTTGCCCGCCCAAGCCCCAGATCAGCCCCCCCGCAAGGATCGCGCCGACAAACCCCGCCTGCACCACGGCCACGGCCGAAAAGCGCCGCATCAACCAGACCCCCAGCGTCATGGAGGCGGCAATCGTCACCAAGGGCATCGCGGTGGCAATCAACGCTTGATGCGCCCCGCCGATCAGCGGCGGCAGCAGGGTCAAAAGCGCTACATAAACAAGCGTATAGCTGAAAAACGCCAACGCAGGGGCGGCCATACGCGGCGAGGCATAGATCACAAAGTGATCAGAAAGCACCCCCGAGAGGGTCAGGCGCGGGGTGCTGTCCGCTTTGTCAGGTGGCAGCAACCCCCATAGAATCCCCGCAAAAACAGCCATATAGCCAGCATGAACCCAAAACAGCGCCCCTGTCCCCTGCGCCTCTGCCAAAGGGCGGCCAAGCCAGGCTGTCAGCGCGAATGACACGGCCAGAAAGCTGGACCAAAGCGACATGGAAAGCCCCATATGCCGGGGAGAGGAGGCCTGTGCGATCAGGACCGGGGCCGCAACAACGATTGCAAGATGCGAGAAACCTTCGGCCAGACGCAACGGCAGCATCAGTGCGAGGGGCGGCAAGCTGGCCTCTGCCGCAGAAAGCCCCGCCCCAAGGGCCAGCGCCGCCACCAGAATGCGCCGATAGCCAAGACGCTGCGCCAGAATCCCCGCTGCAACGCCCAAGATCAGCCCGACGAAGCCCACCAGCGAAACGGTCAGCCCCAGCGTGACCGGACTGGCCTCCGGGTAGTCGATCACGAAGCGGTCAAACACCACCGAGACCTTGCCGAACTGCCCCGCAGCGCCCAGCCCCGCGCCCCAAAGCGCCAAGACGATCAATACCGGAGAGGGAGCGTTCTTCATCCCCAAGACCTAACGCGCCTTGAGGCTTTGCACCACTCAAAAGAAAACCCCGGCCCTGCACGGGGCGGGGCCGGGGTTTTCCTGTTAAGTCAAGCGCTTGGCTTACATGTGCAAGGCGCGGCCATAGGCATCCAGAACCGACTCATGCATCATTTCGGACAGGGTCGGATGCGGGAAGACGGTGTTCATCAGGTCTTCCTCAGTGGTTTCCAGCGCACGGCCCACGACATAGCCTTGGATCAGTTCCGTGACTTCCGCGCCGATCATATGCGCTCCCAGCATCTCGCCGGTTTTCGCATCGAAGATCGTCTTGATCATGCCCTCGGCCTCTCCCAGCGCGATGGCCTTGCCGTTGCCGATGAAGGGGAAACGGCCAACCTTGATGCTGTATCCGGCTTCCTTCGCCTTGGCCTCGGTCAGGCCGACAGAGGCCACCTGCGGATGGCAGTAAGTGCAACCCGCGATGGAATTTGGCTTGATCGGATGCGGATGCTTGCCCGCGATCAACTCGGCGACCATCACGCCCTCATGGCTGGCTTTATGCGCCAGCCAAGGCGCACCGGCGATATCGCCGATGGCATAAAGGCCCTCAACCCCGGTGCGGCAATACTCATCCGTCACGACATGGGTGCGGTCAATCTTGACGCCGAGCGCTTCAAGGCCCAGCC
Source organism: Pseudorhodobacter sp. (assembly GCA_029254215.1). Classification (GTDB taxonomy): domain Bacteria; phylum Pseudomonadota; class Alphaproteobacteria; order Rhodobacterales; family Rhodobacteraceae; genus Pseudorhodobacter. Next base: position 7,264 of record JAQWYA010000030.1, on the reverse strand, counting down.
CTTCGACATTGCCGACGATGCCGACAGCCGAGATCACGGTGTCAAACTCTTGCGTTTCGGTCTTGCCGTTGGATTCCAGATGCGCGGTAACCTTGCCATTGCCCTTGTCGAGCTTCTTGACCGTTGTTTTCTCAAGGATTTTCATGCCTTGCTTGACAAAGGCCTTCTTGGCAAAGGCACTGATTTCTGCGTCTTCCACCGGCAGCACACGGTCCATCACCTCAACTACAGTAGTGTCAGCACCCAAGGTATTGAAGAAGCTTGCAAATTCGATGCCAATCGCACCAGACCCGATGACCAGAAGTTTCTTCGGCATCCGCTTGGGTTGCAAAGCGTGCTTGTAGGTCCAGACCAGATCACCATCCGCCTCCAAGCCTGGCAAGGTCCGCGCGCGCGCGCCTGTGGCCAGCACGATGGCGGGGGCCGTTAATTCTTCGGTGCCCTTGTCGGTCTTGACGCTCACTTTGCCCTTGGCGGCAATCGTGGCCTCGCCCATCACAACAGCGACCTTGTTCTTCTTCATCAGATGGCCGATGCCGCCCGAAAGCTGCTTGGCCACACCGCGAGAGCGCGCGACGACAGCGTCCAGATCATAGCTGACACCCGTGGCCGAGAGCCCGAATTCCTTGGCCCGATGCATGAGGTGAAAGACCTCGGCAGAGCGCAGCATCGCCTTGGTTGGAATGCAGCCCCAGTTCAGGCAGATCCCGCCCAGATGCTCGCGCTCCACGATGACCACGCTTTTGCCCAGTTGGGCGGCGCGGATTGCCGCAACATATCCCCCCGGACCTGCCCCGATTACGATCACATCATATTGTTTCGCAGCCATCTCATCCCTCTCCTCAAAAAGTAGTTTGGCCTTAAACTATCGTTGCTTTCGAAGCAACAAAGCTGCCGCCGCAGGCCCATGCACACAGCGCATAGCTAGCTTTGCAAGCGCCGAACGATGGCTCCATAGCCGCCTTCATCCATGAAAATCGTTTCTTCCGGCGTGCTGTCCCGGCCAAGGGCGGCATTGCGAAAGGGAAAGCGCCCGAAACGCTTTATGATCTCGGCATGCGCGCGGGCGTGCAGGCTCAGGGTCTTGCCGGTCTCGGGCATCCGGTTGTCCATCAGGTCGATCGCCAGCGCCTGATCGGCTGGATCCTCGGAATGCTCGAAAGGCATATAGAAGAACTGACGCTCCGGCTCCGGGGCTTCCAGATCCCAGCCCTCGGCCAAAGCGCGGCGGGCCGCATCGCGCGCCAGCGGATCGGTGGCAAAGGCTTTCGCTTCGCCGCGAAACATGTTGCGAGAGAATTGATCCGTCAGGATCAGGAAGGCCAGGGTCCCCACGGGCCCATCGACCCAATGGTCCAGATTGCCCGCAAGCGCCGCGTCCCAGAGTTCGGAAAACAGGGCGTAAATCTCGGCATCCAAAGCCTCACTGCCCTCGTACCAGCCTTCAGGGCCTACCGAGCCAAGCCAATAATCAAGCACCGCCACCGGATCCGACATAGACACTCCCCTGCCTCGTGGAAGATCAGACTGGCAGGTTTAGAGCGGTCGTGCAACGGCGCTGGAGGCGGATCAGCGTTTTGCCTTGTCATCCTGATCGTGAGCAGGGTCACCCTCCCCCTCGGCCATCGCATATTCGACGACAACAGCCGTCGCACTGGGCGATACGGCGGTAAAGGCGGCCGAGGCGTCGGGTGTCTTGCGGCGACGCGACATCCGCCAGACCGCGTAAATGGCAAGCGCGGCAAAGAGGATCGCCATGAACAGGAAGAACCCGCGCGGGCCAATCAGCCCCATCACCCAAGCGGTAATGACCGGGCCGCTGATCGCGCCCAAACCATTGATGAACAACAGCCCGGCAGACGCCGCCGCCATATCCGTTTTATCAAGGTAGTCGTTCACATAGGCCAAAAGAAGCGAATAGAGCGGGTTCGAAATCCCGCCCGCCAGCGCGCCAACCAGCGCCAAGGCCACAAAGGGCGCGTCCCAGACCACGGGGATCATCAAGCCGACAGCCCCCGCCACGCAGAGCCACAAGATCACCGTGCGGCGGTCCATTCGGTCCGACAACCAGCCGATCGGATATTGCGCAACAAGACCCCCGACATAGATCGAGGCGATAAAGATCGAGATATCGCGGACCGAAAGCCCCGCCTGCGTGCCCCAGACCGCCGCCATCCCGAATTGCGCAGAGAAAATCCCCCCCAGCACAAACATGCCAACACAGCCCAAAGGCGACGCCTGATAGAGCCGCTTGAAGCTGAGCGGTTTGGTGGATTCAAACGCCGGGGCCTGACTGACCGACAACAGGATCGGCGTGAAGGCCAGCGACACCAGCACCGACGGGATGATAAACAGGATATAGCCCGAGGGATCGCCAAGGTTCAAAAGCCCCTGCGCCGCGATGATCCCGATCATCTGCACGATCAGGTAAAGCGACAGCGCCTGCCCCCGGTTTTCATTGGTTGAGGCATTGTTCAGCCAGCTTTCGGCGGTGATATAGACGCCCGAGAACGAAAACCCGATCAGCACGCGCATCACGGCCCAGGCGATCCAGTTGGGGGTGACGGCATACATGATCAGCACCGCCGAGATCAGCGAGCCAAGGGCCGCGAAGACCCGCACATGCCCGACCCTGCGGATCATCTCGGGCGCCATACGTGAGCCGAACAAGAAGCCCAGAAAGTAGCAGGACATAACGACCGAAAGCTGGAACGTCGTCATGTTTTCCAGCCCGCCCCGGATCCCCAGCAACGAGCCTTGCATCCCGTTGCCGAGCATCAAAAGCATCATTCCCAACAAAAGGGCCCAGGAGTTGCGCAAAACCGTCAGCATGTTTGAGCCTTCTTGTTTGGGTCCGCGCCCTTTCACAGGGTCGCAGGTCAGTGTGTCAGCGGCCTAATGCGCCTTCGGGAAGCAAAAGGGAAGCATCCCCATAGGAAAAGAACCGGTAGCGCTGTGCAATCGCATGAGCATAGGCGCGTTTCATCCGATCTTGTCCCATCAAAGCCGAAACCAGCATCAGAAGTGTCGATTTTGGCAGATGGAAATTGGTAATCAACCCATCCGTCACTTTGAAACGATAGCCGGGATAGATGAAGATATCGGTATCCCCGGTCCAGGGCTGCATCCGGCCGGAGGCTTCGGCAGCACTTTCAATCAGGCGCAAGGCCGTGGTGCCCACCGCAATGATGCGCCCGCCCGCCGCGCGCGTGGCATTGATCTCGGCGGCGGCACGGGGGGTGACTTCCCCCCATTCGGAATGCATCTTGTGGGTTGCCACATTATCGACCTTCACGGGCAGGAAGGTGCCTGCGCCCACATGCAAGGTGACCTCGGTCTGGCCTACGCCCATCGCGGCAAGATCGGCTAGCATCTGGGTGTCAAAATGCAGCGAAGCCGTGGGCGCGGCTACGGCCCCCGGCGTCTTGGCAAAGACCGTTTGGTAATCGTCGTTATCCTGTGCGTCGGGCGCACGTTTGGCGGCAATGTAAGGCGGCAGCGGCATGGTTCCCGCCAGTCGGAGCGCCGAGTCAAAGGCCGAGCCTTCGGCGTTAAAGGCAATCCGCAAGTCGGTGTCGGATTTCTCCAGCACCACCCCGTTCAAGCCTGCCTCAAATTCGACGACCTCGCCCTCGTGCAGTTTGCGCAAGGGCTTGGCCATGGCACGCCAACCGCCGCTAAGCGCAGGCTCCATCAGGGTGATTTCGATGCGGGCCTCAACCAATCCTTGCGCCGATTGCCTTTTGCGACGCCCAATCAGGCGCGCGGGGATCACCTTGGTATTGTTCAGGATCAGACGGTCGCCCGCACGCAAGAGGTTTGGCAAATCGGAGAATTGCAGATCGCCAAAGCTGTCGCCCTGCACCGCCAGCAACCGCGAGGCGCGGCGCGGCCGGGCCGGACGGGTTGCGATCAAATCCTCGGGAAGGTCGAAATCAAAGTCTTCCAGTTTCACTCATCTGGCTCCAGCTCTGGGGGGGCACTGCGGAAAATATCCCGGAACATGCCGGGGGTCAGGATGGACAGCGGGTTGACCGCGACCTCAGGCTCTTTGGCGGTCCCTGTTACCGTGTAGTTAAAGCCAAACAACCCTTCGCCCTTGCGGGTCAAGAGCGAACCGATCCCATTGAGCAGATAGAGCGGAGAGACGACGCCCTGCAAGTCCAACCGACCGTTTTCCAGCACATAGAGCCCCGAAAGCGAAACTCCAAGCGAACTGCCCACGGCAGAGGCTGTCCCGATCTGGACGGCGCGCGGGGTCAGGCGAAACGCGGCCTCAGCCTCTGAGAAAAAAAGCCCGCTGCCGTTCATCTGCTCCAACAGGCCCACAACCGAAATCGCGTTGATCAATTCTGCCAGCGCCGGGGCCTTTCGGATCCGGATATCGGCCATTTTCAACACGCCATCATAAGCGCCGGGACGCCCGATGGGCTGCAAGCTCAGATCCAGCGAGCCGCCCGCAGCATTGGGAAAAATGCCCGCCGCGGACAGGACCGCCCCCGCATCCTGCGACAAAAGCCGCACCGACGATCCTCCCTGCGCAGGCAAAAGCCGCCCCGCGACAGGGGCTTCTCCGTTGACCCGGCCCGAAAACTCCCCCGCAAGCCCGCCGCCCTGCCGCTCCAGCGCCGCGCGAAACCCGGTCAGGGCCAGCTTTTCGGAAATAACAAGACGGTCCAGAGACACGCTTAGCGGCCCCGTTTCTGCCTGCCCCGCGCCGGACCCTGCAGCGCTGCCCTCCGGGCGATCCAGCCCGCGCAGGTCCAACCTGCCGCCCAGTACGGCGATTGAAGGAGCCACGCCTGCGCCGCGACCCGTCAACGTCACGGCGGCATCCATCCATGCCCCCAGCGTCACCGATGAAAAAACCGCCTCCGCCAGCCCCCCGGCTTCAGACCCGCGAAGGCTGCCCTCGGCGCTTAGGTCCGCCGCGTCCAGCGCCAGACGATCCACCTGAAAGGGCTTGCCGAGGGTCGCGCTCAAATCCAGACTGCCTTTCGTCGACGGCCCCTTCGACCAGCCCAGCGGCGGGATCGACAGCGCCGCCCCCACCAGATCAGAGGTCAGACGCAGGCGCGGTGCCTCGCCCCGGCGCAGATCAAGGGTGATCGCGCCCTCGGCCTCGCCCCGCACAAAGCCTTGCGGAAGGGCGATCCCCAGCCGTTGCGCATGGGCCTGCGACAGGGGCACGCGCCCGGTGATCTGCGATTGGCCCTTGTCTTCGGGGGCAAAGCCCTGAACAAAGCGGGCCTCGAACGGCACGCCTTCAAACGCACCCTGCCCTGCAATGACCAACCCCGCCTTCGTCACCTCGACGGCCAATCTGGGGGCCGTGATCAACCGCCCCGGAACAAGAACATCAGAGCGAAACTCAAGGATCTGGCCCTTTGCCTCAATCTCGACATCGGTGATCTTGTTTCCCTTTTGCAGCGGCAAGCGCAGGTTTGCAGCCAGCCGCGCCCGCCCCTCCCCCAAGGCAACGGACCGGTTTGCTTTACTCAGAAACGCGAAGGGTGGCTGATCCAGCAAGGACAGCGTGGCCGTCAGCGGCCCGTCGGTGTTCAGCGTGATCTGCGCGCGGGCTGGTTTTTGGGTGATATCCTCCACCGCAAAGACCGAGCCTGACACATCAATATCGCCGCCCTCGGGGGCCGAAACATATCCCTTGTGAAGCACCTGAGTATAGCTGCGCCCGTCAATCGTGGCATAGCCGAACCCGTCTTGGATCGGCGGCAAGGTCTTGAGAAAGCGGACATCCGCGCCGCTGAACTGATAGCCCAAGGACAGACGCGGCTCGGTCCCCGGTGCGACGCGCAGGGCGGCTTTCACGTCGAAAAGGCGGCCCTGCTGCACGTTGTCAGCCACCCATTGTCGGGTTTTCGGCACGACCCGTTCGGGCCAAAGCGTCAAAAGCCGCTGGCTTCCGATCTCATCAAGGCTGAAATCGACACCGATCTTCCAGCCCTCGGGCGTGGCACCAATCTGGCCGCGTGCCGAAAGCCTGCGCCCGTCGTCCTGCAAGGACAGCTGGCCGATATCCACCTGAAACGGGTCAAGACGCAGCCGCAGATCCAGCGCGCCCTGGTCAAAGCGGGCGGGTTCCTCGAACAGGCCCGCCGGGTCAATGGTCACCTGCGAGACCTGGATCTGGGCCAGCATTTCCTTGGGGATCCCCGCGACCACCCCCGGCAGATAGGCATGGCCCGCCGCCTCCAGCCGCAAAGAGGCGCTTTGCACGGAAAGCCTGCTCAGGTCGATCCGGTCGCGCGCCGGATCAAAGCGGAAGGCAAGGCTCGCCGCGTCAAACTCCACAGGTTCGGTTTGTTGCACCGGACGCAGCGCCCCCGCCCCGATCGACAGCGTCGCCTCCAGCTCCGATATCCGCGCCTGCGCATCAAGGCGGGAGGAGATCTGCCCCGAAATCGGCGCATCAAGCACCCCAAGCCACGCCAGCGGTGCCGCTTGCGCCGCAAGATCCGCCGCCGCGACCCCATCGACCGAAACCGTCATCCGCGCCTCGGGCGAGGTTTTGGCCGTGATCAGACGCACCGTTGCCTGCGCCGGGGCCGCCCCGCCCCCCTGCAATGAGGCCGAAAGCTCCATCGCGAGTTCCGCAGCCCGGTTGTCGATGCGAAGGCGTCCGTCGCCCATATCCCAGATGCGGTTCAGCATCCGGTCATCCACCGTCAACGTCAGGGCCTCGGCCTCGATAAAGCGCAAATCCGCCAAGGCAGGATGGGTAAACACCTCCACCAATGCGGCCATAAGCCCGCTGACACCCTGCACCGGACGCGGGGCGCGGCCCAGACCGAGGGCGATGTCGAACTGCCCGTTCGCCATGCGCAACAGGCCCAGCCGCGCCCCGATCAGCCGCAAGCTGCGCAATTGCAGCCTGCCTGCGCGCAGCGCCTCCGGGTCAAGGGCGAAGCGCACCTCGGGCAGGGTCAAAAGTGCGGCACCACTGGGCTGCAACAGGCGCAAATCCTCCAGCCGGATGCGCGGCACAAAGTCGTCATCCACCCGCAGGATCACACCGCCCAAAGAGATCGCGGTGCCCCCGGTTTGATCGCCCGTCGCCTGTTCATAGGCCAGATTGATCCGCGATTCCGCCTCGGCCACCAACCAGACCGGCAGTCGAATGGGTTTGCCGGTCAGTGCAAGGGCCGCGAAGGTCAGGCCAAGTGCCAGAAAGATAAGGCTTGGCACCAGCCAGAACCCGCCCCGCGCGCGGCGGTGGCGATGCCTTGGCCGAAAGACCCGCCGA
>JAQWYA010000015.1 GCA_029254215.1 Pseudorhodobacter sp. | reverse complement strand
GGCCTGATCATCCTACGCGATGGCGATCCGGGTGATCCCGCGGTGACATTGTCGCCTCAGGAAGCCTTCGACCGGTTGAAGGCAGAACTGACCCATGCCTGCGCAGCCTCGGAGGCGTCGTATTCACCGTTGACCGCAGCCGGGGTGATTGTGCGGAACAGGGTCTGATCCGACGCCCGTCATTCTTATTCAGAAAAGGGCGTCCCACCGCTGCAAGCCCGGCTGATGGCCGTCTGGCGGCTCAAACCAAAGACCAAAGTCCATGTTCATTCTGATCACGGTTCTCAATCCACTGGCTATGAGTGACAGGAGTTCCTCGGACAGCACAATCTGGTCCCCTGCATGAGCCGCCGTGGGAACTGCTGGGAGAACGCTGTGGCGGAGAGCTTCTTCAACCTGCTCAAACGCGAACATATCCGGCGAAGGAAATACAAAACCCGCGAAGAGGCACGGCGGGACGTGTTCGACGACATCGAGTTCTTCTACAACCCACAGCACAAACACGTTAGGAATGCCATGCTGTCACCGATCCACTTCGAACAGCGGCAGAGACTGAAACTGCAAAGCGTCTACGAATCTAGGGGCTATTCAGTGTCTTGCATCGGCGGCGCGGGCATGATCCGATGCCACCTGACCAAAGGACCGGAGGCCCCATGACCCACATCGACATTCCGCTTGACGCTATCGAGGCTACGACCACGGCGGCGCTGATCGGCCATGGTGCCGACCCCGCGGTGGCTGGGCAGGTTGCAAAAGCCGTGCGCGCGGCCGAGGCCTCGGGCAATGTGATCTGCGGGCTTTACTACCTTGAAAGCTATTGCCAGCAATTGCGCAGCGGGCGGGTGCAGGGCGGGGCGGTGGCCCGTGCGGATCGGGTACGCCCCGGCGCGGTGCAGGTCGATGCGGGGTTCGGCTTTGCGCAGGCGGCCTTTGCGGCGGGCTTGCCGCTGGCGTTGGCGGCGGTGGCCGAATGTGGCACGGCGACGCTGGCCATCGCGCATGCCCATACCTGCACCTCCTTGGGGTATTTTACCCGGCAAATTGCCGAGGCGGGCTATATCGGCCTTGGCTTTACCAACGCGACCCCGGTTGTGGCCCCGCCGGGCGGCAAGATCCGGATGATCGGCACCAACCCTATCGCCTTTTCCGTGCCCGATGGGCAGGGTGGCCTTGCGCTGCACATGGATCAATCGACCAGTGCGGTGGCGCTTGGCAAGATCACACAGGCGCGGGCGGCTGGGCAGTCCATTCCGCTGGGCTGGGCTGTCGATGCCGAGGGTAAACCCACCACCGACCCCGAGGCCGCGCTGGCCGGGGCGTTGGTGTCATCGGGCGGGCACAAGGGCTGGGGCTTTGGCCTGATGGCCGAGGTGATGGCCGCCGTCCTGACCGGGTCGACCCTGTCGCGCGATGTGGCCCCGCTCAAGACGCCCACGGGCAGACCGCATGATTTGGGCCAGACCTATCTGCTGATTGACCCGCAGGCCTTTGCCGGGGATGCGGCCTATGCCGCGCTGGCGCGTCTGGCCGAAACGGTGGCTTTGGATGAGGGCGCGCGCCTGCCCGGTGTGCCGCGGCGCCATGCTGACCCTGTCAGCCTCGATGCCGCGCTTTGGGCGCAGGTGCAGGCGTTGGCGCAGCGCTAACCGCGCTGGATTATCACGATCCCCGCCACCATGACGCCGACCCCGCCAAGCTGCATCAGCGTGACGGACCGCATGACCGCGCCGAACAGCCCGAACTGGTCGATGCAGGCGGCTGAAACCGCCTTGCTGGACGCGAGATTACAGGGAACAAAGGGCAGAATGCTTGAACAATTCATGTCTGAAGCCGGGTCTGGGGAAAGGCAGGGGGCCGACAAGATCTAGTCCCTGCACGAACGCGAGGTGGATTACATATCCAAGAGCACCCTCGGCGACGCACTCTTTGCCACCCTCTGCGCCTGCGGCCACAACATCCCTAAGATACTGGCCCATCTCAGAACTTGGCTTGCCGCGATGATCGCCGTCATCATCACTGCCAAAACAGATCCAGATGAGCAGCACCAGCTGCTCTCACCAGCCTGAAAGCTTTGTTCACAGAAAACGATCAGCGATTGACGGGGTAAGCGTCGCGCTTGGCTGGGGCCACCTTGTCGATCAGATGGTGAAATTCGGCAAACTGCTGCACCCGCTGGGCGATACCCATCTGCGCACCAAATTCGGCTGTGACCTGCGGACCCCGCAGAAACAACCGGCCTTCCCCAGCCGGGCCGAGGTTGACGATTGGCTGATGGGCAGCAGCGCCGCCCGCACCCGCTATGGGGCTTGAGCAGCCCCCTGCAAAGACCCGCTGTGCGGATGTCCATGTCGGGAATCGCCACCACGATGTCCGAACCGGCGCTATCGTTTTCGGGCCCGCCAGGGCATGTTAGGGGCGCACTGTTCCGAGGTTGATATGCGCTATTCGGGCTTCAAGGTTCTCAAAGAGGCACTGACCGGTCACAAGGGCTGGACCCCCGCATGGCGGGATCCGGAACCCAAACCCCGTTACGACTACATCGTGGTCGGCGGCGGCGGGCATGGCCTTGCCACAGCCTATTACCTTGCCAAGGTCTTTTCGAAATCCAGCATCGCGGTGATCGAAAAGGGCTGGATCGGCGGCGGCAACGTCGGGCGGAACACCACGATCATCCGGTCGAACTATCTGCTGGATGGGAACGAGCCGTTCTACGAATTCTCGATGAAGCTGTGGGAAGGGTTGGAGCAGGATTTCAACTTCAACGCCATGGTCAGCCAGCGCGGCGTCCTGAACCTCTGCCACACCGATGCGCAGCGCGATGCCTACCGCCGCCGCGCCAACGGGATGCGGCTGAACGGGGTCGACAGCGAATTGCTCGATGCCGAGGGTGTGCGCAAGATCGCGCCCTTCCTCAACTTCGACAACGCGCGCTTTCCGATCAAGGGCGGGCTGTTGCAGCCACGCGGTGGCACCGTGCGCCATGATGCGGTGGCCTGGGGCTATGCACGCGGCGCCGACAGTCGCGGCGTCGATATCATCCAGAACTGCGAAGTGACGGGCTTTCGGATTGAGGGCGGCAAGTGCTTGGGCGTCGAAACCTCGCGGGGGTTCATTGGCGCGGGCAAGGTCGG
>JAQWYA010000010.1 GCA_029254215.1 Pseudorhodobacter sp. | reverse complement strand
TCCCAGCTGAAAGCCACATCTTCGACATGGCCTTCGGCGCCGGCAGCCATCGCCACCCCCGTAGACAGAACGAGGGCAGAAACAGCGCTGATTGCGATTTTACGAAACATCCACTCAGTCCTTTTCTGTCACTCTGCCGCAGTCGGATCGGCGTAGTGCGATTTGAAGTCATCCTCGATGGTCGCGGGCTGGGCCAGCGGCTTTTCGATCACACCCAGAAGCGGCAGGATCACGAGGAAATAGGCGAACCAGTAGGCTGAAGCGATCAGCGAGATCCAGTCATAGGGATACTCGGCCGGGCGCGCACCAACCCACATCAGCACCATGAAGTCTACGCAGAGCAGCGCAAACCACCATTTGAACATCGGGCGGTAACGACCGGAGCGCACCGAGGATGTATCCAGCCACGGGGCCAGAGCCATCACGGCAATCGCGCCGAACATCGCCAGAACCCCGAAGAACTTGGCGTCGATGATGCCGAAGCTCAGGAACTGAACGATCTGAACAACCCAGACGTCGGCGGTGAAGGCCCGCAGGATCGCGTAGAACGGCAGGAAGTACCATTCCGGAACGATATGCGCAGGGGTCGCCAGCGGGTTCGCCTCGATGTAGTTATCGGGGTGACCAAGGTAGTTCGGCATAAAGCCCACGATCGCGAAGAACACCAAGAGGATCACGGCCAGCGCGAACAGGTCTTTCATCACGAAGTAGGGCCAGAAGGGCAGCGTATCACGCTCGGCTTCGGCTTTCGAGGTGCGGCGCACTTCAACCCCGGTCGGGTTGTTGTTGCCGGTGGTGTGGAAAGCCCAGATGTGAACGGCGACAAGGGCCGCGATCACGAAGGGCAACAGGTAGTGAAGCGAGAAGAAGCGGTTCAGCGTGGCGTTATCAACGGCAGGGCCGCCCAACAGCCAGGTCTGGATCGGCTCACCAATGCCGGGGATCGCGCCGAAGAGGCCGGTGATAACCGTAGCGCCCCAGAACGACATCTGACCCCAGGGCAGAACGTAGCCCATGAAGGCAGTCGCCATCATCGCCAGATAGATCAGCATCCCGATGATCCACGTCACTTCGCGCGGGGCCTTGTAAGACCCGTAGTAGAGACCGCGGAAGATATGCAGATACACGGCGATGAAGAACAACGACGCGCCGTTCTGGTGCAGATAGCGCAGCATATGCCCGCCGTTCACGTTGCGCATGATATGTTCGACGCTGGCGAAAGCCATATCGACATGCGGCGTGTAATGCATGACCAGCACAATGCCGGTGATGATCTGCATCGCCAGACAGAAGGTCAGAACGATCCCCCAGATCCACATCCAGTTCAGGTTCTTGGGCGTGGGGATCATCAACGTATCATAAAGCAGCCCGACAATGGGCAAACGCTTGTGGAGCCATTTCTCGCCGCCCGTCTTGGGCTCGTAATGGTCGTGCGGAATTCCGGCCATATTTTTCTTCCTTACCCGAGCTTGAGAGTGGTTTCATCCTCGAAGGATGCAACCGGGATATGCAGGTTTTGCGGCGCAGGGCCTTTGCGGATCCGGCCAGCGGTATCGTAATGGGAGCCGTGGCAGGGGCAGAACCAGCCGCCAAAATCGCCCGAACCGTCACCGATCGGAACGCAGCCCAAATGGGTGCAGACGCCGATCATCACCAGCCATTCGCCCGCTTCGTCCATCGTGCGGTTCTGGTCAGAGGCGTCGGAGTTCGGACGATTCGGGTTTTCCGAATTGCGGTCCATCAGCTCTTCCAGCGCAACGGCGCGGGCGGCATCGATTTCGTCCTGGGTACGGCGGCGGACAAACACCGGCTTGCCGAGGTATTTCACCGTCAGCTGCGTGCCCGGCTCAACCGAGCTGACATCGACGAAGATCGAGGACAAGGCCGCGACATCTGCCGACGGGTTCATCTGATTGGCCAGCGGCCAGATGGCCGCACCGGCGGCAACGGCACCAGCGCCGGCCGTAGCGTAATACAGGAAATCCCGGCGGGTGCCTGCGTTATCGTCTGCGTGGGACACGAGAATTTCTCCCTTCCGAAGGCCGCGGGGCGCGGCCATGTCATGACGGGGCCGCAGTGATCCGCAGCCTTACAATGCGGTTATCTAGCGGCGATGCGCCGCCACGTCCAGCGGGCAAAACGCCGCTTGAAGTGTCAATCTGCCGCAATCGCACCTTCGGGTCGATGTTTTTCATGGCAAATCGCCGGAATCATGGGCAAAGGCAGGTCGTCCGCCGCAACGCGGGCCGCGCGAACAGGTCGCACGCTTCGAGGTGATCCCAACCGACGGCCACCCGGCCCCCGGTCGCGCTGCAGAATCGTTCCGGCCGCCCCTGCCCTTCAGGTCGGAGGCATCGTGGTCTTCAGGTTTTCACGTTCTGAAAACGTGCCATACCACGCCGCCAAAGAGGCATGCCCCTCGCGCCAGTTGCGCGCAGAATGGCGGAAATCCAGATAGCCCAGCGCACAAGCCACCGAGATTTGCCCCATATCAAGCGGGCCGTGCAAATGGCTCATCCAGCGGCTTTCCAAGGCGTCCAGCGCGCGGGTGACCTTGGACCATTGCCCCTCCACCCACGGCTCATAGCGCTTTTCTTCCGGGCGGACCCGCCATTCATACACCATCAGGATCGCCGCATCCAAAATGCCGTCAGCCGTCGCCTCCAGCGTCAGGGTCTCCCACAGGCGGGGTGCCTCGGGGTAAAAGCCTGCGCCCAGCGTGGCATCCAGATAGCGCGTAATCACCCGGCTGTCGTAAAGCGAGGCACCATCGGGGCGTTCCAGCACCGGTATCTTCCCAAGCGGGTTATGCGCCAAGGGGGTCGTTCCGGGATCGACGGGCGTGCCAGAGGCGACGACCCGCTCCACCGCGTCAAGGTTTCCGCTTTCCGACAGCAAGACCATGATTTTGCGGACATAAGGCGAGGTTGGCGAATAATAAAGACGCATGAGGTCAGGTCCTGTGTTGGGGCTATTCTGCCGGGCGCGGCAAGGTTCCGGGGCCGACGCTATGCTGTGGCGGGCGGCTTTGTAAAGCCAGAGGAGGCGTCGGTTGTCAGCAGATCGGCCTTTATCAGCGACGCAATATCGCGCGCGCCAAGCCCAATCGGATGCGCTGCGATTCCGGCGGCGGCCCCCGCGCGCTGCGCCTCTGTCTTGTTCTGGTTCAGCTTGACGGTACTCTCGACCTGCGTGACCTCCAGCCGGAAGGGCAGGATCATCCGCATCAGCCGCTCCATCGCGGCGTCTGTCATCTTATCCATGGTCCAGGCGGGTTTCGGGGCGAGTTTCGCCTCGAACGCAGCTGATACACGGGCCAGATGGGGCAGCAAAGCCTCGGGCGGTTCCAGATGCAGAATCCCGCGCAGATGCACAGCAACATAATTCCACGTTGGCACCTGATCCGCAGCGTCATACCAATCCGGAGAGACATAGGCATCCGGCCCCGACACGGCCAGCAGCGCTGGCAAAGGCAGGCCCGCCCGCGCAATGGCATTGGACCGCGCGAGGTGGATCCGAACGCTGACACCGCCGCCGGCCTCCTCCACGATTTCAAAGGGGATATGCGCGCCCAAAGGCCCGGCCTCGCCATTAACCGACAACATGCCAAAACCGCGCGCTGCGGCAATGCGCAAAGCCTCGGCCGTTTCGGTCTTGCGGAAACTGGGGTTGGGATGCATCGGCCTCTCCCGTCGCGTTCACCTATAGGGCGCTATTGCGTCGAAAGCCGTCGCTGGGTGCAAGCCTTTATGCGTGACCGATACAATTTGCGGCGCAGCCCAGACAGGTGCTGCCCGCGATTGCCAGCCCCAAGCACAGATTTGGCGGGGCTGGCAGGGCCTTTAGGCGGGCAAATACAAGGCATGTGCGTTGCGGAACGACAGAAGCTTGCGCTGACTTTCATCCCACAGGTGCAGGCGGGCGTTGGCAAAGCTTTCGCGCAGGGTCATCCGCTGGTTCTCCGCAAGGATCGGATGATCGCGCAGAACCTCCGGCAAGCGATAGAACGGGATGCGGCTGTAGAGGTGGTGCACATGGTGAATGCCGATATTGGCCGACATCCAGCGCAGCGGCGCGGGCAGATCGTAATGAGAGCTTCCCTCCAGCGCGGCATCATGAAGCTGCCATTCATCGCCCCGACGCCAATGCGTATCCTCGAACTGGTGCTGAACATAGAACAGCCAGACCCCGATTGAAGCGCCCACGATCCATGTTGGAAGAACCACGACGAACAGCGCCGCCCAGCCAAAGGCCCAAACCAGCGCCGTGATCCCCAGGGCCAAAGCAAGGTTGGTGCCCATCGCCGAGATCCAGAACGAGGCCCCGGATTTCATCAGACCGAAGGGAATGCGGTTCTGGATCAGGAAGATATAGGCCGGCCCCATGCCAAACAGCACAAAGGGGCTGCGGTAAACGCGGTACATGAACCGCCCAAAGCGGCTGCGCGCCTGATATTCTGCCACCGTCAGCGTCGTGACATCGCCAATGCCGCGCAGATCCAGATTGCCCGAGGCAGAATGGTGGATCGCGTGCTGGCGGCGCCAGACATGGTAGGGCGTTAGGGTCAACACACCCAGACAGCGCCCGACCCAATCGCTCAATTGCCGATTCGCAAAGAAAGAGGCGTGGCCGCAATCATGCTGGATGCAGAACAGGCGCACAACAAAACCGCCGTTCACAACCGCCAGCGCGAAAGCCGCAAGATAGCTGTAGGGAAGCAGCGCGATTGCGACCGCAGTGATCGCAAGGAAGGGCAGCAAGGTGATCGCCACCTCTGTCAGGCTGCGCGCAAGGCTTGGGTCACGGTATTTTGCCAGAACGACAAGCCATTCACGGGCAGAGCGGACGGGATCGGAGGCGGAATCCCGCATGGTTTGGATATTCATTCTGTGGCAGTTCCCTGTCGTAGCAACCGTTCTTGTAAAGGCATCGCTGCCCCATGATTATTTAGCGTCATCGATAGGCCAAAGCCGCTCATCATGCAATCATTACGGGGCCAAAAGCGCCAAGCACGGCCAATCTGCCGCACTGCGATTATCAGAGGGTTAACCCGTTTCAGAACAACAAAAAACCGCCAAGAGCTTTGCTCTGGCGGTTCTTTGGGCTTCACGCATAGCGTGAAAAGCAGCTTAGCCCTGACGAGCCTTGAAGCGCTTTTGCGTCTTGTTGATCACATAAACGCGACCCTTGCGGCGCACGACCTGGCAGTCGCGGTGACGCAACTTCAGCGAGCGGAGCGAGTTTTTGACCTTCATGGGTCTTCTCCTTATCGCGGCGCGCGTGCGCCGTTGAAACTTGTTGCCCCCGCGAAGGGGCGGTGAAACCTGCAACCGAAAGGCGGCAAGAATGGTGGGCGGTACTGGGATCGAACCAGTGGCCACTACGATGTCAACGTAGTGCTCTACCGCTGAGCTAACCGCCCACTTGGCCTCTGCCCTCCCGCCTTATCCCCCCTTTGCACCGAAGCACCAAAGAAAAGGACGCGGGCGGAACCGCGTCGGTTGGCAGGGCTATAAAAGGAGTCGCGCCCGTGTTCAAGGGGTTTTGTGGTCAAGCAGTTTTGCGCGCAGAAGGTTTTGGCTTCTGGGATTTCCGCGCTATACCAGCCAGAAGGGAGCAACCATGACCAACCGCGCTTATCATCTTCACTTGCCGGAACACCGCACAAGCCCTGTGGTGTTTTCCTCTCCGCATAGCGGGGCGGAGTATAGTGAGGCGTTCAAGGCCCAAAGCAGGCTGGATGCGATCAGCCTCCGGTCGTCAGAAGATGCCTTCGTGGATCAGCTTTTTTCCGCCGCCCCGCAATTCGGGGCACCGCTTTTGGCGGCAAAGGGCCCTCGGGCCTATATCGACATGAACCGCGGCCCGGATGAGCTGGACGCCGCCCTGATCGAGAATGTCGTCCATATATCGCATAATCCGCGGATTCATTCGGGGCTGGGCGTCATCCCGCGTGTCGTTTCTGCCGGACGCGCGATCTATCACGGGCGTATTTCCCGCGCCGAGGCAGAGGCGCGCCTCAATCAGCATTGGCACCCGTATCATGATCGGCTTCGGAAACTTCTGGACGAAAGCCATCAGCTTTTCGGTCAGGCGATCCTGATTGATTGCCATTCCATGCCGCATGAAGCGCTGGAAAACCATAGCCGCACGGCAAGCCCGCTTCCCGAGATTGTCTTGGGTGACAGGTTCGGTGCTGCGGCAGCCCGCCCGCTAGTTGACCAGATCGAAGCGGCGTTCAAGGCGGCAGGGCTGCGCGTGGCCCGAAACACGCCCTTTGCCGGGGCTTATATCGCGCAAACCTACGGCCGCCCTTCGCGCCAGCACCATGCGATCCAGATTGAAATCGACAGGTCGCTTTACATGAATGAGGCCAAGATCGAGCCGCGCGCAGATTTCGCCGCCTTCCAGCAGTTGCTGGCCGGGATCATCGCAGAGATCACCCAGATCGGCACAGGCCGCCTGTCTCTCGCCGCTGAATAGCGGTTTGGCCTCAGCCGTCGTGATCCCAAGCAGATGTTAGCGTTTTGCTAAGCCTTTTCTGGCGTGATGAAGACATCAGTCAGAAACCGGGGGCACAGGTGATCACGGCGATTCGCGCTTTGGCTTTCAAGGTCGTCGATCAGCTTACCCGCGCCCAAAAACATGCGCTTTTGTTTTCGATTGATCTGATTTTGGGTCCGGTCGCCTTTTGCCTGATGGCCGTTGCGATGACCGGGGCCTACACTTGGGCGCTTCCCTGGAGTCCGGTCGTCTTTTTACTGACGGCGGCAGCCTCTGTCGCGCTGGACAGCGCCAGTAGCCGGCTCAAAAGCTATGAGGTGCCGCAGATTCTGCGCACCGGAGGGATGGTTCTGGTCGTGACGACCTGTCTGGGCCTGATTTTGATGGCGCTGCGCCCTGAAACCCCGGCCACTGCCCCCCTGCTCTTTGGCTGCATCTTCGTGATTCTTGCCGTCTCGGTACGATTCTTGCTGCTTTACGGCCTCCTTTGGATCTTGGGCGCGGGGCAGGCCAGACAGGGCGTGCTGATCTATGGCGCGGGCGATACCGGGATGCAGATCGCCGCCGCGCTGCGCGCCCATGATCGGTTGGTGCCCCTTGCCTTTGTCGATGACGATCCATCGCTGGCCGGTCACCTTGTCGCGGGGCTTCGGGTCTTTCCGCCGCAAGCGATTGGCGGACTTGCCCGCGATTACGGGGCGGACAGGGTCATTCTGGCAATGCCGGGCGTGGCGCGGCCCCGGCTCGCCCATTTGACACACCGGCTTGCGGGCCTTGGGCTTACGGCGATGGCTGTGCCCTCCTTTGCGCAACTCCTTGGGGTCGATCAGATTGCACAGGCGCTGACGCCGGTCAGCTCCCTGGATTTCCTGAACCGCCCCGCGCTGGAACCGGGATCCCCCTCCGAGGCAGGGACGTATGGCGGACGCGTTATCATGGTCACAGGTGCCGGCGGCACAGTGGGTGCTGCGCTTTGCCGTCAGCTTTTACGCAGTTCACCCGCCTGCCTCGTGCTGTACGACAGCAGTGAGATTGCCCTTTACCACGCTGAAAAGGAACTGGCGGCGCTTGCTCGGGGCAGCCCGACGCAGATTGTCGCCGCGTTGGGGTCTGTCACCGATGCGCGCATTACCCGTCAGGTGATGCAGGACCATCGGGTCGACACGCTGTTCCACGCCGCCGCCTATAAGCATGTCCCCTTGGTGGAGGCGAACCCGATCGCCGGGCTCGCCAATAACGTGCTTGGAACCCGGACGGTTGCGGATGCGGCGATCCTTGCCGGGGTAAAGAACTTCATCCTGATCTCCTCTGATAAGGCCGTGCGCCCGACCAATGTCATGGGCGCGTCGAAACGGCTGGCAGAACTTGTGGTGCAGGATCTGGCCAAGCGTCACCCCGGAACGGCCTTTTCCATGGTGCGCTTTGGCAATGTTCTGGGGTCCTCCGGGTCTGTCGTGCCCCTGTTTCGAGAGCAGATCGCAGCGGGCGGCCCGGTAACGCTGACGCATGAAGATGTTTCACGCTATTTCATGACGATAGAGGAGGCCGCGACCCTTCTGGTTCTGGCCGGATCGTTCGCGGAACGGGGCAATGGCGGGCATTGCGATGTCTTCGTGTTGGATATGGGGCAACCAGTGCGGATTCGGGCTTTGGCCGAACAGATGATCGCCGCAGCAGGATTCAGCCTGCGCAACCCGCAGAACCCACATGGCGAGATCGAAATTCAGATCATCGGCCTGCGCCCCGGTGAAAAACTGCAAGAGGAGCTTTTGATCGGCGCTGGCCTAATGACGACGCCTCACCCCAAAATCCTGCGGGCCAATGAACAAAGCCTCTCGGAACTGGAGGTTGCAACCGCGCTGCGCGACCTGCGGGCGGCCGTGGCCTCCGGGGCCGTTCCCGATGCCCTTGCCTTGATCGCACGCTTTGTCGAAGGTTACAGACCGCCCATAAATCGGTCGATCTTGCCACAAAACCACAGCATCTAGAGAATTCCCGCTCCGAGTGATTGCGCTGCTTTCTTTACGACCTTAAGATTTAGCCAAAGTAGTTGAGGGCTGTATTTTGCGTCGCTTCACATTCCTAAGTATCAAGCCGTTCAACCGTTCGGGTCTTCTCGTTGGGGCGACTGCCTGTTTGGCGGCGCTTACCCTGCCATCGCCCGGGGGCTCGCAGACCGCGCCTTCCCTAAACATGTATGGCGCAACCGGCTTGATCGACATGCCTTCGGGCGAGGCCCAGCCCGACGGGCAGGTTTCGGCCACAACCTCATATTTCGGGGCCTCAAGCCGCACGACGCTGACGTTTCAGATCTCGCCGCGCATCTCGGCCAGCTTTCGCTTTCTGGGCATTCGCAATCTGGAGGCCAGCACCGGGCCGGACCCTTTCGTGACCTATTACGACCGAAGCTTTGATTTCCGGTTCAGACTGCTGGAAGAAACCGCCTCTTTGCCCGCGCTGACCTTGGGAATTCAGGACCTTGCGGGCACAGGCGTGCTGAGCAGTGAATATCTCGCAGCGACCAAATCCATCACGCCGGAATTCAAGGTAACGGCGGGTCTTGGCTGGGGCCGTCTGGGCAGCAAGGGCAGCATCGGTGCGCCCTTCGGCGCGCGGCCAAAACTGGATTTCGGATTGGGCGGCGATTTCAATGCGGGCCAATGGTTCCGCGGCCCGGCAGCACCCTTTGGCGGGGTGGAGTGGAAGATTTCCGATGCCTGGACGCTAAAGGGCGAGTATTCGTCTGACGCCTATATCACCGAAACCCAAACCCGCCCGCTGTTTGACCGCAAAAGCTCGTTCAACTTCGGCGTTGAATATCAGCCCAGCGATTATTACCGACTGGGCGCCTACTATATGTACGGGTCCGAGATCGGGATTTCGGGCCAGTTGTTCTTCAACCCCAAGCGCAGCCCGGCGGGTGGCGTTTCCGGGCCAGCCCCGAACCCCATCAATCCGCGCCCGGATCTCGCCCGCAATCCCGGCGACTGGGCAACCGAATGGGTGGCGCAGGATGGTGCCGCCGAGATTTTGCGCGACAATCTGGCAGAACGGCTCAAGCAGGATCGGATCTCGGTCGAATCACTGTCGTTTACGGCCACAACCGCGCAGGTTCGCATTCAAAGCGCCGCGCTTGACAGCAACGCGCAAGCCATCGGGCGGACCGCCCGCGCGCTCAGCAATGTGATGCCCGCCTCCGTCGAGCGGTTCGAGATTATCCCCCTTGCCGCCGGGATGGAGGCGTCGAAAGTCGTCGTTCTGCGTTCGGATCTGGAGGCGCTGGAATTCGCGCCCGATATGATCAACCAAATGCGCGCGAAGGCCGAAATCTCGGATGCAAGCGGCGTGATGCCGCGCCTTGCCACAGACCCGGATCTTTACCCAGTTTTCGCCTGGTCTTTGGCCCCCTACACGCGGTTTCGCTACTTTGACCTGAACGAACCCTTCAAGGCTGATGTCGGCCTGCGCGCCAAGGCAAGCCTTGAGATCGCACCGGGTCTGATGCTGTCCGGGTCGGTGACCCAGCGCCTCGCCGGCAATCTGGATGACAAGCCCGTCATCCCGTCCCGCGCCCGTCTGCACCCTGTCCGCTCTGCGGTTTATTACTACGGCGCGGAGGGCGACACGACGTTGGAACGGTTGACGCTGAACTGGAACGCCAAGCTGTCGCCGACCGTCTATTCACGGGTAACGGTCGGCTATCTTGAGGAAATGTACGGCGGTGTCTCGACCGAGGTTTTGTGGAAACCCGTGGGCAGCCGCTTCGCCCTTGGGGCAGAGCTGAACTATGTCAAACAGCGCAACCCGGATGGCGGGTTCAGCTTCAAACTGCCCGCAAGCATGTATGAAACCAAAGGCAACCCAGCAAGCGGGCCAAGCAGCTATTCTATCGCGACCGGGCATCTGTCGGTCTATTACGCCTTTGGGGATGGATATTTGGGCCAGTTGGATGTCGGCCGCTACCTTGCCGGCGATGTTGGCGCGACGCTGTCCTTGGACAGGGAATTTGCGAATGGCTGGAAGATCGGCGGGTTCATGACGAAAACCAACGTCTTCTCGTCGGATTTCGGCTCCGGCTCTTTTGACAAGGGCATCCGTGTTACCCTTCCCTTTGCTTGGCTTTTGGGCAAACCCACGCAAACCAAGGCGGAAACGACCCTGCGACCCTTTGGGCGCGATGGCGGCGGCCGCCTGGACGTGGAGGGCCGACTATACGATACCGTGCGTAAATACCACGAAAATGATTTGAACAGCGAATTCGGGAGGTTCTGGAAATGAGCCTTGCAACCTCAACCCGCTGTCTTTTGCTGGCGGCCTCAGTCCTTCTTCTCGCCTCTTGCGGCAGTGACCCGCGCCGGGGCCAAGACGGCGGGTTTGCGCAGCTTGTGACGTCACGCTTGTCGACTGGCTTTGCCAGCAAAGATGTGGCCCCGGTGACACTCACCCGCGCGCAGCTGGACACGATCATCACCCCGGTTCAACTCGCCAAACTCGAGAAACTGGGGGTTGAGGGGCTGATCGCGCAGATCGGGACGAATCGTGGGATTAAAACATGGTCGTCGGTGGATACCAAAACGCTTTCATTCCGCGATGGGGTGCTGATCGCAACGCGCGGCTTTTCCGGCGATCTGATGACGGCAGAGGCCCCAAGCCGCGCCCAACTGGCCGATACCAGCCAAGACTATCTGCGCCATTACATCTTTCTAAGCGGCGACAATCAGGAACTGCGGCGCAATTTCACCTGCGTTGTGGTCGATTTCGGGCCGGAAACCATCACCATCGTTGAACGCGCCTATCAGACGACCTGGCTGCGCGAAAACTGCACCGGCCGGACGGGCAGCTTCGACAATGATTACTGGTATGACGCCTCAGGCACCCTGCGCCAGTCGCGCCAATGGGCGGGCAGCACGCTGGGCCATGTGATGATTCAGCATCTGGCAAAGTGATTTTCCCATCCGGCGCTTTCTTTGCCTTAAAATGGATGGTACGGTTTAATCCAAGGTTTTCCCGATCGGAGTAAAGTTTATGTTGAAATCCACGTTTATTGCCGCCGTTGCGGCGCTTGTCGCAACCTCCTCGATCGCCACGGCAGATATGGTGAAGCCAGAGGTGAAAAAGCCGCTGATCACCTCCACCCAAAACCTGCCGGACTTGAGCACGCTGACCGCAACTCAGCTTGCGGCACTTGCTGCATTGGGTATTTTTGCTGCGACGGCACTTGGCTCGAGCAATTCCGGCAGCCACGGCGGCTAAGCGCTGCTTGGCACCAGTCGATACGATGTGCGACAGCCCGCTTTTTAGCGGGCTTTTGCTTTGTTCAAGTTCGGCTCTTGTCACATCTTCTGACCATGGCATCCTTCAGAAAGTCGCATGCTAAAGTACAAGCAAACACTTCTCGACCTTTGGGAAAGGGTAACGCGGACAGATATCAGCCTGACGGCTGCGGGGATTGCCTTCTTTTGCTTTCTGGCAATCTTTCCCGCGCTTGCGGCAGTCATCGCTATCTGGGGGTTTGCGTTCAACCCGGTTGTCATCCAAACCCAGCTTGATCTGGTCGAAGGCTATCTTCCAGCCGAGGCATTTGATCTTTTGTACGGTCAGGTGCAGCGCCTACTGGCAAGCAATAGCCGGCAGCTTGGGCTTGCTACGGTCCTTTCGACCCTGTTTGCGCTTTGGTCGGCGCGGGCCGGGGTGGGGGCGCTGATCGGCGGCTTGAACATGATCCACGGCTATCCCGCGCGCAACAGCGGGCATGGGATTTTGCGTGCCTTGCTTTTGACGCTGGTTCTGGTGGCGGTGGCCCTTTGTGCAATGGCGCTGGCCGTGGTGGCCCCTTTGGCCATTGCCTATCTGCCTATCTTGCCAGTGAAGGCGGCATTGCTGCAGGTGCTGAACTTTGCGCTTGGCCTTGCGCTTGTGACGATGGCGATTTCCTTTACCTATCGGCTTGGCCCGAACCGGCCGAAATCGGGCAAGCGCCCTCCGTTTCTGACGATCGGAATGGTGGTGGCGCTGGTCCTTTGGGCGGCGGTCTCGCGGGGGTTCGTGTATTATCTGGCGAATTTCACCAGCTATAATCAGGTTTACGGGTCAATCGGGGCGGTCGTGGCGCTGCTGATGTGGATCTACCTCAGCGCGTTTGCCATTCTTCTGGGGGCTGCGGTCGATGCCGAGCGGCAAAAAGAACGGGCGCCAGAGCCGGATCAGTAATCTTTCTCGACGAAAATCCCGATGCCGCCAGCCCCATCCCCGCCAACCGAACCGCGCAACGTCACCCCTTTGCGGATATCAAGGTTGAGGTTGATCTTGCTGGTGCCATCCTGCCCCACTTCGATCTCGGTATAGACGTTTTCGCTGATGTATTTGCCTGCCTTGACCGATGTATTCCCTTCGGCATCGGTGGTCAGATCCAGATCATCCAGCCCAAAGCCTTTGCGCAGGTTGCCGACAATGCCGTCCCCGCCCTTGCCCGCCAGCGTCGCCACCGCGCTGGCCAGTTGCGCCGCCTGCAAGGCCGAGATCTTGTCGATCCCCCGGCCAAACAACAGCCGCGCAAGGACCTCCTCTTGCGGCAGTTCAGGGCTGGAGGTGAAGCGGACCTCTGGCTCATCCGCGCGACCTTCGATCACGACCGACGTGGTGATCCCATCGCTTTCATTGGAGGCAACGATGGTGACATAGGGTACAAGATCGCCCTGCATCAAAAGCTGTGCCGTGGTCAGATCAAGCCGCTTGCCCAGAATATCCAGACGTCCGCGCACCAGATCGAAAGCCCCGCTGGGGATCACATTATCGGTCGTGCCGCGCAGGGTGATCTGGCCGCCCAGTTCAGCATCAAGCCCTCGGCCCCGCAAAAAGATGCGTGACGGGGCGCGGATCAGCAGGTTCAGCCCAAAGGGCCGCGCAGGCGCTGCGCCAGTGCCATCCGCCTCGGTTTCGATCAGGCCTGCGCGGGCGCGCGTGCTGCGCACGGGGGCGGGTTCATTCACATGGCGCAGACCGTCAATCGTGCCGCCGCCGCCCAGCCCTGTGGAGGGCACCCGCAGCTCTGTCTCTCCAATATCAATGGCTCCGGCAATCATCGCCCCCCCGGTCAAGGGGCCCTGCACCGTCACCGCGCCATCGACCCGCGTCTGATACAAATCCGGATCGGTCAACTCTAGACCCCGGATGCCGACCTGCAAATCAGCAGTATTGGGCGCAGCCACACCCACCGTGCCCGAGACCAAAACCTGACCGGAAGTGGTCGAGGCCGCCTCCATATTCAGCCGGATCTGGTTTCCGTCCAGATCCCCGGTGACGGACATATCCTGAAGGCCCAGCGGCAAGGACGGGTCGGAAAAACGCCCGCCGCTGAGCGTCACTCGTCCGTTCAGCGATGACAAGCGCAGCGGCCCGTTCAGGCGCAGGTCAAACCCGGCGGCGCCGGAAATCGCCCGATTGCCCAAAAAGGCATTGCCGAGCGCAGCCTGCGCCACCCCTTGCATCGTCAGATCCGCCGATCCGAAATTCGGCGCGATGCGGCCTGCGACCTTGGCGTCAATCCCGCCCGGACCCTGCCCCGACAGATCGACAGAATAGCCGTTTTGATCTTCGCGCGCGCGGCCTGCGACGGTCAGAGGGCCGGGGAAATCGGGCACCAGCAAAGCCATATCTGAAAGCCGCGCCTGCAAATCGACCTGCCGCATCTGATCCGTGACCGTCCCGCTGACCGAGGCGTCAACCTGCGGGTTGGTGATCTTGGCCTCTTCAATCTCCAACCGGCGGTTCTTGATGTTCACCGCCGCCTTCACCACGCTTGTGCCACGCAACAAGGCGTCTGCCTCTGCCTGACCGATCGCAAGGTTCTGGCCGATCCCGTCCAGCGTCAGGCGACCGTCTTCGGGCGTGCCATTGGCGCGCAGTTCGGCGCGCAGCCCACCCCGGTAGCCAAGACCAAGGGGCGACAGGTCGGGCAAGGCCACATTGGCTGCAAGCGCACTGCCCAAGGGGGCGTAATGCCCGGAGGCTGTGGCGATAATCTGGTCATTGGTCACATCGGCGCGGGCAATCTCAATCCGGTCGCCGTTCAGCGTCAACGCAATAGCAAGGCGTCCCTGCCCGGCCAGAAGCGCATCGGCCTGTTGCTGCCCGATGCGCAGAGCATTTGTGTACCCGTCCAGCGTCAGCTTTCCATCCGTTGGCGCGCCCTCAAACCGTGCTTCGGCCCGCAGGCTGCCGCCATAGCCCGGCCCCATCACCGACAGGTCCGAAAACCCGACCCGGCCAGACAGCGCACTATCGGTGCTGGAAACCCGGCCCGACAGGCTGGCGATCAATTGGCGGGCTGCAACATCCAACTGGCGGATCATCGTGCCACTGGCGTCGCGTTTGGCGGAAACCTCGATCACCGCCTCGCCCGTCAACAGCCGGTCGAGTTCGGCCTGCCCGATCTCAATATCAACGCCCGAGACTCGCGCCTCCCCGTCGAAATCCCCGCCCAAGGGGCTGCCTTCGCCACTGGCCTGGAAACTGGCAGAGCCGCTCAACGGTCGCCCGGCAAGCGCTGATAGCCGCGAAAGCGCGTCATACCGGGCCTCGACCTTGCCTTTCAGGCGAAATCCGCTGTCCAGATCACCGATCCGGCCCGATGTTTGCAGCCCATAGCCCGCGCCATCCACCGACAGCTTTCCAATCCGCAGCCCGCTGCCGTCGGGTTGCCAATCCAGCACCGCGCGGCCCGTGACGGCTTGCCCGATAGCCTCTGACAAGGCCGCATCGGCAAGACCAAGCCCTTCAAGATCGAAATCGAAGGTGCCGCCCAGAACGGCCCCGCCCGGCAACCCGTTGCGCCGATTGATCCGGCCTGAACCGGACAAAGCGGCGCGGCCCAGCGTAACATCGTCGCGCAGCAAGCCGGTCACTACCACAGCGCCAGACCAGCCATCCCCTTGTGCTGCATCAAAATTCAGCCGCAGATCGGCGGCGTTCAGCCGGGTCTTCACCTCGCCCGAGATGGGCAAAAGCAATGGCTCCCCACTGGCAAGGCCAAGCCGCCCGACAAGGGCGACCCGTTGCGGCAAGCCATCGGCTGCGATCTGCGCCGCCCCGGTCAAGGTCAGTGCGCGGGTCTGAACATCCAGCGCGCTCAGGTCCAGCCGACCAAGGGCGGAGCGCTGGCCTTGCACCGAAAGCTTTACGTCAGGGCCAAAGAACGCGGCATAATCTGGCAGGAACAGCGGGGCGAGATCGCCGCCAAGCTCTGCCCCAAAGTTTTGGGCACCATCGCCATCGCCTGTCAGGGTGACTGTCCCCGCAAGCCGTTCCGCCCCATCGGTTTCCAGCAAGATATTGGCTGCAAAATCCTCCAGCGGGCCGGTTCCCTTAATCGCCAGCAGGACCGAAGGCGTTCCTGGCAGGCCCATCAGATTGCTGGCAATCCCGCCGCTGTCCTCCTCGGCCTCCAGATCAATCTGCAAGACGCGGGTGGCGTTGGTGTAGCTGGCCTGCAGCGCAATTCGCCCCTCTGGCCCGTCGTCGGTGCGGGTCAGCGCTAGGGAAGCCTGCCCCTCCCCCCCCGACAGATTGGCAGAAGCCTCCAGCGTGCCAATGATTTCCTGGCCCAGAACCGGGGCGCCCATCACGATCCGCGCGGCCGAGAGTTTGCCCACAGCAATGGAAACCGGAAGCTCCGGCAAGGCGAATCCGCCAGCCTCGGGCGCGGGCGCACTGCCTTCGACAGGGACGGGCGCACGGGCGATGATCATTTCGGCGGCGGTCAACGCGTTGATCGACACCTCACCGCGGACCAAGGCCAGACGGTTCCAGTCCAGCACCATGTCATTGATCGTCAGCCAGATGCCTTCGCCATCAGCGATCGTCAGTTGATCCACCTCAGCACGCGATGAAAACGCGCCGCGAAATCCGGTCACGGTAATGGTGCGCCCTTCGGTTGACAGGTTGTCCTCCAGAAAGGCGGTCAGCGTGTCGCGGTCATCCTGTGCGAAAGCCATGAGCGGCAAACACAGCAGCACCAGCAAAGAGATCAGAAAAGCCCGCATCAAAACGCCTGCCCTATACCGACGTAAACCTGCATCCCGGCCCCCGTAGCGCCTGAAACCGGGGCCGCAAGATCCAGCCGGATCGGACCAAAGCCAGTGTCATAGCGCAGCCCGATCCCGGCCCCCGCATGGCTTTGCGTGTTTCCTGAAAACAGGCTCTCCGTCGCGATCTGACCAAAATCGGCAAATCCGACAAGGCCGATGGATTGGGTGATCTTGGTGCGCAGTTCGACCGAGGCCCCCAGAAAGCCCGTGCCGCCCGTTTCCACACCGCTGCTGGGCGAGGTCACGCCAAGCGATTGATAGGGCTGGCCCCGAACCGTGCCGCCGCCCCCCGAATAAAAGAGATAATCGCGCGGCGTGCCATCCAGTGCCGCGCCCAGAACCGCGCCAGCCTGCACGCGCCCGGCCAGAACCACGCGATTATCCGCGCCAAAGCCGTAATAGGCCCGACCGTCCAGCGTCACCCGCGCCCCGGAATCGGTGGTGCCAAAGCCAAAGAAAGGGGCCACCTCGGCGTCAAGGTAATAGCCCTTGCTCGCATCGGTCTTGGAATTGCGATTGTCCCAAAACGCGCCGATGGGAAGGGACAGCGTGCGATAATTCGTATCCCCCGCCGCATCCGTCACGCTGGCGAAATCATAGGTCAGGCCCAGCCGGAAAGTCAGTTCATCCGAGTAGAAATGCGTCAGCAAAACGCCAAGGTTAAATGCGTCCGAGGTGTAATCTGCCTCGTCCAGCTTCTCGATTCCGAAGGACAGCGCGGCGGTCGTGTCGCGAGACAGGGTTGCGGGCCGCTCCAAAGTGACGCCCAGCGCGTAATCGACGCCGCTATCCTGCGCCCCGATCTGTGAGATCGAGCCATCGACGCGCAGCCGCTCTGCCCCGCCCAAAAGGTTGCGATGCAGCCAATAGCCCGAAAGGGTCGCCCCTTCGCTGCTGGCGACTTCCGCGCCGACGCTGTAGCGGCGGGTCTTTTCTTCAACCACGCGGGCGGTGATGCCCAGCAGATCAGGGGCACTGACGGCCTCATCCTCGACCAGCGCGACCGAGCGGAAAACCCCGGTGCGGCGCAAGCGGTTGGCGGCATCTTCCAGCTCCTCCGGGCTGAAGGTTGCGCCCTCCGGCAGGCCTGCGATCTTGAGGATGCGCGCAAGCTCCATCCGCTCTTGCCCGACAACCTTCAAAGCCCCGAAACGCAGCTTTGGCCCCGGCGCGATCCCAAGCCGGGCCGAAAGCGTGTTGCGCCGATGATCCGCCGAGACATCCTGCTGCGCCAGATCCGCTTTCGCATGTCCAACAGCGCGCCAGCCATCAACCGCCGCATTGGCCGCCTGAGAGCTCACATCGCTTTGCGCCACCGCCCCCGGCACAAAACCTTCCGGCAGGTCGGTTGCAGGGGCAAGGGGGCCAATCTCGGTTCGGTCAAAGCGGAACAGAGCCCCCGGATCGACCCGGACCACGATGTTTTCAATGCGCGAGGGCGCGTCCAGCGGGGCAATGGCAGCCGCCTCTCGCCCATCGACCTTCACGGAAATCACCGAAGAATAGTAGCCCTGCGCATAAAGCGTTCCCAGAAGGCGGCCATATTCGGCGCGCGCTGCGGCAAAGAGATCTTGCGCATCCTCCACCCCGTCACGCTCAGCCGCGATCAGCAAGGAGGAGGCCCGCACCGCAGCCCCAATATCGTCGCCGCCACCGCGCACGTCGAAGTCAAGACTGTCCAAGGCGCTGGCCGGAACAGTGCCCGCCAGCATCAACCCGAAACAGGCAACAATCGCGCCACAGCACGCTTTGGCTGATTTACGCTCCAAACCGTCTTCCCCACTCATACTCACAACATCTATGCCAGCTTGGCCCCGGAGCTACAACAAAACGATCACGTGATTGGTTCCAAATCGGCGGAAAAGCGTCGTCATTTCCCTTTTCAGCGCGTTGATTTTCGGGTTCACTCCGGTGCTGGAGGCGATCATGAAACATCTATTCGGAACTCTGTGCCTGTTGGCTGCGCTGCCTGCGGGGGCCATGGCCCAAACCCGTCCCAACCCCCTGACGGACGCCGATTTCCGACAGCATTCGGAGGCCGAGGTGAAGCTTGGCCAATTGCTGTTCTGGGATGCGGAACTGTCCGGAAACCGCAATATTTCCTGCGGCACCTGTCACCATCCGCGGTTCGGGACGGGGGATGGTGTCTCTTTGTCGCTGGGCGAAGGCGGGATCGGGCTGGGGCCAGAGCGTAAACCAGATCCCGCCAACCTGCCCGAACAACGAATCCCCCGAAACGCGCCGGGCCTTTTCAACCTTGGGATTCTGGATCTGCGCACGATCTTCCACGACGGCCGGATCGAGGCGGACCCGGCGCGCCCCTCGGGCCTGCGCACCCCGCTGGAGGATGAGATGGTGGTGGGTTTCGCCTCTCTCTTGTCCGCGCAAAGCATGTTTCCGGTTCTGTCGCCGGACGAAATGGCAGGGCATTATCAGGAGAATGAGATTTCCAAGGCCGTGCGCCAAGGCCGCCTGACCGGCCCCGATGGCGCGTGGGAGGCGATTGCCGCCCGCATTCAGGCCATTCCGGCCTATCAAGAGATGTTCGAGGCCGCCTATCCCGCGATCAAAGCCGGGGAGCCTATCCATTTCACCGATATTTCCAACGCGATTGCGGCCTTCATCACTGTGGAGTGGCGGGCGGATGGCTCTGTCTATGATGGCTGGCTGCGCGGAGACGCAGAGCTTCCCCCCCTCGCCGCAGAAGGGGCCGCGCTGTTTTACGGCGAGGCCGGGTGCAGCGCTTGCCATTCGGGGCCTTTGCTGACGGATCAGGCGTTTCACGCCATGGGCGCGCCCCAGCTCGGGCCGGGCAAGGCCGAGCGGTTCGAGGCGCATCAGCGCGACATTGGCCGCAAGCGTGTGACCAACCGGACCGAAGACGCCTATGCGTTCCGCACTCCTTCCCTGCGCAATGTGTTGGCAACGGCGCCTTATGGCCATGCCGGGGGGCATAGCGATCTGCGCGCTTTTGTGATCGATCACGCGACCCCTGTAGCGGCGTTGGAGGCCTATCAACCGCAGGCGATCCTTCCGGCCTTTGATCCTGCAAAGCCCGATTGGGCCGTCATGCAGTCAGGGGAAGAGCGGGCGGCCATTGCGGCGAATGTACGGGGCCCGTCTCGGACGCTGCAAGCTGCCGAGACAGACGCGATCCTGGCCTTTCTGGGCACCCTGACCGATCAGGCCGCGATTGACGGGCGGATGGGCATCCCCTTGACTGTTCCCAGTGGGCTGCCGATTGATCGGTAACCTCTGCCCCGGCGGAGTGCGGGGGCAGAGGTTGTGTTTCAGGTATTTTTTCCAAGAAGAAATGGGCTGCGTTTTGCGAGGATCCTAGCGGATCTGCAGGGCAGTCCCATCCGGGCTGAGGGTGATGGTTTGGTTGACGGGCACGACGTGCCAGTCTGAGGCGGTGCCGCCGGGCCAGATCACGCGGACTTCGGCGGCGGTCGCGCCCCCAAGCCCGAAATGCAGCGGCCCTGCACGGCCCGAAACATGTCCTCCGCCAACGGTTACCTCTTGTGCCGACGTTCGATCACCATGACGCAGTTCGACCCAAGAGCCGATGGCGTTGCGGTTTCCGCTTGGAAGATCAAGGGCGATCGCCAGCCAGTTGCCGGTGTCCTGGGTGGTGTTTTGCCAGATCTCCAGCGCGGCGCGGCGGTTGACGACAACGATGTCCAAAAGCCCGTCGCCATTCAGGTCTGCAAGCCCTGCCCCGCGAGACCGATGCACCGTGCCGATACCACTGGTGCCGCCCGCCTCGGTAAAAGTACCATCCGCGCCTTGCATCAACAGGTTGTTCGGGTCCGCAATGGCATTGCTGGGCATCTGGTCGACATTGCCTTTGGCGATGAAAAGATCGTCGCGCCCGTCATTGTCGATATCGCCAAACTCGGCGTGCCAGCCGGTGCTGGGGCGACCATCATCGCCGCTATAGGGGATTTGCGCATAGGTGCCGATGCCGTAGGGGGCATTGGCCAGTTGCCCTTTGCCAAGATTGATTTGCAATAGCTGGTCACCCATTGAGGTCATCATCACCTCGGGCAGTCCATCGCCGGTGATGTCCCGGCTGGCGATACCCATACCCCAGAGCGAAAAGCGCGGCCATTCTTCGTCAGCATAGGGGGCGAGAGGGTTGAGCCGCCACATTTCCTCATAGCCGCCCCGGACATAATAGTGCCTGTCGTTGGAGATCCGCAGATCGGGCACGCCGTTGCGCGTCCAATCCGAGAAGAGCATCGACAAGGCGCAATAACCGGGGCTGAGCGCCTCTCTGGTACCGTAGCCGCCCGTCGGATTGGGGCGCAAAAGCAGGTTGTCATCGCAGGCCTGAAACGGGCCATCCAGATTGGCGCGGTCCACATAATGGCCCAATGCGAGGGTGGGCCAGGACTGCCCCTGCTCCCATGTGGCGGTGAAGGCTGTGGTCCAATGGTCGCCGGTCTCCAACCCCCAATCGGCTGTAACATCCCGGAAATGGCAGGTGCCATCCCCTTTCAGGAAAAGATCAGGCCCAACCCGAAGCACGGCGAGATCCTGTTGGCCATCGCCATCCATATCCAACGGATAGGCACCCGTAACGCCGGTGATGGGCGTGATATCAGCATCTGAAAAGGTCACTAACCCGGCGGTTTGTGACGTATTCTGAAGAAGCCGCGCCGGGGCCGTGCCGCCTGCAACGAACAAATCCGGCAGCCTATCCCCATTGCAATCAAGGATGGCCACGCCGCCGCCGACAAAATGCTCCCAATCACCCTCATAGACGGGGGGATTTGCAAGGGACGCGGCGCGGTCAACGAAGCTGGGGCCAGCCCATGCCATACCAGCCACAAGCCCCAAAACAGAGCCGAACATTGCGATAAACGGTTTCATTGTGCAGCGGCCTCACGGATCATGGTTTCGCGTCCAGCGCCTAGCAGATGATCGGTCACCGCCGAAAGGGCCAGCGCCGCCGCCCCATGCGCCCAAAGCAGATCCCCCCAGGCATGGATCTCGATCGGGGGGCGTGGGCGGCCGCTGGCGATGGCAAGGTTATCCATCTCGGCCAGCGTATCGGCCGCGTAAAGATAGTCATAGCGCATCCGTTCCCCTGACAGAATGATCAGCGCCGGATCAAAGAGGTTCACGACATTCGACAGCCCGACCGCAAGATAACGCCCCGCACGCCGAAAGATCGACCGCGCCGCGGCATTGCCGGCCTTTGCATGGTCATACAGGCTTTCCAGCAAAACGGTGATCGACTGGCCTTCTTTGTTGGTCCAGTTCAGGGCGGTCGTTGCTTCGCGGGCAAGGGCATAATCGGCGACGTAAGCCTCAAGGCAGCCGCGCTGGCCGCATCGGCACAGCGCACCGTCAAGCTGGACCTTGGTATGACCAAGTTCCATCCCTAACCCTTGCGACCCGCGATAGATGCGATGGTTGACGACCAATCCCATGCCGACACCATGCTCGATGGTGACGACGGCGAAATCCGAAAGCTCGCGCCCCGCGCCGAACCAGAGTTCGGCCAGCGTGACCAGATTGGCATCGTTATCGACATGGACCGGCAATCCCAGATGCGCACTCGCTACCCCTTGCAGATCGACCGCACGCGGTGCCAGAACCGAAGACCACAGCACCTGTCCCGTCATGCTGTCCACAAAACCGGGCAGGCCAAGGCCCAAGGCCGCCAGATCTTCACGCCGCATATCGGCCTTGGCGCAAACCCTGTCCAGCAGCGTATCGATGGCAAGAAGAAGCTCTTCCAGCGACAATTGGCCGGGCTTGCGGGGCATCATATCATCGGCAATCAGATTGCCCGCGAAATCCACGATAACGGCCGTATGTTCGCGGTCCGATATTTTCATGCCTGCCACGCGGTAGGCCCCCGCCCGAACCCCAAGCGCCACGGCTGGCCTGCCGCGCCCCGCATCGCTGTCACGCGGGGCGATGACTTCTTCCAAAAGGCCCGCCTCGATCAATTCTGAAACGCCTGTTGTCACCGAGGCGGGGCTGACCCCCAATTCCTTGGCAACCTGAACGCGCGCGATAGCGCCTGCTGCGCGCACACGCTCAAAGATCTGTTGGCGCAAGGGGCGTAGCTGTTCGGCCAGCGGAGGAATGCGCGGACCGCAACCCGGCACAGCATCAGGACTCAGGTTCTTTCGCGGCTGCAGCATAATTTATTTGTTTCCCGAACTAAAAAACACTGTTTTCATGCACCACTCGCCCATTTATTGCCGCAGAGCAGCGAAATGCTGCCTCAGATCCTAGCGCTTCGCATACTGACGGTAATTTTTATTTTGACAACTAAAATTATTATCGGCATGGTCTGCGCGTACCGACGAATCCGTCGGACCGGTCTCTTTATGGCCGTTTCCACAGGGAGGAATATGAATGCGTAGTGCAATTCTGCTGGCGGTCATCGCCGCAACCGGCTTTTCGTCTGCCGCACTTGCCGAGGGCAAGAAAATCGGCGTGTCCTGGGCCAGCTTTCAGGAAGAGCGTTGGAAGATTGACGAGGCCGCAATGGTTGCCGCGATCGAAGCCGCTGGCGATACCTATATTTCCGCTGACGCCCAGTCTTCTTCGGCCAAGCAGCTGACCGACATCGAAGCGCTGATCACACAGGGTGTTGACGCCCTGATCATCAACGCATGGGACAAAGACGCCATCGGGCCGGCCATCGACAAAGCCGCTGCCGAAGGCATTCCGATGATCGGCTATGACCGTCTGATCGAAGATGACCGCACCTTCTACCTGACCTTCGACAACAAGGGCGTCGGCTCGATCATCGCCGAGCAGGTGATGGCGCTGGTTCCGGAAGGCAACTACGCGATCATCAAGGGCGACCCCGGTGACCCGAACGCAGGCTTCCTGCTGGAAGGCATGATGGAAGTCATCGGCGCAAGCGTTGCTGACGGCAAGATCAAGATCGTCGGCGAAGCGTTCTCGGACGGCTGGAAGCCGGAAAATGCGCAAAAGAACATGGAGCAGATCCTCACCGCCAACAACAACGAAGTTGACGCGGTTCTGTCCCAGAACGACGGCATGGCTGGCGGCACTGTTGCTGCTCTGGCCGCTCAGGGCCTCGTGATCCCGGTCGGTGGCCAGGATGGTGACCTTGCTGCGATCAACCGCGTTGCCCGTGGCTCGCAGACCGTTTCGGTCTGGAAAGACTCCCGTCAGCTTGGCAAAGCCGCTGGTGAGATCGCAGCCGCTCTGGCAGCTGGCACCGCGCTGGACGCAATCGAAGGCGCTGGCAAGTTCAGCGGTGGCGAGAAGGGCGTTGAGATGAACGCGATCCTGCTCAAGCCGACCCCGATCAACCGCGACACGCTGGGTGAAGCGATTGACGCTGGCCACATCTCCAAAGAGATGGCTTGCGAAGGCGCAATGGCTGGCGTGGCCGCTTGCCAGTAAGGGCTTAGCCCGCTTTTTCCGGCGCCGCCCATCCGCGCGGCGCCGGATACCCCCCCAAACCGGTTCCTGCTTTCCCCGAGACCCTCTGCACGCCACCCTCATGCCCCTTGGCCTGAGCGTTTTCGCATAGGCGTTCGCAAGCCGGACCCTCAGTCGTTTTGGATCTGACAATGACCGACACATCCCCCCCAAAGAAAAAGACCGCCGCCCCAACAGACGGCATACCGTTTCTGACAAAATTCCTGCGTGATACCGAAATTGACACCCGTTTGCTGGGCATGATCGGCGCGCTTATGTTGATCTGGTTCGGCTTTCACTTCTACGGGGCGATCGTCAACGGTCAGGGCTTCTTTCTGACGCCGCGCAACCTGTGGAACCTGTCGGTGCAGACTTCCTCCATCGGGATCATGGCGACAGGGATGGTGCTTGTGATCATCACCCGCAACATCGACCTTTCGGTGGGCGCGGTTCTGGGCCTGACGGCCATGATCATGGGTCTTTTGCAGGTCAATGTGTTGCCGCAATACCTGGGCTTGGGCAACCCTGCGATCTGGGTCATCACGGTCATCGTCGGCATGGTGGCCGGGGCGTGCATCGGGACGTTTCAGGGCTGGTTGATCGCCTATCGTGGCATTCCGGCGTTTATCGTGACACTTGGTGGCTTGCTTGTCTGGCGCGGCTCGGCCTTTTTGGCTGCTGGTGGCCGGACGATCTCTCCGGTGGATGAGAATTTTGCCTTGCTCGGCGGCGGACCTTACGGCGCGATTGGGGCCACCGGCAGTTGGATCGTCGGGGTTCTGGGCTGCCTCGGCGTTGTCTGGATGCTGCATTCCGGCCGCAAGCAACGGATAGAGCATGATTTCAAACTGCGCCCGATGTGGGCCGAGGCTTTCCTGGCCATCGTCGGTTGCGGGATGATCATCGGGTCGGTCTTGCTGGTCAACGCCTATCCCTGGCCGAAAGGCATCGTGAATGCCTATGCGCGGGCCAATGACATCGTCGTGCCGCCGGAGGGCCTTTTCATCAGCCACGGCTTCGCCATTCCCGTGCTTATTCTGGTCTTTGTCGGCATCTGCATGACAATCCTGATGACCCGCACCCGCTTTGGTCGCTATGTGTTCGCCATCGGTGGCAACCCGGAGGCCGCGGCGCTGGCAGGCATCAACACCCGCTGGATGACGCTGAAGATCTTTGCCCTGATGGGGATGCTGGCGGGCCTGTCCGCCGTGGTCGCCTCGGCGCGCCTGAACTCTGCCACCAACGCATTGGGCGTGTTTGACGAATTGTATGTAATCGCCGCTGCCGTGATCGGGGGGACGTCCCTTGCGGGGGGTCTGGGCACGATCTACGGCGCCATTCTGGGGGCCATGGTCATGCAATCGCTGCAAACGGGCATGGTTCTGATTGGCTTTGATACCGCGATCCAGCAGATCGTCGTCGGCTCGGTTCTGGTCTTTGCCGTCTACCTCGACAACCTCTACCGCAAAAAAGTGAAGTGAAAGGATACGCCATGACCAACAAGGGAACCCCTCTGGTCGAGATGCGCGATATCTCGATCTCTTTCGGCGGTATCAAAGCTGTCGATCACGTCACCGTCGATCTTTATCCCGGCGAAGTTGTGGGCCTTCTGGGCCATAACGGGGCGGGAAAATCGACGCTGATCAAATGCCTGTCGGGCGCTTATCAGGCGGATGCGGGCCAGATCCTGATCGATGGCAAACCCGTCGAGATCAACAACCCCCGTGACGCCCGCGCCCAGAACATCGAGACGATCTATCAGACGCTGGCGCTGGCCGATAACCTTGATGCCGCCTCCAACCTGTTTTTGGGGCGCGAGATCGTCAGCCCGCTTGGCTTTGTGAACGACAGCAAGATGGAAGCGGAAACCCGCAAGATCATGCATCGTCTGAACCCGAACTTCAAAAAGTTCAATGTTCCGGTCTCGGCGCTTTCGGGCGGTCAGCGGCAGTCCGTCGCCATTGCCCGCGCGGTCTATTTCAACGCGCGCATCCTGATCATGGATGAACCCACCGCCGCCCTCGGCCCGCATGAGACGCAGATGGTGGCTGAGCTGATCGAAGAGTTGAAAAAGCAAGGGCTGGGCATCTTCCTGATCGAGCATGACATCCATAACGTCATGAAGCTTTGCGACCGGGCGAGCGTGATGAAGAACGGCCAGCTTGTCGGCACCGTCAACGTCAATGAGGTCACGGATGAAGACATCCTCTCGATGATCATCCTTGGCAAAAAACCCGAACAGGCTGCCTGATATGTATATCGGCCTTGATCTGGGGACCTCCGGGCTCAAGGGCGTTCTGATCGACGGGGACCAAACCGTTCTGGCCGAGGCAACCGCGCCGCTGACCGTGGCGCGGGCTGCCCCCGGCTGGTCCGAACAAAGCCCCGCCGATTGGATTGCCGCTGCTGAAACGGTGCTGGACGCTTTGGCCTCGCATGATTTGGGCAAGGTGCAGGGCATTGGGCTTTCGGGGCATATGCACGGGGCCACGCTGCTCGACGCCTCCGACGAAGTTTTGCGCCCCTGCATTCTGTGGAATGACACCCGCAGCGCCGAGGAAGCTGCCGAACTTGACGGCGACCCGATGTTCCGGCGGCTTTCCGGCAATATCGTTTTTCCCGGCTTTACGGCCCCCAAGCTTTTGTGGGTACGTCGGCATGAGCCCAAGATTTGGGAGCGTATCGCCAAGATTCTGCTGCCAAAGGATTACCTGCGGCTCTGGCTCACCGGAGAGCATGTCGCCGAAATGTCGGACGCCGCCGGGACAAGCTGGCTTGATACAGGCGCGCGTGACTGGTCCGATGATCTGCTGGCCGCAACCGGGTTGACCCGCGCGCAGATGCCGTCCTTGGTCGAAGGCTCTGCCGTGTCGGGCCGGATGCGCCCGGCTTTGGCCAGCCGCTGGGGCCTGCCTGCAGGCGTGATCATCGCCGGGGGTGGGGGTGACAATGCTGCCGCAGGCGTGGGCGCGGGCGTGGTGCGCGCGGGCGATGCCTTTGTGTCCCTTGGCACTTCTGGCGTGCTGTTTGCCGCCAATGATGGCTATCAGCCCAGCCCGGAAACCGCCGTTCACAGCTTTTGCCATGCCTTGCCGAACACTTGGCACCAGATGGGGGTGATCCTTGCCGCCTCGGATGCGTTGAACTG
Source organism: Pseudorhodobacter sp. (assembly GCA_029254215.1). GTDB lineage: Bacteria > Pseudomonadota > Alphaproteobacteria > Rhodobacterales > Rhodobacteraceae > Pseudorhodobacter. Next base: position 17,567 of record JAQWYA010000010.1, on the reverse strand, counting down.
GTATGCGGGGCTGGTTGGCGATACGGCAGCCAACCTGACGGGCGCGCTTGGCCCCTTGGCCGCCCCCGGCAAACCGTTGTTCCTGCCCTATCTGGGCGGGGAACGGACCCCCCTGAACGATGCCGCCATTCGTGGGGCCTTCCTTGGCTTGGAACACGCGACCGACCGCGCCGCCGCCACTCAGGCGGTGCTGGAGGGGGTGACCTTTGCCATCCGTGACAGCCGCGATGCGCTGGCCGCCACGGGCACCAAGCTGACGAAGCTGATCGCAACGGGGGGCGGCGCTCGGTCGGCCTATTGGCTGGAGGCGATTGCCACCGCGCTGAATGTCCCCGTGCTGCTGCCTGCTGCAGGTGATTTCGGCGCGGCTTTCGGGGCCGCCCGGCTTGCCCTGATGGCCGCCACAGGCGCAGGTGCCGAGATCGCGACACAGCCCGCAATTGCCCGCCAAATAGACCCTAACCCTGCCCTTAGAGACGCATTTGACGCGGGCCATGCCCGCTATCTTGCCGCCCAAACCGCTATCAAAGGCCTGACATGACCAAGTTCTTCAAAGACATCCCGACAATCCAATACGAGGGCCCCGACAGCGCCAACGAGTTCGCCTTTCGGCATTACAACCCCGACGAGGTTGTGCTGGGCAAACGGATGGAGGATCACCTCCGCTTTGCGGCCGCTTATTGGCACAGCTTTGCCTGGCCGGGCGGCGACCCCTTCGGCGGCCAGACGTTTGAGCGCCCCTGGTTCGGCGACACGATGGATCTGGCCAAGATGAAGGCCGATGTCGCCTTTGAGATGTTCGATATTCTGGGCGTGCCTTACTTCTGCTTCCACGATGCCGATGCCCGCCCCGAAGGCAGCACTTTCACCGAAAGCCAGCGCAATCTGGAAGAGATCACCGATTACTTCGCGCAAAAGATGGAAAGCTCCAAAACCCGTCTGCTTTGGGGCACGGCCAATATGTTCAGCCATCGGCGCTGGATGTCGGGGGCCTCAACCAACCCCGACCCCGATGTCTTCGCCTATGCCGCAGCCACCGTCAAAGGCTGTATGGACGCGACCATGCAGCTTGGAGGCGAAAACTACGTGCTTTGGGGCGGGCGCGAGGGCTATGAAACCCTGCTGAACACCAACCTGCGGGTTGAGGCCGACAACATGGGCCGCTTCCTTCAGATGGTGGTCGAATACAAGCACAAGATCGGCTTCAAAGGCGCGATCCTGATCGAGCCGAAACCGCAAGAGCCGTCGAAGCATCAGTATGATTACGATGTCGCCACGGTTTACGGCTTCCTCTGCCGCTACGGTCTGGAAAAAGAGGTAAAGGTGAACATCGAACAAGGCCATGCCATTCTGGCGGGCCATAGTTTTGAACATGAGATCGCAACAGCGGCCAGCCTAGGCATCTTCGGCTCGATCGACATGAACCGGAACGACTACCAATCCGGCTGGGATACCGATCAGTTCCCGAATAACCATGTCGAAAAGGCGCTGGCGTTCTATGAGATCCTGCGCGCGGGCGGCTACACCACCGGCGGCACCAATTTCGACGCCAAGATCCGCCGTCAAAGCCTTGACCCCGAGGATCTGGTTCTGGCCCATGTCGGTGGTATGGACACCTGCGCCCGTGCCCTGAAATCCGCCGCCGCCCTGCTGGCCGATGGCAGTCTGGAGGCCGCGCGCAAAGACCGCTACGCCGGGTGGGAAACACCTGCCGCCAAGGCGATGCTCGGATCTGACTTGGCGACGATTGCCGCCGATGTTCTGGCGCGCAACGTCAATCCGCAGCCGCATTCAGGGCGGCAGGAACGGCTTGAAAACCTCTGGAACCGGTTTGTGTGACAGGGCAAAAGCGGGGGCTTTGTTCCATTGACCAAGGCCCCCGCAATGCCAACCATCCGCCTGTTCCGACCCTGCGATGCCGCCGCCTTGGCCGAGATCTTTCACCGCGCGGTGCATGAGATCGCCTCTGCGCAGTATTCCGCGGACCAATGCGCCGCATGGAGCCCCGCCCCCGGCCCGGCAGAAAGCTGGGCACGCCACGCGGCAGATGGCCGAATGGTCTTTGTGGCCTGCGACGCGCAGGACAAGCCCCTTGGCTTCATCGAGCTGGAGGCGGATGGCCATATCGACTGCTTTTACTGCCACCCCGAGGTTGCCGGAACCGGTGTCGGGGCGGCTCTTTATGCCGCATTGGAGGCTGAGGCCCGAACCCGTGGTCTTACCCGTCTTTATGTGGAGGCCAGCGAACCCGCCCGCCGCTTCTTTCGCAAAGCCGGGTTTTCGGTCTTGCGGCAGCGCGAGTTTGAACGGTGAGGCGTGCAGCTTTACAACTTTGCGATGGAAAAGCCGCTTTAGCCATCCGCTTGCGTTCAACAATCGTCATCGTCAAAATCCGGCAAGCAACTCAAAAGGACCTGCCATGCCCTATTCCCCCGCCGAAGACCGCTATTCAAAGATGATCTACCGCCGTTGCGGCAAATCAGGGCTTCAATTGCCGGCGATCAGCCTTGGTCTGTGGCATAATTTCGGCGGCGACACCCCGCATGAAACCAAACGCGCCATCTGCCAGACGGCTTTTGACCATGGCATCACCCATTTCGATCTGGCCAACAACTATGGCCCGCCGCCCGGCAGCGCCGAGACGGCCTTTGGCGAAATCCTTGCCACCGATTTTCGCGGCTACCGGGATGAGCTGATCATCTCCTCCAAGGCCGGGTATAACATGTGGGACGGGCCTTACGGCGAATGGGGCAGCCGCAAATATCTGATCGCGTCCTGTGATCAGTCCCTCAAGCGGATGGGGCTGGATTACGTTGATATCTTTTATTCGCATCGCTTCGACCCCGACACACCGCTTGAGGAAACCTGCGGAGCGCTGGATCATATCGTGCGGTCGGGCCGCGCGCTTTATGTGGGGATTTCCAGCTATAATTCCGCGCGGACCCGGCAGGCAGCGGCGATTTTGAAGGATCTGGGCACGCCTTGCGTGATTCATCAGCCCAGCTACAACCTGCTGAACCGCTGGGTGGAAAAAGACGGGCTGAAGGAAACGCTGGCCGAACTGGGCATCGGCTCCATCGCCTTCACGCCACTGGCGCAGGGCATTTTGACGAAGAAATACCTTGGGGGCATCCCCGAACAAAGCCGCGCGGCGCAGGGCAAAAGCCTTGACCCCGTGACGATCACCGAAAGCGCGCTGGCCTCGGTTCGGGCGCTCAATACCATGGCAGAGGCGCGAGGGCAGACGCTGGCGCAAATGGCGATTGCCTGGGTCTTGCGCGGCAATGGCATCACCACGGCGCTGATCGGGGCGTCAAAGCCTGAACAGGTGGTGGATTGCGCCGGTGCGATTGGCAATCTGGCGTTTACAGCCGCCGAACTGGCCGAGATCGACCGGATTTCCGCCGAGGAAGACATCAACCTTTGGGCGCGGTCTTCGGCAGAATAGCGCGTCAGCGCTCAGGGGCTGCGCGCTGACGCGGGTAGCCCCTGACGATCTGCCCCATTAGGCTTGCCCCGGTCAAAGAGGGGGGAATCGCATGGGCTTGCTGGTAGACGGCGAATGGCAGACGACGTGGTATGACACGAAATCCACAGGCGGCGCGTTCAAGCGCAGCGAGGCCAGCTTTCGCAACTGGATCACCGCCGATGGCAGCGCAGGCCCGTCCGGCAGCGGTGGCTTCAAGGCGGAAAGCGGGCGCTACCATCTTTACGTCTCATACGCCTGCCCATGGGCGCATCGGACGCTGATTTTCCGGGCAATCAAGGGGTTGACGGATCACATCGGTGTTTCGGTGGTGCATCCGGACATGCTGGACGATGGCTGGACATTTGCGACGGATTACCCCGGCACCACCGGCGACAGATTGCACAGCCTGCCCTTTGCGCGCGATCTTTACCGGCTTGCGCAACCCGGCGTGACCACGCGTGTCACCGTGCCGATCCTCTGGGACCGGGAGACCAATGCAATCGTGTCGAACGAATCCTCCGAGATCATCCGTATGTTCAACTCGGCCTTCGATGGGCTGACCGGCGACGGGCAGGATTTCTGGCCGCAAGATCTGCGCGACGCGATCGAGCCTGTGAACGCCCGGATTTACGACACGCTGAACAACGGCGTCTATAAATCCGGCTTCGCGACCTCCCAATCCGCCTATGATGACGCGGTGCATGCACTGTTTGGCACGCTGGATTGGCTGGAGGCGCGCCTGTCAGACAACCGCTATCTGATGGGCGATCGGCTCACCGAAGCCGATTGGCGGCTGTTCCCGACCCTGATCCGCTTTGACCCGGTCTATCACCTGCATTTCAAATGCAATCGCAAGCGGATCGTGGATTGCCCCAATCTTTGGGCCTACACGCGTGAGCTGTACCAATGGCCGGGGGTGGCCGAGACGGTAAACATCGACCATATCGTGCGGCATTATCATTACAGCCATGACAGCATCAATCCGCACCGGATCATCCCGATCAACCCGGTGCTGGACTATCTTGCGCCGCATGGCCGCGGCTGAGTTCAGGCGGGTTTGACGCTGGCGGTGACGTAATTGACCGACAAGTCGCGGGCCGAAAGGGACCAGCTCCAGCTGATCGGGTTAAACACCATGCCCTTGCGATCCACCGGCGACAGGCCCGCAGTGCTGATCAAGGCGTAAAGCTCGTCTGGGGTGATGAATTTCTGCCAGTCATGGGTGCCCTTGGGCAGCCAGCGCATGATCCATTCGGCCCCGATGATCCCCATCACAAAGGATTTCGCGTTTCGGTTGAGGGTGGAGCAAATCATCAGCCCGCCGGGTTTAAGCAGTGTTTGGCACGCGGTCAGAAAGGCTTGCGGGTCAGCCACATGCTCCACCACCTCCATGTTCAGGACAACGTCGAAAACCTCGCCATCGGCGGCAAGGTCTTCGGCAGCGCAATGGCGGTAATCAATGGTCAGACCCATCTGTTCGGCGTGAAGCTTTGCGACCGGAATGTTGCGGGCTGCGGCATCCGCCCCCACGACTTCCGCCCCCAGACGCGCCATCGGTTCCGACAAAAGACCGCCACCACAGCCAATATCCAGAATACGCAAGCCCTTGAAGGGCATCGGCGTTTTCAAGTCGCGGTCAAATTCCGCTGCGATCTGGGATGTGATGTAATCCAGCCGGCAGGGGTTCAGCATGTGAAGCGGCTTGAACTTGCCGGTCGGGTCCCACCACTCGGCGGCCATCGCCTCGAATTTGGCAACTTCGGCGGGGTCGATCGTGTTCACGCTCATCTCTATCTCCTTGCGGTTTCCGTCCTGTAAGGGCAGGCTTGGCGGACTATATAGGACGATTATGGATCATAGATCAGGCCAAAAGCGCGCAGTCGAGTTTTTGTATCCGTCGCTCGACCCGTTCGATCAGCGGGTTCTGGATGTTGGCGACGGGCACCATGTTTATGTGGAGCAATGCGGCAAGCCCGATGGTTTGCCGGTTCTGGTCGTGCATGGCGGGCCGGGGGGCGGGTGCAGCCCCTCGATGCGGCGCTATTTTGACCCGTCGGTCTATCGCATCATCCTGTTCGATCAGCGGGGCTGCGGGCGCTCTCGCCCCCATGCGTCGGTGGAGGCCAATACCACCTGGCATCTGGTCAAGGATATGGAAACGATCCGCAAAACCCTCAAGCTGAACAAGATGATCCTGTTTGGCGGCAGCTGGGGGGCAACGCTGGCGCTGATCTATGCGGTTTCTTACCCGGCACGGGTCGCGCATCTGGTGCTGCGCGGCGTTTTCATGATGACGCAGACCGAACTGGATTGGTTCTATGGCGGCGGAGCGGGCAAATTCTTTCCCGACCTCTGGGCGCGGTTCATTGCCCCTATCCCACCGTCGGAGCGCGGAGATCTGATCGCCGCCTATCACAAACGGCTGTTTTCCGGCGATATTGCCGAAGAGATGCGCTTTGCGCGGATCTGGTCCAACTGGGAAAACGCGCTGGCCACGATTGAATTTCATGGCGCCTCGGGGAATGGGCCAAGCGACTATTCGCGGGCCTTCTCGCGGCTGGAGAATCACTATTTCACCCATCGCGGCTTTCTGGAATATGACGGCTGGATTCAGAAGAACCGGGGCCGGATCGAAGGCATCGGGGCCGATATCGTGCAGGGGCGCTATGATATGGTCTGCCCGCCCGGTTCGGCCTACAAGCTGGCGGATGGCTGGCATAAGGCGCGGCTAACGCTGGTGCCGATGGCGGGCCATGCTCTGTCAGAGCCGGGGATCTCGGAAGAACTGGTCGCCGCGATGAACAGATTGCGTAGCGTGGCGCCCGATCCAGAGGCCAAAACCCCAGAGACACCGCCTGCCCCTTGCTAAAGCGCGCGCTTTCGCCTATGTAGCGATTAACAGAAGCGTCCGGGTCCAAACCAGACGCTACCGAAGCACCGTGCGGGCCTCTGTGGGCCCGTTTTTCGTTTTTGGGATAGCCCTATGTCTGATCTGATCGCCAAGACCGCCATCGACCGCCGACTGGCCGAGATTGTAACCCCCGCCATTGAGGATCTGGGGTTCGAACTCGTGCGCATTCGCCTGATGGGCGGCAAGACGCGGACGCTGCAAATCATGGCCGACCGCCCCGAAGGCGGGATCATCGTTGAGGATTGCGCCAAGATCTCCACCGCTGTTTCCGCCATTCTGGATGTCGAAGACCCGGTGGAGGATCAATACATCCTCGAAGTGTCCTCGCCCGGCATCGACCGCCCGCTGACCCGCCTCAAGGATTTCGACATGTGGGCCGATTATGAGGCCCGGATCGAGACGACCGAACTGATCGACGGTCGCCGCCGCTTCAAGGGCATCCTGCGCGGCACCGAAGGCGACGAAGTGCTGATCGAGTTGGAGGATCAGGGCGAAACCATCACCATCGGTCTGCAATTCGACTGGCTGTCGGATGCCAAGCTGATCCTGACCGATGATCTGATCGCCGAAATGCTGCGCCAGAAGAAGGCCAGCGGCGTCTTTGACGAAGCCGATTTTGACGAGATTGAAGAATCCGAAGGGGACGAGGCCGAGGCCGAGGAAACCCCCGTAACTAAACACTGACCGCCGGAGGATATGATGGCGATTACGTCTGCCAACCAGCTTGAGTTGTTGCAAACCGCCGAGGCGGTGGCCCGCGAAAAGATGATCGATCCCGATCTGGTCATTCAGGCGATGGAAGAAAGCCTCGCCCGTGCCGCCAAGTCGCGTTACGGGTCGGAACTGGATATCCGCGTCAAGATCGACCGTCGCACGGGCCGCGCCACCTTTACGCGCATCCGCACCGTGGTTGCCGATGACGAGATGGAAAACCATCACGCGCAGATGACCGTCAAGGAAGCCAAGGCGCATCTTGCCGACCCGGCAATCGGGGATGAGATCATCGACGAGGTTCCGCCCGTCGATCTGGGCCGTATCGCCGCGCAAAGCGCCAAGCAGGTGATACTGCAAAAGGTCCGCGAAGCCGAACGCGACCGCCAGTATGAAGAATTCCGCGACCGCAAGGGCACGATCATCAACGGTCAGGTCAAGCGCGAAGAATATGGCAATATCATCGTCGATATCGGCCGTGGCGAAGCGATCCTGCGTCGCAACGAAAAAATCGGCCGCGAAAGCTATCGCCCGAATGACCGGATCCGCTGCTACATCAAGGATGTGCGCCGTGAGGCCCGTGGCCCGCAGGTTTTCCTGTCGCGCACCGATCCGCAGTTCATGGCCGAGCTGTTCAAGATGGAAGTGCCGGAAATCTATGATGGCATCATTGAAATCAAGGCCGTAGCCCGTGACCCCGGCTCGCGCGCCAAGATCGCCGTGATCTCCTATGACAACTCGATCGACCCCGTCGGCGCTTGCGTCGGTATGCGCGGCAGCCGCGTTCAGGCCGTTGTGAACGAATTGCAGGGCGAAAAGATCGACATCATTCCGTGGAATGAAGATCAGGCGACCTTCCTTGTGAACGCTCTGCAGCCAGCCGAGGTCAGCAAGGTTGTGATCGACGAAGAAGCCGGCAAGATCGAGGTTGTCGTCCCGGATGAACAGCTGTCGCTGGCGATTGGCCGTCGTGGTCAGAACGTGCGTCTGGCAAGCCAACTTACGGCGCTCGATATCGACATCATGACCGAAACCGACGAATCGGCGCGCCGTCAGGCAGAGTTTGCCGAGCGGACCGGCCTGTTCATGGAAACTTTGGACATCGACGAAATGATGGCGCAGCTGCTGGTCGCCGAAGGCTTCGTGACGCTGGAAGAAGTGGCCTATGTCGATGTGGATGAACTTCTGTCCATCGACGGCTTTGATGATGCGACCGCAGGTGAATTGCAGGCCCGGGCCCGTGATTACCTTGAGGCCGCCAACACCAAAGCGATGGAAGCCGCACGCGCGCTTGGCGTCGAAGACAGCCTCGTGAATTTCGAGGGTCTGACACCGCAAATGCTGGAAGCGCTGGCCAAGGACGACATCAAGACGCTGGAAGATTTCGCGACCTGCGCCGACTGGGAACTGGCCGGTGGCTGGACAACCCATAACGGTCAGCGCGTCAAGGATGAGGGCGTGCTGGAAAAATTTGACGTCAGCCTTGAAGAGGCGCAGCATCTTGTGATGACAGCACGGGTCATGCTGGGCTGGGTCGATCCGACGGAGTTGGAAGCCGAAGCGGATGACGACAGCGAAACGGAGGAGGAAGAGGCCTGATCGGGCCTTTTCCGGGTAAGTTGATGGCACGAGGTGGCCGCGACAAAGACCGTGACGATCCCGAACGCCGGTGCATCGTCACGGGGGAACGCCAGCCGCAAGCCGGGTTGATCCGGTTTGTGGTGGGCCCCGACGGGCAGGTCGTTCCGGATATTCTGGGGCGGTTGCCGGGCCGGGGGCTTTACGTTGCTGCCTCCTCGGCGGCGCTGGACAAGGCTTCGGGCAAGGGCGTGTTTGCCCGCGCTGCGCGCGCGCCGGTCAAAGTGCCTGACGCGCTGACCGAAATGGTCGAGACGTTGATGTTGCGGCGGGTGGTGGACCTGATCAGTCTGGCCCGAAAAGCGGGCGAGGCCGTGACGGGCTATGAGAAGGTGAAGGAATGGTTGGTCAAGGGTCAGGCGGTCGCGCTGATTCAGGCCAGCGACGGGTCAGAGCGCGGCAAAAGCAAGCTGCGCCCGCCTGAAGGAAAGAACCGATATATCGGCTGCCTGACGGCTCAGGAAATGGGTTTGGCATTCGGCCGGGAACATGCAATACACGGCGCGCTTGCCGCTGGTGGACTCAGCCAACGTGTTGTAGAGGAAGCGGCAAGGCTTGCGGGTATCCGTGAGCAAGGAGGCGGCGAGACCGCCTGAAGGGATTGACGAGACGCATGAGCGATACAGACGGTAAAAAACCCCTTGGCCTTGGTGGCGGTGCGCCGCGTTCGGGTCAGGTGAAGCAAAGCTTCAGCCATGGGCGCACCAAGAGTGTGGTGGTCGAGACGAAGCGCAAGCGCGTTGTCGTGCCCAAGCCGGGTGCGCCAGCCGGTCCTGCAGGTGCGGGGAATGCCTCTCATCTTGGCGATCCGTCCAAGCGGCCTGCGGGGATCTCGGATGCGGAAATGGAACGCCGTCTGGCGGCTCTGAAGGCTGCCAAGGCCCGCGAGTCCGAAGATGCGGCCCGCCGTGCCGAGGAAGAGCGTCAGCGCGAAAAAGATCGTCAGCGCAAGCGCGAAGAGATTGAAGCCAAGGAACGCGAAGATCGCGAGCGCGAAGACGCGCTTCGTGCCAAGGCCGAAGAAGAAGAGCGCGCCAAGGAAGAGGCAGCCGCCGAAGCCCGCCGCGCTGAACAGGCCAAAAAGGCCCCAGCCCCGAAGCCAGCCCCCGAAATCGGTGGTGGCCCGGTCATGGATGAACGCGGCCCGGCCTCGGCCAAGCCCGGCCTGCCGACCCCGCGCAAGAATGATCGCGACCGCGACAATCGTGCCGATGACGGTGGGCGAGGCAAAGCCAAGGGCGACGACAGCCGTCGCACCGGCAAGCTGACCCTCAACGACGCGCTTGCAGGCGAAGGCGGGCGGACACGCAGCCTCGCCGCGATGAAGCGCAAGCAGGAAAAGGCCCGCCAGAAGGCGCTTGGCCAATCCCAGCGCCCTGAAAAGCAGGTCCGCGATGTGCAGGTGCCAGAAACCATCGTGGTGTCTGAACTTGCCAACCGGATGGCCGAACGCGCTGCGGATGTTGTCAAATCGCTCATGAAGATGGGCATGATGGTGACAATGAACCAGGCGATTGACGCGGATACAGCCGAACTCGTGATCGAGGAATTTGGCCACCGCATCGTTCGCGTTTCGGATTCCGACGTGGAACAGGTCATCGACTCCGTCAAGGACGACGCGGGCAATCTGGAAACGCGGCCCCCGATCGTTACGATCATGGGCCATGTCGACCACGGCAAAACCTCGCTTCTGGACGCCATCCGCAAGACCAACGTGGTTACCGGCGAAGCCGGTGGCATCACGCAGCATATCGGGGCCTATCAGGTCACGACCGAGCGCGGCGCTGTGCTGACGTTCCTCGACACGCCCGGTCACGCGGCGTTCACGTCGATGCGGGCACGGGGCGCGCAGGTCACGGATATCGTTGTGCTGGTCGTGGCGGCAGATGACGCCGTGATGCCGCAGACGATTGAGGCCATCAAGCACGCCAAGGCGGCGAATGTGCCGATGATCGTGGCGATCAACAAGATGGACCGCCCCGCTGCAAACCCGACCAAAGTGCGCACCGATCTGTTGCAGCATGAAGTCGTTGTCGAAGCGATGTCCGGTGAAGTGCAGGATGTTGAGGTTTCGGCCAAGACCGGCAAGGGCCTTGATGCGCTTCTGGAAGCCATCGCGCTTCAGGCTGAAATCCTTGAGCTGAAGGCAAACCCGAACCGCTCTGCCGCGGCCGCAGTGATTGAGGCCAAACTTGATGTTGGCCGTGGTCCGGTTGCCACCGTTCTGGTGCAGAATGGCACCTTGCGGCGCGGCGATATCTTTGTCGTGGGTGAACAGTGGGGCAAGGTTCGCGCTTTGATCAACGATCAGGGCGAACGCGTGGATGAAGCTGGTCCTTCGGTTCCGGTGGAGGTTCTGGGTCTCTCGGGGACTCCGGCGGCAGGCGATGTGCTGAACGTCGTCGACACCGAAGCGCAGGCCCGCGAAATCGCGACCTATCGTGAGAAGGCCGCGAAGGACAAGCGCGCTGCGGCCGGTGCTGCCGTGACGCTGGAACAGATGATGGCGAAGGCGAAGGCTGACAAGGATGTCGCCGAGCTGCCGATCGTTGTTAAGGCCGATGTTCAAGGCTCTGCCGAGGCCATCGTTCAAGCGATGGAAAAGATCGGCAATGACGAGGTGCGCGTGCGCGTGCTCCATTATGGCGTGGGCGCGATCACCGACAGCGATGTTGGTCTTGCCGAAGCCTCAGGCGCGCCGATCATCGGGTTCAACGTCCGGGCCAATGCCTCGGCCCGCCAGTCGGCCAACCAGAAGGGCGTGGAAATCCGCTATTACAGCGTGATCTATGACCTTGTGGACGACATCAAGGATGCCGCATCGGGCCTGTTGAAAGCCGAAGTGCGCGAAACCTTCATCGGTTACGCAGCGATCAAGGAAGTCTTCAAGGTGACGGGCGTCGGCATGGTTGCAGGCTGTCTGGTGACCGAGGGCGTGGCCCGCCGTTCGGCAGGTGTACGCCTGCTGCGCGACGATGTCGTGATCCACGAGGGCACCTTGAAAACGCTCAAGCGCTTCAAGGACGAAGTCAAGGAAGTGCAGTCGGGTCAGGAATGTGGCATGGCGTTTGAACGCTATGAAGACATTCGTCCGGGCGATGTGATCGAGATCTTTACCCGCGAATCGATTGAACGGACGCTGGCGTAATTTTCTGATGAGATTAAAAAAGGCCCCGGTTGCGACCGGGGCCTTTTTTATTTCTGAAGGCCGCGGCTAAGTCCGAGGCAATCCCTTAAGCCTGCAAGGGCTGCGGCGCTGTGCGGCGCATCGGGACAACCGGAAAGCCGACGTATTCTTTCTCATCGACGCGCACGACAACCTTGCCGTCCGACAACCGTGCCACTTCGATCCCCTGGACCGAGATACAACTGCTGACTGAAATCGTTCTGAGCATGATGCCAATCCCCAAATTAGCTTTGCCAGCTTAGGATAAGTCAATTTGCGATGAATGAAAGGGCATAAATGGACCAGAATGCGCCATTTTTTTGCCGTAATTGAAAAATTTCAGGTCTGTTACAACCAATCGCGCAGAATCGAGATCAAAGGTATGTCTGCGGGAGGCATTGGATAGTCGCGCAACCTATCCGGGCGGACCCAAGCGAGGTTCTGACCTTCAGCACCGCGAACGATTCCCTCCCATTTGCGGCAGGCAAAAAGCGGCATGAGGAGGTGAAACTCCGGGTAGGCATGACTTGCGAAGGTCAGCGGGGCGAGGCAGGAGGCCCATGTGTCGATCCCCAGTTCTTCGCCCAATTCGCGGATCAGGGCCGCCTCGGGTGATTCACCCGGTTCCACTTTACCGCCCGGAAACTCCCACAGCCCGGCGAGGGATTTGCCTTCGGGACGCTGGGCAAGCAGGACACGACCGTCGGGATCAATCAAGGCGACGGCAGAGACAAGGATGATTTTCACGGTAGAAATCCTTTGGGGCGTGGCTTTGGCGGAGAGCGCCGGGAGGGGGTTTCACACCCCCTCCCGGACCCACCCCTGTGGGATATTTAGGAACAGATGAAAGCGGTCAAGAGCGGTAGTCCGCATTGATATCGATGTAGCGATGCGTCAGATCACAGGTCCAGACGGTTTTGGCGGCTTTGCCCAGACCCATGTCGACGGAGATAACCAGCTCATCCCGCATCATATAGGCCGCGCCATCGTCTTCCTTATAGTCAGGGTTCCGCCATCCCTTTTCGGCCACCAGAATATCGCCAAACCGGATTGAGAGCTTGTCACGGTCGGCCTCGGCCCCGGATTTTCCGATCGCGGCGACAATGCGGCCCCAGTTCGGGTCTTGCCCTGCGATGGCGGTTTTCACCAGCGGCGAATTAGCGATCGCCATAGCAAGAAGGTGGGCATCCGTCGGGCTTGCGGCTTTCGTGACGCGGATTTCGACGAATTTCGTGGCGCCTTCGCCATCGCGGATGACCTGATGGGCGAGATCTTGCATCACCTTTGCAAGGGCTGCCTCAAAGGCTTTGGCAACGGCGCCTTTGACGGGAGCGGCCTCGGATTGGCCGGTGGCACAGAGGATCAACGCATCGGAGGTGGAGGTGTCGCTATCCACCGTGATCGCGTTGAACGTAGCATCGACGTTACGCGACAACATCTTTTGCAGCATGGCCGGGGTGATTTTGGCATCGGTGAAGATATAGACCAACATGGTCGCCATATCGGGAGCGATCATGCCTGACCCCTTGGCGATGCCCGCGATGTGGATCGGGCCGCCTTCGCCTTCAATCACCGCCGAGGCGCCTTTGGGGAAGGTATCGGTGGTCATCATCGCCTCAGCCGCCATGGCGATGGCATCCCCCTGCAAGCCTTCGACCAGCGCGGGCAGGGCTGCCGTGATCCTCTCATAGGGTAGCGGTTCGCCAATCACGCCGGTGGAGGATGAAAAGACCCGCGACGCAGGCAGGCCCAGCACGGCAGCGGTTTCGGATGTGATCGCGTCCACCGCCTCTTGGCCCAGCGCCCCGGTAAACGCATTAGAGTTGCCGGAATTGACGATGATCGCCGCCCCTGCGCCCGCAGGCACTTTCATCGCCAGCTTGTCCTGACAATCGCGCACGCAGGCCGCACGGGTCGTGGAGCGGGTAAAGACCCCGGCCACGGCCGTATCCGGGGCCAGCGTGATCAGCATCACATCCTTGCGGTTCTTGTAGCGGACCCCGGTCTCGACCGCCGAAAAGGACACGCCAGCGATGGGTGGCAGCGCCGGAAACCCGCCTTTTGGGGCTAGCGGAGAGACTTGCTTGGCCGGTTTGGTGATGCCCGCTGCCACATCGCTGGCCAGCGCCTGCATGTCAGAGGCCGCAGAAAGGCCCGCGGATTGAAGCTGCTCCAAGGATTTGCGCAGTTGCTTTTTGAGCTTCTTCGCCTTGGCTTTCCAGTCCGTCTTTGTCATCGCAGCGGGCCTTTCTGATCGGGGTTAAGGGTTCAGCAGCGTCTGATCGCGCAACAAGGCCGGGTCGAACGCTTCGCCCGGACGGGTAATTGTCGCGGATTTCGTTATTTCACTGATATGCTCTTCTACCACAACTTGTTCAATCTCTGACGCGAGTTGATCCCGGATTTCATCCAGCGGCGGGGCTGCGGCGATGCGCGTTTCCTTGAGTTGAATGAGGTGCCAGCCGAATTGCGTCTGAACCGGGTCGGAAACGCTGCCCACTTCCATTGCAAAGACCGCGTCCTGGAACGGGGCCACCATCATGCCCGCCCCGAACCAGCCCAGATCACCGCCATTGGCCGCCGCACCATCAGTGGAATGCTGCTTTGCCAGTTCGGCGAAATCCGCGCCTGCGTCGATCTCGGCCTTGAGGCCTTTGGCGGCATCTTCGGTTGGCACGAGGATATGGGCGGCGTTATATTCTTTGCGGTCGGCCTCATCCGCAAAGCGCACATCATAGGCGGCCTGCAAGCGGGCATCCGTGACGGCCCCTTGCACGACGCTGCCCAAGGCCACACCCGACAGATAGCCGCGACGGTCATTTTCCATCGCCAGAAGATCGCGCTTAGAGATATTGCCCTCTACCGACTTCGAAAGCGCCTCTTGCTGGATCAGCTGCTCAAGGATGCCGTTGAACAGGACGTCATCGGGCAAGGCTTGGTACTGAGCTGGCAGATTGGCGCGCAACACAATCATGTGACCCAGCGTGATCTCGGTGCCGTTCACCACCGCCACAACCGCATCTGCCCCGCCGTCGGGCACAACGGGGGGCGTGGCAGCAGGCGCGGCGGTTTCTTGGGCAAACGCAACCCCTGCCAGCGAAAGCGCCGCCGAAACGGCCAAACCGGCCCCGAATGTCACATGTTTCATCATCATTTTGTCCTCTGATCCGGCTGCGCGGTTGCGCAACATTGACTTGCCCCCAAGCGCCGCTTACATCGCGATGGTCGCGTGAGGCCGGGCTATCGGAGGCTTCCATGCCCTTCTAGGGAAGGGTGTGAGGCCGGACAAGGCCAGAGCTCACACGATCATGTCAGGAAGCCCTGATATGGCAGGAAAGCGCCACGGAGAAAACATGCTTGGTCTTGGAACGATTGCGCGCAAAGTCTTTGGAACCCCCAATGATCGCAAAGTAAAATCGGTTCGCCCGCTGGTCGCAAAGATCAACGCGCTGGAGCCGGAATTCAAAGCCCTCACCGATGAGGGGATCAAGGCCAAGACGGAAGAACTCGCCGCTCGCGCCCAAAAAGGCGAGAGCCTTGACGATCTTCTGCCCGAAGCCTTCGCCAACTGCCGTGAGGCCGCACATCGTGCCCTTGGCCTGCGGGCTTTTGACGTTCAGTTGAAAGGCGGCATCTTTCTGCATCAGGGCAATATCGCCGAAATGAAGACCGGCGAAGGCAAGACGCTGATGGCGACCTTTCCGGCCTATCTGAATGCCTTGGCGGGCAAGGGTGTGCATATCGTCACGGTGAACGACTATCTGGCGAAACGCGATGCCGAATGGATGAGCAAGGTTTACGGCGCTTTGGGTCTGACGACCGGGGTTGTCTACCCCTATCAGCCCGATGCCGAGAAGCGCGAGGCTTACCGCGCCGATATCACCTATGCCACGAACAACGAGCTGGGCTTTGACTATCTGCGCGACAACATGAAATCCTCGATCGAAGAGATGTCGCAGCGCGGCCATTTCTACGCAATCGTCGATGAGGTGGACAGTATTCTGATTGATGAGGCGCGCACACCGCTGATCATCTCGGGTCCGTCGCAGGATCGGTCCGATCTCTACACCGCCGTTGACAAGCTGATCCCGGAACTGACCGAAGATCACTACAAGCTGGATGAAAAGACACGCAACGTCACCTATACCGATGACGGCAACGAATTCATCGAAAACCGGTTGTTGAACGCGGGGCTGCTGCCGGAAGGCCAAAGCCTTTACGACCCGGAAAGCACCTCGCTGGTGCATCACGTCACGCAGGCTTTGCGGGCGCACAAGCTGTTCGCCCGCGATCAGCAATATATCGTGCGCGATGGCGAAGTGATGCTGATCGACGAATTCACCGGCCGGATGATGCGCGGTCGCCGCTTGTCGGACGGGTTGCATCAGGCGATCGAGGCCAAGGAAGCTGTGGCGATCCAGCCAGAGAACATCACGCTCGCCTCCGTCACGTTCCAGAATTACTTCCGCCTTTACAACAAGTTGGGCGGCATGACCGGCACAGCCTCCACCGAGGCTGAGGAATTCATGGAGATCTACGGCCTTGGCGTTGTGGAAGTTCCGACCAACCGGCCTGTTGCCCGTGTCGATGACCACGACCAAGTGTACCGCACCGCGCGCGAGAAGTTCGAAGGCGTCGTGAAATCGATCAAGGAGGCGCATGAAAGGGGCCAGCCGATCCTTGTCGGCACCACCTCGATCGAAAAGTCCGAATTCCTTGCGGATCTTCTGAAGAAAGAGGGCGTGCCGCATAACGTGCTCAACGCCCGTCAGCACGAACAGGAAGCCCAGATCGTTGCCGATGCCGGCAAGTTCGGGGCGGTGACCATCGCCACGAACATGGCCGGGCGCGGCACCGATATTCAGCTTGGCGGCAACGTCGAGATGAAGGTGCTGGAGGCTTTGGCCGCCGATCCCTCGGTCAACCCCGATGAAGTGCGCAGCCGGATCGAGGCAGAACATGCCGCCGAAAAAGCCAAGGTAATCGCGGCAGGCGGGTTGTTTGTTCTGGGGACCGAACGCCACGAATCGCGGCGTATCGACAACCAGCTGCGCGGTCGTTCGGGCCGTCAGGGCGATCCGGGCCGCTCAAGCTTCTTCCTCAGCCTTGAAGACGATCTGATGCGGATTTTCGGCTCTGAGCGGCTTGATTCGGTTCTGTCGAAACTGGGGATGAAGGAAGGCGAGGCCATCGTTCACCCGTGGGTCAACAAGAGCCTTGAAAAGGCGCAGGCAAAGGTCGAAGGCCGCAACTTCGACATCCGCAAGCAGTTGCTGAAATTCGACGACGTGATGAATGACCAGCGCAAGGCGATCTTTGGCCAGCGTCTGGAAATCATGCAAAGCGAAGACCTGTCGGAAATCGTGCAGGATATGCGCCATCAGGTTATTGCCGATCTGGTCGATGCCTATATGCCGCCGAAATCCTATGCCGATCAGTGGAACAGTGAGGGGCTGAAGGCCGCCCTGATCGAACGCTTGTCGCTGGATCTGCCCATCGTTGATTGGGCCGCAGAAGAGGGCGTTGATCAGGACGTGATCGAAGAGCGGATCTGCGAGGCTTCTGACACGATGATGGCCGAAAAGCTGGAAGCCTTCGGCGGCGATACGATGCGCAACATCGAAAAGCAGGTCTTGCTGCAAACCATCGACGCCAAATGGCGCGAGCATTTG
>JAQWYA010000003.1 GCA_029254215.1 Pseudorhodobacter sp. | reverse complement strand
TTCACGCGGACGAGGAAGGTCACTGCTCCTTTGCCATCCACAATCCGGTGGTCGTAGGACAGCGCGAGATACATCATCGGGCGGATCACGATCTCTCCCTTCACCACGACCGGGCGGTCCTGGATCTTGTGCATCCCGAGGATACCCGATTGCGGCGGGTTCAGGATCGGGGAGGACATCAGCGAGCCGTACACCCCGCCGTTCGAGATGGTGAAAGAGCCGCCCTGCATTTCGGCCATGCTCAGCTTGCCATCGCGGGCGCGCAGGCCGAGTTCGGCGATTTTGGCCTCGATCGCGGCGAAGCCCATCTTGTCGGCATCGCGCACCACCGGCACCACGAGGCCCGAAGGCGTGCCGACGGCAACCCCCATATGGACGTAGTTCTTGTAGACCACATCGGTGCCGTCAATCTCGGCATTCACTTCGGGGACTTCTTTGAGAGCGTGGCAGCAGGCCTTCACGAAGAAGGACATGAAACCCAGCTTGGTTTTGTGCTTCTTCTCGAACTGGTCCTTGTATTCGTTGCGCAGGCCCATGACGCCGGACATATCCACCTCGTTATAGGTGGTCAGCATGGCGGCGGTGTTTTGCGCGTCCTTGAGGCGGCGGGCGATGGTCTGGCGCAGGCGCGTCATCTTCACCCGCTCTTCACGGCTGGCATCATCGGCGGATACCGGGCCGCGCGGCGGGGCCGGGGCAGGTGCGGGGGCCGCAGGAATGGCGGCGGTAGCAGGGGCGGCGGCGGCGCGGGCGACATCCTCTTTCATGACGCGGCCATCCTTGCCGGTGCCCGTGACGGCATCGCGGGAAATCCCGGCTTCGGCCATGGCCTTTTTCGCGGAAGGCGCATCCTCGACGTCCTTTGCGGCGGGCGCGGGGGCCGCAGCGGCAGGGGCTGCGGCGGCGGGGGCAGCGGCCACCCCTGCCCCATCGGTCGAGATCACGGCGAGTTTGGCGTTTGCGGCAACGGTTGTGCCTTCGGGCGCGATGATTTCAGCCAGAACGCCCGCGGCAGGGCTTGGAACTTCGACCGAGACCTTGTCGGTTTCCAGCTCGCACAGCATTTCGTCTTGCGCCACCGTGTCGCCCGGCTTCTTGAACCAGGTGGAGACTGTGGCTTCGGCAACCGATTCACCCAGCGTGGGGACATTCACGTCAATCATTTTACCCTCTTCCGCGCTGGCCGAAACCTCTGCGCCTTTGTCATTGCTTTTGGGGGCGGCCGTTGCGCCCTCGCCGATCTGCGCCAGAAGGGCCGCGACGCCAACGGTCGTGCCTTCGGACGCAACAATCTCGATCAGGGTGCCTGCCACGGGGCTGGGCACCTCGACAGTCACCTTGTCGGTTTCAAGTTCGCAAAGCATCTCATCCACGGCCACGCTGTCACCCAGCTTCTTGAACCAGGTGGCGACGGTGGCCTCAGTAACGCTTTCGCCCAATGTGGGCACTCGAATTTCGGTTGCCATCTGTCTTATCCTCCGACTGTCAGCGCATCGCTGACCAAGGCGGCCTGTTCGGCCTTGTGACGGCTTGCAAGACCCGTGGCAGGCGAGGCAGAGGCCGCGCGCCCGACATAACGCGGGCGGCTGAACTTCGCCCCGATGCGGGTCAGAACCCATTCGATGTTCGGTTCGACGAAGGTCCAGTAGCCTTGGTTCTTCGGCTCTTCCTGACACCAGATCACTTCGGCGCCTTTGAAACGCTCCAGCTCTTTGACCATAGATTGGGCCGGGAAGGGGTAGAACTGCTCCAACCGCAGAAGATAGACATCATCCAGACCCTGCGCATCGCGTTCGGCCAGCAGGTCGAAATAGACCTTGCCCGAACAGATCACCACGCGCTTGATCTTGTCATCGGCCTTGAGCGTCAGGTCCGAGTGGCCCTTTTGCGCATCGTCCCACAGCACGCGGTGGAAGGCGGATCCGGTGGTGAAATCATCCGCATCCGAAACGCACATCGGGTGGCGCAGCAAGGATTTCGGCGTCATCAGGATCAGAGGCTTGCGGAAGGTGCGGTGCAGCTGGCGGCGCAGAATGTGGAAATAGTTCGCCGGGGTGGAGCAATTCGCCACGATCCAGTTGTCATTCGCCGACATCTGCAAGAAACGCTCTGGCCGCGCGGAGGAGTGTTCAGGCCCCTGCCCCTCATAGCCATGCGGCAAGAGGCACACGAGCCCCGACATCCGCAGCCATTTGCTTTCGCCCGAGTTCACGAACTGGTCGAACATGATCTGCGCGCCGTTCGCAAAATCGCCGAACTGCGCTTCCCACATCACAAGGGCATTCGGCTCTGACAGCGAGTAGCCATATTCAAAGCCAAGCACCGCATATTCCGACAGCATGGAATCGATCACCTCATAGCGGGACTGGCCCTGCTTGATGTGATTAAGCGGGTAGTACCGCTCTTCGGTGTTTTGGTTGATGAAGGCGGAATGGCGCTGGCTGAACGTGCCGCGCGTACAGTCCTGGCCAGCTAGACGGACGGGATAACCCTCGGTCAAAAGGCTGCCGAAGGCCATGGCCTCGGCGGTGGCCCAGTCGAAACCGGCCCCTGTCTCGAACATCTTGGCCTTGTTTTCCAACTGGCGCGCGACGGTCTTGTGCAGGTCAAAACCATCCGGAGCGCGGGTCAGGGCTGCGCCGATCTCGGTCATCAGGGCCGGGCTGATCGCGGTCTGACCTGCCTGATAATCCTCGCTCTCGCGACCCATGTTTTTCCAGCGGCCATCAAGCCAGTCAGCCTTGTTGGGCTTGAAATCCTTACCGGCTTCGAACTCTTCGTTCAGATGCGCCTGGAAGGCGGCCTTCATGTCTTCGATCTCCCCTTCGGGGATCAGGCCGTCGCGGACCAGACGTTCGGTGTAAAGCTGCAAGGTGGTCTTGTGCTTCTTGATCTGGGTGTACATCGCCGGGTTGGTGAACATCGGCTCATCGCCTTCGTTGTGACCAAAGCGGCGGTAGCAGAAGATATCCAGCACGACATCCTTGTGGAACTTCTGACGGAATTCCGTGGCGACCTTGGCGGCATGGACCACGGCCTCCGGGTCGTCGCCATTCACATGGAAGATCGGGGCTTCGACCATCAGCGCGATATCCGTCGGATAGGGCGAAGAGCGCGAGAAATGCGGTGCGGTGGTAAAGCCGATCTGGTTGTTCACGACGATATGGATCGTGCCGCCGGTTTTGTGCCCGCGCAGGCCCGACAGGCCAAAGCATTCCGCCACAACGCCCTGCCCTGCAAAGGCCGCATCACCATGCAGCAGGATCGGCAGAACCTGATAGCGTTCCGTGTCGTTCAATTGATCTTGCTTGGCCCGGACCTTGCCCAGAACAACCGGGTTCACCGCCTCAAGATGCGAAGGGTTCGCGGTCAGCGACAGGTGGACGGTATTGCCATCAAACGAACGGTCGCTGGAGGCCCCAAGGTGATATTTCACATCGCCCGAGCCATCGACATCTTCGGGCTTGAAGCTGCCGCCCTGAAACTCGTTGAAAATGGCGCGATAGGGCTTTTGCATCACATTGGCCAGAACCGACAGGCGGCCCCGGTGCGGCATCCCGATGACAATATCCCGAACACCCAGATTGCCGCCGCGCTTGATGATCTGTTCCATCGCGGGGATCAGGCTTTCACCGCCATCAAGGCCAAAGCGCTTGGTGCCCATGTATTTGACATGCAGGAACTTCTCAAAGCCCTCTGCCTCGACCAGCTTGTTCAGGATCGCCTTGCGGCCATTCTTGGTGAACTGGATTTCCTTGCCATAGCCTTCGATCCGTTCTTTCAGCCAGGCGGCTTGCTCGGGGTCGGAAATATGCATGTATTGCAGCGCGAAAGTACCACAATAGGTCCGCTTCACGATCTCGACGATCTGGCGCATGGAGGCCACCTGAAGCCCCAGCACGTTGTCGATAAAGATCGGGCGGTCCATGTCGGCCTCTGCGAAACCGTAGGACTTCGGGTCAAGCTCAGGGTGGCGCGACCGGTCCTGCATTCCAAGCGGATCAAGATCAGCGGCAAGATGCCCCCGGATCCGGTAGGCGCGGATGATCATCAGCGCCCGAATACTGTCGAGCACGGCGCGTTGCACCTGCGCATCGGAAAGCGAGACCCCGGCCTCGGCAGCCTTGGCCACGATCTTTTTGCCAGCGGCCTTGCTTTCAGGTGCGGCGGGCCATTCGCCCGTCAGCGCGCCTGTCAAATCGTCGGAGGGGACCGGCGGCCAATCGGCGCGCGCCCAAGACGGGCCAGCCGCTGCGGCTGTGGCGACCTGATCACTTTCATCCAGCGCGGCAAAGAACGCAGCCCAAGACGCATCGACCGAAGCCGGGTCCGCCGCATGTCGCGCCGCCATCTGATCGATGTAATCGGCATTGGCCCCATCCAGAAAGTCATGGGAACGGAACTGAGCATTCGGGGACTGTTCGGTCATGTGATCGCCTCTTCGGGAGGAAAGGAAAGATGGGTCAGACGGGGGGCCACCAAGGGGATATCCGCCTTGGTCGCGGCTCTGGTCAGGCAGAAACCCGGAGCGGGAGGCACCGGGCGAAACAAGGTCGTGAAGATGGACGTCAAGCGGTCAGCGCTCCACGCGCCCATGCCCTGCAAACCGATTACCCCAAAGGCAAGGGTCGGCGTCAGGCAAAGGCGCGCGAAAACCATGCCTCAGCCCTTGATTGCGGCCATCACCGCTTCGCCCAAGTGAGCCGGGCTTTCGGCAACCACGATCCCGGCGGCTTTCATCGCCTCGATCTTGGATTCCGCATCGCCCTTGCCACCGGCAACGATCGCACCAGCGTGGCCCATGCGACGTCCGGGAGGCGCTGTGCGGCCTGCGATAAAGCCAGCGGTCGGCTTCCAGCGGCCTTTCTTGCGCTCATCCGCAAGGAACTGCGCGGCCTCTTCTTCGGCAGAACCACCAATTTCACCGATCATGATGATCGAGGTGGTTTCCGGATCGGCAAGGAACATTTCCAGCACGTCGATATGCTCGGTCCCCTTGATCGGGTCGCCGCCGATGCCGACGGCCGAAGACTGGCCAAGGCCCAGATCCGAGGTCTGCTTGACCGCTTCATAGGTCAATGTGCCCGAACGGGACACAACGCCAACGGACCCGCGGCGATGGATATGGCCCGGCATGATGCCGATCTTGCAGGCACCGGGGGTGATGACGCCGGGGCAGTTCGGCCCGATCAGACGCGACTTGGACCCTTCCAGCGCGCGCTTCACCTTCATCATGTCCAGCACCGGAATGCCTTCGGTGATCGCCACAATCAGCTCCATCTCGGCGTCAATCGCTTCAAGGATCGAATCGGCGGCGAAGGGCGGCGGCACATAGATCACGGTCGCATTCGCCCCGGTCACATCCCGCGCCTCATGGACGGAGTTGAAGACCGGCAGGTCCAGATGGACAGAGCCACCTTTGCCGGGGGTCACACCGCCGACCATCTTGGTGCCATAGGCAATCGCCTGTTCGGAATGGAACGTGCCCTGCGAGCCGGTAAAGCCCTGACAGATCACCTTGGTGTTTTCGTTTACGAGTACGGCCATTTGGGGCCTCCTTGAATCAGAATATGGTTTTGAATGCCCGGCCCGGCTTTGGGGCCACTTTTGCCGGGCAAGGGCAATCCGCCGCTACTGTCCTCATTTCGCCAGGGCCGCGATGGCGGCCCCGCTCATTACCCCGAAATCCACTTGGTCAATCACACCAAGCCGGATCGGCCCATTCTTGAACCGTCCCACCCAGAACCCGCTTAGCCCGGTCGATGGCGGCTTTGCGGGTTTGGCCTTCGCCAGCTTGACCCATGGCTGGATCAGGCTGTTGGCCTCTGCCGGGGTCATCTTTGACACCGAAACGAGGCAGGACTGTTCTGCAACATGCGTCACCGTTATCCCTGCAACCACGCGAAACCCATTCGCCGTAAAGACGTGGTAGGTTCCGTCAGAGCCGCGATAGTTCAGGCCCGCAGCCTTCAGCGCATCCTTCGCCGCGCGGGAATTGGGCATGGTGTCCGCGCAGATCTGGGCAAGCTCCGCCGCCTTGGCCATCAGCGCCTTGTCAGCCTGCGCATGACCCAGTGACGGGCCCGCGCAAACCAAAGACGCAATCAGGGCAAGGCTGCGGATCATCCCTTCACCGCTTTCACGATTTTCTTGGCCGCATCCGCAAGGTTATCCCCCGCGATGACATTCAGGCCCGAGGTGTTGATGATCTCTTTGCCGCGCTCGACATTGGTGCCTTCAAGACGCACGACCAGCGGCACTTGAAGCCCAACTTCTTTCACGGCCGAAACCACGCCCTCGGCGATCACGTCACAGCGCATGATACCGCCAAAGATGTTCACAAGGATCCCTTTGACGTTCGGATCCGAGGTGATGATCTTGAACGCTTCGGTCACTTTCTCTTTCGTGGCGCTGCCGCCCACGTCCAAGAAGTTCGCAGGTTCGGCACCGTAAAGCTTGATGATGTCCATCGTCGCCATGGCAAGGCCCGCGCCGTTGACCATGCAGCCGATCTCGCCGTCCAGCGCGATGTAGTTCAGATCGAACTTCGAAGCCGCCAGTTCTTTGGGTTCTTCTTCGGTTTCATCGCGCAGCGCGGCAATATCCGCGTGGCGGTAGATCGCGTTGCCATCGAAAGAGACCTTCGCATCCAGCACCTTGATGTCGCCATCCGGGGTCACGATCAGCGGGTTGATCTCCAGCATCTCCATGTCTTTTTCTACAAAGGCTTTGTAGAGGATTTTGACCAAGCCCACGCATTGCTTGACCTGACCGCCGGTCAGACCCAGCGCGAAGGCCACGCGGCGACCGTGGAAATCCGAAAGGCCCGAGGCCGGATCAATCGAAAAGCTGACGATCTTTTCCGGGGTAGAGGCCGCAACTTCTTCGATGTCCATGCCGCCTTCGGTGGAGGCCACGAAGGAGATCCGGCTTGACTGACGATCCACCAGCAGCGCGAGGTAGAGTTCTCGCGCAATGTCAGAGCCGTCTTCGATATAAATGCGGTTCACCTGCTTACCAGCCGGGCCGGTCTGATGCGTGACCAGCGTGCGGCCCAGCATCTTGCGGGCTTCCTCGGCGGCTTCACCGACCGATTTGGCAAGGCGTACGCCGCCCTTTTCGCCAGCTTCGGCTTCTTTGAACTTGCCCTTGCCGCGACCGCCAGCATGAATTTGCGCTTTGACGACCCAAAGCGGGCCGTCCATTTCGCCTGCCGCAGTCTTGGCTTCTTCGGCGCGCAATACAACGCGGCCATCCGAGACCGGTGCGCCATAGCTGCGCAACAGGGCCTTGGCTTGGTATTCATGGATGTTCATCGGCTGTCCCATCGGTAATGAATTTGAACCGTCATGGCACAGAAAACAGGTGATTCAAACGGATATCGGTGGATTTTCGGCATTTTGGGCGGAAATCCGGCATTTGTGATCACAGCCAGAAAAAGTGTGATCACAAAACTGCAAAACCCGCTCACGGGGTGATTCGCTCCAGTGATTTTAGGGGTTCTGTCCAGAATCTGAAACGGTGACATGAAAAAGCCGGGCGCGAAGGCCCGGCTGATCCCGTTCTTGTCTGACGCAGGCGGTTAGGCCAGCGACGGGTCGATCTGCTTGCAGGCCGCAACGAGGCCCTTCACGGCTTCTACCGACTTGTCGAACATTGCCTGTTCAGCAGCATTCATGGAGATGTCTGCAATCCGCTCGATCCCGCCGGCGCCGATGATCGTCGGGACGCCAACATACATGCCCTTCACACCCAATTCGCCGTTGCAATAGGCGGCACAGGGCAGCAGACGCTTTTGGTCTTTCAGATAGGCTTCCGCCATTTCAATTGCCGAAGTGGCCGGTGCATAGAAAGCCGATCCGGTCTTGAGCAGGCC
>JAQWYA010000001.1 GCA_029254215.1 Pseudorhodobacter sp. | reverse complement strand
ACCTCCAATGTGGAGGCCAACAAGCTGGTCGCGCAGTACCCGCAATTGATGATCGTCCCTGTGGACCAGCCGCGGGCGAAAACGCCGGTCGCCATGCTGATGCCGCAGGCCGATCAGGTCTGGATCAACTATGTGAACACTTGGATTGCCTTGAAAAAGGAATCCGGTTTGTTTGATGAACTGGGCGCAAAATGGCAACTTTCCAACTAAGGGAACGGGGCGCTGCGGCGCCCCTTTTCATCTCCGCATGCTGACGCTTTATTCCGTTCCCCACAGCCTTTATTGCAGCAAAACACGGCTTTTGCTGCGCGCAAAGGGCTTGGCCTCGACCGAGCTTGATCCCCCCGGCGGATCAACCTCGGACGCTTACCGGGCGCTGTTTCCTTTTGGCAACCTGCCGGGCATCGTCCATGATGGCTTTGCGCTGAGCGACAGTGAGGCGATTGCCGAATATCTGGAAGAGGCATTTCCAGACAAGCCAATGCTGCCCCAAGACAGGCAGGCCCGCGCCCGCGTGCGCGAGCGCAGCCGGTTTCACGACACACGGCTGGAACCCGCCCTACGGGCGCTGTTTCCGCAGGTCGCAAAGCCAGAACCAGCCGCTGTGAGTGCCGCAATCGCCGCCATCACAACCCGGCTAGAGCAATTGGCGATGCTGGTGGCAGAGCCTCAGCCTTTTGACCTGGGGGATTGCGGATATCCCGCGACATTCTTGTGGATTTCCCTTCTGGTCGAGGCTTTGCATTGGGATCTGGTCTGGCCGGACCCCGTTTTGGCCTATCGCGCCCGGCTGGATGCCCTGCCTTGGGTGCAGGCCGAGATGGCAAGCTACAAACCGCATTGCGAGGATTGGGTCGCCCTGAAACGCGGCCGCGCGTAATTCGGACGAAGGCGGGGGGCTGTCTGCCCCCCTTGGCCTGACGGCCAATCCCCCCGAGGATATTTTTGAACAGATGAAGCGGCGGTCAGTCGGCAGGCAGGAAGGGATCGGCCTTCATGCTTGCGGGAACTGTGACCCCAAGCCGGTTCAGGATGGTGGGGGCAAGCGCCAGCTGATCGAGCAGCGTATCCTTCGAGGGCCCCTCTGCTGAACCAAAATAGTAGAGCGCGAAATCTTGTTGATCCTCTCCCGCTCCGCCGTGATGGCCGCGCATGGATTGACCATGATCGGCGGTGACGATCACCTCATATCCCGCATTGCGCCACCGCTTTATGAAGGGCGCAAGCTGCGCATCCAATGCGTAGCAGGCGTGGTCCATCTCGGCGCAGTCATGGCCGAAGCGGTGGCCCATGCTGTCGAGCGTGCAGCTGTGCAGGATGCCGTAATCCAGCCCGAACCGTTCCGTCAGCAGGGTTAACGTGGCGAAAAGATCGGAATCGGCGGGGGTTGCCTGATTGATCAGGTTGTAGCCTTGCATGGTATGAAAGCGGCCATGATTGATGGAGCCGCTGGTCGGTTCATCATGTTCCAGATCGCGGACCGGATCGAACGGGGCGCGGTTGAAAAGTTCTGACCAGAAAGAATGCGTGACCGCCCCGGTCACACGCCCCCTATCGCGCGCCGCCGAGAAAATGTCTGGCACATCGAGGCGGCGCACCGCCTCATTGCCCCAAACGCCATGCTGTTGGGGCGTGACCCCACTGTGGATCGAGGCATAGCAGGATGCCGAGGTTGAGGGCAGGACCGAGCGCATCCGCCAGACCCGCGCCTCTTTGGCCGCCACCCATCCTTCCAGATTGCCAAAGAGCCTGCGCCAATTGCGATAGGGCACTCCGTCGATGATGATGAGCAATAGCTTTTGCATCTGCATGACACTCCTGACACGCGCATTTTCGAAAAAACCCGGCACAGATCCCGCGCCGGATGCCGGGAAGCGCTGGCGGAGACTGAGGAGCGGTCTTCGGGAGAGAGCCCGACCCCGCCTGCCCGTCAGTTGCCGGCCGCTTCCATCTTGCGATTGGCGATCGTCCGTTCCAGCCAGCCGAGTTCCATTTCTGGCACGGAAGACAGCAGAAGATCCGTGTAATCGTCGAAGGGCGGCGCCAGAACTTGACTTTTGGGGCCATAGCGCACGACCTTGCCCCGATACATCACCGCGATACTGTCTGCGATGGCGCGCACCGTTGCCAGATCATGGGTGATGAACAGATAGGCCACCTTCTCGATCTTCTGGAGGTTCAGCAATAGCTTCAGGATGCCATCCGCGACCAGCGGGTCCAAGGCCGAGGTGACCTCATCGCAGATGATCAGCTTCGGCTTTGCCGCCAAGGCCCGCGCGATACAGACCCGCTGTTTCTGGCCACCCGAGAGTTCTGCGGGATAGCGATCAATGAAGCCTTCGCCCATTTCGATCTCGTCCAGCAACTCTTGGATACGGTGGCGCTTTTCAGCCCCCTTCAGGCCGAAGTAAAACTCCAGCGGGCGGCCGATGATCGTGCCGACCGTCTGGCGCGGGTTCATCGCGACATCGGCCATCTGATAGATCATCTGCAACTCGCGCAGGTCTTCCTTGCCGCGCGCTTCGAAATCCGCCGCAAGGTCACGGCCCACGAAGGTGATCGTGCCCGCCGAGGGGGGCAGAAGCCCGGTGATGACCCGCGCCAGCGTTGACTTGCCCGAGCCACTTTCGCCCACAACCGCCAGCGTCTGCGCCTCGGGCAAATCCACCGTCACATTCGACAGCACATCGAAATTCGTCCCGCGATAGCGTGCGGTGATGCCCTTGACCGAAAGCACAGGCGCGCCGCCCGATTTTTCGTTGTGATCGATGGAGCGGACAGACACCAGCGCCTGGGTATACGGCTCCGCCGGGCGATTGATGATCGTATCGGTGGTGCCATATTCCACCATCTTGCCGCCGCGCAGCACCATGATGTCATCGGCCACCTGCGCCACGACCGCCAGATCATGGGTAATGTAAAGGGCGGCGACCCCGGTGTCTGCGATGGCCTCTTTGATGGCGGCCAGAACCTCGATCTGGGTGGTCACGTCAAGCGCGGTCGTGGGTTCATCGAAGATCACGAGGTCAGGCTTGGGGCAAAGCGCCATCGCCGTCATCACCCGTTGCAACTGGCCACCAGAGACCTGATGCGGATAGCGCCGACCGATGGTTTCCGGGTTCGGCAGGCCAAGCCGTGCAAAAAGCGTGACCGCCCGCGCCTCAGCCTCGGCCTTGGAGGCGAGGCCGTGGTGCAGCGTCGTCTCGATCACCTGTTCCATCAGACGTTTGGCCGGGTTGAAGGCCGCTGCCGCCGATTGCGCGACATAGGTGACCTCGCGCCCGCGCAGCGCCCGCAGGCCCGCTGGCCCCGCTTGCAGCACGTCGCGGCCATTGACCAACACTTCACCGCCCGTGAGGCGCACGCCACCGCGACCGTAAGCCATCGCTGAAAGACCGATCGTCGATTTGCCCGCCCCGGATTCGCCGATCAGGCCCAGCACGCGGCCTTTCTCCAGCTTGAAGGACACGCCTTCGACAATGGTGATATCGCGCGGGGCTTCGCCCGGAGGATAGGCCGTCGCCTCGATCTTGAGGTTCTTGACCTCCAGCAGCATATCGCTCATCCCCGGCCCCCTTTCAGACTGGTGGTACGGTTCAGAACCCAATCCGCAACCAGATTGACGGAAATGGCCAGCGTGGCGATGGCAAAGGCGGGGATCAAGGCGGCTGGGATGCCGTAGACGATCCCCTCTTTATTCTCCTTCACGATGCCGCCCCAATCGGCCAGCGGCGGTTGCACGCCAAGGCCAAGGAACGACAGGGTCGAGATGAACAGGACCGCAAAGATGAAGCGCAGGCCCATTTCAGCGACCAAAGGTGACAGCGCATTCGGCAGGATCTCACGGAAGATGATCCAGACCTGCTTTTCGCCCCGCAGGCGCGCGGCCTCGACATAGTCCATCACGGTGATGTCTACGGCTACAGCGCGGCTGAGGCGGAACACGCGGGTCGCATCCAGAAGGCCCATCACGACGATCAGCACAGGCATCGTCACCGGCATCACGGACAGCACCACAAGCGCCGCGATCAGAGAGGGGATCGACATCATCAGATCCACCGTCCGGCTTAAAAATTGGTCAATCCAGCCGCCCTTGACCGCAGCCAGAAAGCCAAGGATTGACCCGAGGCTGAACGACAGGATCGTGGCGGCTGCGGCCACGAAAATCGTGGTCTGCCCGCCCCAGATCATCCGGCTCAGCAGATCCCGGCCAATCGTATCGGTACCCAGCGGATGCGCCATCGACCACGGCTCCCAACTGTCGCCAACGATTTCGGCCATGCCATAGGGCGCAATCCAGCCCGCAAAGATCGCAGCCCCGAAATACAGAGCGGTGAAAAACAGCCCGATGGCTGCGGATAGCGGCATACGCATCAGTGCTGCCCCCTCATTTCGGATGTCTCAGGCGCGGGTTGGCCAGAATGGCGACAATATCCGCGACGAGGTTGAGGCCGATATAGACGGCGGCAAAGACAAGCCCGCAGGCCTGCACCACCGGCACATCGCGTTTGGAGACGTGATCCACCAGATATTGCCCCATGCCGGGATAGACAAAGACCACCTCGACCACGACAACGCCCACCACCAGATAGGCAAGGTTCAGCATCACCACATTGACCACCGGAGCGATGGCATTGGGGAAGGCGTGGCGCGCGATGATCGTGAACTTGCGCAGGCCTTTCAGCTCTGCCGTCTCGACATAGGCCGATTGCATCACGTTCAGGATCGCGGCACGCGTCATCCGCATCATGTGACCCAGCACGACCAGCACCAGCACCACAACGGGCATGGAAATGGCGTAAAGCTTGTCGCCAAGGCTCATCCCGTCATAGACGGTGGCCAGCGACGGAAAGACCCGGAATTTCACCGACAGAAAGTAAATCGCGATATAGCCCAGCAGGAACTCAGGCACAGAAACCGTGGCAAGTGTGACCGTAGAGATCACCCGGTCCGGCCAGCGGCCCTGATAGCGCACGGCGATTAGACCCAGCAAAATCGCCAAGGGCACAGCGATGATCGCGGCGACACTGGCCAGGAAAAGCGTGTTGCCCAGCCGTTTGCCCATCGAGCTTGCAATATCCTGACCATTGGTCAGTGCAGTGCCCAAATCGCCCTGAAGCGTTGCAAAAAGCCAGTTGAAATAGCGTGTTACAGCAGGCTCATTAAGGCCCAGCTCTTCGCGCAGGTTCGCCAGCGTTTCCGGCGTGGCCCCCTGCCCCAGAATGCTTTGCGCAACATCGCCGGGCAGGATCTGCGTACCGATAAAAATCAGCACCGACGCCGCGAGCAGCAAAAGAAGGCCCAGCGCTAAGCGCTGGGCCACCAAAGTTATAACGGGATGCATCCCCCCCGGCCCCGATTACGCGAGCCAGGTCTTATGCGGCGCGAGGCCGTTCATGACCTCTTGCACGCCGTTCTTTTCCCAACCGATAACCTTGTCGCCAACGGCCTCGATGAAGTCGTTGAACATCGGGCAGATCAGGCCGCCATCGTCATGCAGCATGACAGCCATCTTGGAGTACAGCTCCTTGCGCTTGCCCGGCTCCAGTTCGGCGCGCGCCTCGATCAGCAAAGCGTCGAAATCGGCGTTGAAGAAGCGTGTGTCGTTCCAGTCTGCGGTCGACAGATAGGCGGTCGAATACATCTGGTCCTGCACCGGACGGCCACCCCAGTAAGAGGCGCAGAAGGGCTGCTTGTTCCAAACTTCCGACCAGTAGCCATCGTTCGGCTCGCGCTTGATTTCCAGCGGAATACCGGCAGCCGCTGCCGTTTGCTGGAACAAGGCGCCCGCATCCACGGCACCGGGGAAAGCCCCTTCGGCAACGCGCAGCACAATCGGGCTGCCGTCATGCCCAGAGGCCTTATAATGCTCGGCCGCCTTGGCGACATCGTAGTCCCGCTGCGGCAGGCTGTCGTCGAACAGCGGATAGGCCGCGTTGATCGGAATATCGTTGCCGATCGAGCCGTAGCCGTCGAGGATTTTATCCACCATTTCTTGACGGTTGATCGCATATTTCAGCGCAAGACGCAGATCCTTGTTGTCGAAAGGTGCCGTGTCGCAGTGCATGATGAACACATAGTGCCCACGACCCGACACGTTCTGAACCGTCAAACCCGGAGCGCGGCTGAGCAGCTTGGCGATCTTCGGGTCGACGCGGTTGGCGATATGCACCTGACCGGATTGCACAGCCGCCATACGGGCGGTTGCGTCGTTGATAACGATGAATTCCACGCCGTCATAGTGACCGCGACTTTGATCCCAGTAGTTCGCGTGCTTCTCGAAGGTGTGGCGCACGCCGGGCTCGTTCACGATGATCTTGTAGGCACCGGCCCCGATCCCGTCAGCCGGGTCCGCACGACCGCCATCAGGCTGGATCATCAGGTGATAATCAGCCATCAGGTAGGGCAAATCGGCGTTGGCGGTGGCCAAAGTGACCGCAACCATGTCGCCATCGACTTTCATCGACTCGATGCCTTCCATGATCCCGAACGCGCCCGAGGACGAATCCTTGTCAGAATGGCGCTGCAAGGTTGCCAGCACGTCATCCGGCGTCAGGGTCTTGCCGTTGTGGAATTCAACACCCTGACGGATCTTGAACATCCAGGTCTTGGCATCCGGGGTGCTTTCGATCGATTCCGCGATCCGCATCTCAAGGCTGCCATCTGCGGCCACATCGACCAAAGGCTCACCGATTGTGCGGTTAAGGTGGAACGGCACCTGGCTTGCCGCCAAGGCCGGGTCAAGGCTGTTGGTGCTTTCGCCGCCACCCAGACCCATCTTCAAAATGCCGCCCTTATTGGGTGTGGCATGGCTTGCGCCCAACGCCTGCGTCGCCCCGCCCATCGCGGCAACAGCGCCAAAAGCGGCGGTCCGGTTCAGGAACGAACGACGGTCCATGCGCATGGCATCGATCCGGTCGATCAGTTTTGCAAGATCATCTTTCATAAGTCGTCTCCCTGGAGGTCTTTGTTTTTTGTTGATCTGTCAGTCAATAGAACCCCATTTACGCAGTCGGGCAAGGAGTTCTTTGGGGGTTGACCCCGCCATTTGCATTTTTTCTGAGCCGCCCTTTGGCAAGGATGCCCTCTTTCTAGCGGCTCAGAAGCAACATTTTTGTGATCAGATGAAGCGGCGCGGCACGGTTTCCTGAAAATCCCGCGAAAAGACGACGGCCTCCCCCTCGAACGCCCGAAGATGGGCGCGCATCACCAGATCGGGGCCATCCGCATACATCTCGGCGCTGACCAGCGTGCGCACGGCCCAATCCCCCCGCGAAAGCCACTGCTCCCACTCGCAATAGCCGCGCGCACGGGTCGGATCATCAGGGTGGATCGTCCAGCGTTCGGCCAGGCGGTCCGCCGTCATCAACCCATGGGTCAGGTTTTCAACAAGCCCGCTGTCATCCGTCACCACCAATGAGATTTCGCCCGTGATCTGGTCCTGCTCTACCCGCCGCGCGGCACGCCCCTCGCCGTGTTTCTTGTGCCGCCATTCGCGGGCCGCCTCGGCGGCGGGCGGTTGCCATTCATCCGCACCCGCCCCCGGATGCAGGGGAAGTTGCAACTGCCCCTCTGCCAGCGTCAGGGTCGCAATCTCGGGGCTGGGCCAAAGGAACGGCCAGTAACTGGTCGAAAGCGCCAACCGCAGGTGATGCCCCGCCGCCACCCGGTAGGCCATCTGATCCAGCACCACCTCGGCGCTCACCTCTTGGCCCGGCACAAGCTGTTCGGGCGCGTCGGGGCCGTTGCGATGGCAGAGGTTCAACATGCCATGCGCAATCCGGGTGGAGGCCCCATCCGGCCCCACATCGCACAGCCGCGCCACAATGAAGGCCAAAGGCTTGTCCGAGGAAAGCCGCAAGCGCAGCCGCGCGGCCCCCAAAAGGGCAAGCGGTTCGGCCAGAATATCGCCGTCAAAGCAGACGGAAAGCGCGTCATCGGCGCGCTGATCGCCCGGCATCTCAGCATTCAGGCCCATCGGGAAATACTCACCCGCCGACAGTCCAAGATGTTGCTTGGTACAGACGTTAACGCCAAGCGCCGCTTCGGATCTGCCCGGATGCTCTGCCAAACCACCGCCCTTGGTCAGGGTAAACTCAAGCGCCTGCCCGCGCGGCGGCGGAAACGCGGCCTCGGCCACCCAAACCCCGGCCCGATGCGTCGGGGCCGCGTTCGGGGGTTCGCTGTCCATCATCCAGACGCGGTAGGCGGGGTCGTCCTCGGCCCCGTTTTCAATACCCTTCAGCCAACGATCCCACCAGCGCAGCGCAACCTGCAGAAAGCCAATGGCCGGGCCGGGAACCGCCTGATGCGGGTATTGATGCACCCAAGGCCCGACGATCCCCTTGGTGCCCGGCACGTTTTCCACCAAATGGGCCACGGTATTCTTATACCCGTCCGCCCAGCCGCCAAAGGACAGAACCTTGGCCTTCAATGCTCCGTAATCCTGCCCGACAGAGCCGTGCTTCCAATAAGCGTCCCGCGCCTGATGCGCGGCCCAGCGCGGGCTTAGAAAGGCGTCCGCCTCCAGTCGGGCCAGCCAATCCTCACGCCAGTCGGGGCGCAGGACCGGATCCGCCGGGCGCGAGGAATAGGACAGCATGACGGCCCCCCAGCCCAGATTCTCATTCAGCAAACAGCCGCCCTTGAAATGGATGTCATCTCCGAATCGATCCGTTGTCGAACAGACCGACACGACCGCTTTCAGCGCCGGAGGCTGCAGGGCGGCGGTTTGCAGGCAGTTGAACCCCCCCCAGCTTTTTCCCATCATCCCGACCGCGCCTGAACACCACGGCTGCTCGGCCAGCCAGGCAATCACATCGCAGGCATCCTGCAATTCCTGCGGCGTGTATTCATCCGTCATGATCCCTTCGCTATCGCCATTGCCGCGCATATCCACCCGCACAGCGGCATAGCCATGGCCCGCGAAATAAGGATGCATCCGCTCATCGCGCGCCAAAGTGCCATCGCGTTTGCGGTAAGGGATATATTCAAGGATCGCCGGAACCGGGCCCGCCCCTTCTGCCCGCCAGATCCGGGCAGACAAACGGCAGCCGTCGGGCATCACGATGCCCACATCTTCCTCTTCGACGATTGCAAAAGGAAACTCCGTCACAACCTGCATATCCGGCCTCGTTTCATCTGTTCAAAAATATCCCCGCCGGAGGCATCCGCCCTATGCCAAACAACGGGCCAGTCATTCCAGCCCAAACCCGTCGCAAAAGGAGCAGACGCCCCTCCCCCGGATCGCCATCAAA
Organism: Pseudorhodobacter sp.; assembly: GCA_029254215.1. Lineage (GTDB taxonomy): Bacteria > Pseudomonadota > Alphaproteobacteria > Rhodobacterales > Rhodobacteraceae > Pseudorhodobacter. The sequence continues at coordinate 9,954 of JAQWYA010000001.1, read as the reverse complement.
GGCGCAGAACCGCGTAAAAGCAAGCTGCGAAAGAGAGGCCCTTCATGACCAAACCGAACATTCTGATCCTCATGGTCGATCAACTCAACGGCACCCTCTTTCCCGACGGCCCGGCGGATTGGCTCCATGCGCCAAACCTCAAGGCGCTTGCCGCGAAATCCCTGCGCTTTGCCAACAGCTACACCGGGTCGCCGCTTTGTGCGCCGGGCCGCGCAAGCTTCATGTCAGGACAACTCCCCTCGCGCACCCGCGTCTACGACAACGCGGCCGAGTTCACCTCAGATATTCCCTGCTTCACCCATCACCTCCGCCGTGCGGGCTATGAATGCACCCTCTCTGGCAAGATGCATTTCGTAGGCCCAGACCAGATGCACGGCTTTGAGAACCGCCTGACCACAGACATTTACCCCGCTGATTTCGGCTGGACCCCGGATTATCGCAAACCCGGCGAAAGGATTGACTGGTGGTATCATAACCTCGGCTCTGTCACGGGCGCGGGCGTGGCTGAAATCACAAACCAGATGGAATATGACGATGACGTGGCGCATCAGACCATCCAGAAGCTTTATGATCTGTCGCGCGGGGCGGATTCCCGGCCCTGGTGCCTGACGGCCAGCTTCACCCACCCCCACGACCCCTATGTCGCGCGGCGCAAATACTGGGATCTCTACAATGATTGCGCCCATCTGGACGCCCCGCCCGAAGTCGCCGCAGCGGATCAGGACCCCCATTCCCAACGCCTGATCGACGCTTGTGACACCGCCAAATTCGACATCACACCAGAACATATCCGCCGCGCGCGGCAGGGGTATTTCGCCAATATCTCTTATCTTGACGACAAGATCGGCGAGATTCTGGCGGTGCTGGAGGCAACCCGGCAAGAGGCGATCATTCTGTTTGTCTCCGATCACGGCGACATGCTGGGCGACCGGGGGCTGTGGTTCAAGATGAACTTCTTCGAAGGCTCGGCCCGCGTGCCCCTGATGATCTGCGCCCCCGGCATCACCCCGCGCCGCGAGGATACGCCCGTTTCAACCATCGACGTGACACCCACCCTTTGCGATCTGGCGGGGATCGACATGACCGAGGTTAGCCCCTGGACGGATGGCGAAAGCCTGCTGCCCTTGGCCAATGGCGTGGAGCGCACCAGCCCGGTCGCGATGGAATATGCCGCGGAAGGCTCGATCACGCCGCTTGTCTGCCTACGCTATTGCAAGTGGAAATACATCCGCTGCCTTGCCGACCCCGATCTGTTGTTCGATCTGGAGGCCGACCCGCAGGAACGTCACAACGCGGCGTCCGACCCGGCCCATAGCGGCACATTGCAAACCCTGCGCGCCAAATCCGAAGCGCGGTGGGATTTGCACGCCTATGACCGTCAGGTCCGCGAAAGCCAAGCCCGCCGCTGGGTGGTGTATGAGGCATTGCGTCAGGGCGGCTATTACCCATGGGATTACCAGCCCCTGCAAAAGGCGTCAGAACGCTACATGCGCAACCACATGGATCTGAACGTGCTGGAGGAAAACAAACGTTTCCCGCGCGGGGAATGACCCCCGCGCACCCCTGAATGCAGCCTCAAACCGCGCCTAACGCCATGATCTCGGCAAAAGGGCGCGGTTCAGGCCTCGGCCAGCCAAGCCCGCGCCGCGTCCAGCTCTTCCAGATCGAAGGTGCGCAGCTTTGTGGACATGACAGCCCCCGCCGCCTTCGTGAGAGGGCTGATCCACCCCATATCCGACACCACCGCGCAATGGGTGATATGCGGAATCAACCGGATGTCGTATTTGATGCCCTTCCACAGCATCATCGGATCAAACCCATGAAAGTCCTCGATGATTTCCAGAAGCCTGATCTTGTCATGCTCTTTTACAAAGGCTTCCAAAGGCTCTGACAAGGCGTCAAAATCCTCGGAGGTGATCTTGCCAGAAACGGTGAATTCAAAGGTCTTCGTCTCTGGAATTGCACGATAGCTTGTCGCCATGTCCTCGCCCTCCTGATCGGTTACCCGGTCACCTTGGCACAATCAAAGCGCGCGGGCATTGACGCGGATCAAACACGCGCCTCGCCCTGTTTGCCCCCCCCGCCCTGACGGTCCGCCGCCGCATCGGCAAGGATCAGTTCGGCCCCTTTCCACCCCATCAGAATCGCTGGGGCATTGGTATTGCCCGCAATCAGATTTGGGAAAGCAGAGGCATCGCAGACCCGCAGCCCTTCTACGCCTTTGACGCGCAAACGGGCATCCACGACGCTGCTCATCTTGCAGGTGCAGGACGGGTGATAAACCGTGCCCGACCGCGCCCGGAAATCAGCAATCAGATCTTCATCCGTCACGACCTCGGGGCCGGGGCGTAATTCTTCGGCGATCACCGATTTCAACGGCGGCTGATCGGCAAGGGTGCGCAGGAATTTCACCGCCGCAAGCATCTCGGTCACGTCATGGTTGGTGGAAAAGGCATTGGCAGTAATCTCGGGCGCCTCGAACGGATCAGAGGACCGGATCTTGAGCCACCCGCGCGAGGTTGGCCTGCAATTCGACAAGCCCAGCGACAGGCCCGAAAACGGGTCCGGCGTCAGGATCGGCCGTTCCCCGACCTTCGGCATCAGGGTGGAAAACGCCTGCATGTAAAGCTGCATGTTAGGCCGCACCAGATCGGGAGAGGTGCGAAAGAACCCGCCACCATGGTTGATGGATTTCGACAAAGGCCCCTTGCGCGTCGCCAGATACTGCAGCCCGACGCGCAGCTTACCCCACCAAGGGCGCAATTCGTCATTATAGGTGGGGACGGTCATGCGGAACGTATAGTTGATCCCCTGATGATCGTTCAGGTTTCCCCCGACCTCGGGGTTATCCACCAAAACGTCAATTCCCCGCCCCGCCAGATGCGCGGCGGGGCCAATGCCCGACAGTTGCAGAAGCTGCGGCGAGTTGATCGCCCCGCCCGCCAAAATCACCTCACGGGCGCGCAACGTCTCAAGCCGACCAGCGCGGCGGTATTCAACGCCCACGGCACGGCGGCCTTCAAACAGCACCCGCGTGACCTGCGCCCCGGTCAGAACCGACAGGTTCGGGCGCCGCATAGCCGGGCGCAAGAAGGCCCGCGCGGCAGAGTTGCGCCGCCCGCCCTTGATCGTCATCTGGTAATTGCCTGCGCCTTCCTGCTCTGCCCCGTTGAAATCAGGATTTTCAGGCAGGCCTGCCGCCTCGCAGGCCTCGACGTAATTGCGCACCAGCGGGTGAAGCCCGTCGCGGCTGGCCGAGATGAACAATGGCCCGCCCTGCCCGCGATAGGCATTCGCGCCCGCCTCGTTGTCTTCAATCTGGCGGTAGGCTTCGCACACCGAGGACCAGCCCCAATCTGCACCGCCAACCTCGCCCCATTCGTCATAATCGGCCTTGTGACCCCGGATCCAGACCATCGCATTGATCGACGAAGACCCGCCTAACAGTTTGCCGCGCGGCCAATGATCGCGATTGCCTGCAAGGCCGGGGTCTGGTTCGGTCTGGTAAAGCCAGTTTACGGCGCGATCGTAGAACAGCTTGCCATAGCCCAGCGGCATCTGCACAAAGAACCGCCGATCCGTGCCGCCCGCTTCCAGCAGCGTGACACGATGCTTGCCGGATTCGGACAGCCGATTGGCCAGAACGCAGCCCGCAGACCCCGCCCCCACGACAATGAAATCCGCCTCATCCGCCATAATCCGCCTCACGCCATGCGACGGGGTAGCCCGCCTGATCCCCGATTGCTGGCCTATTCAGCACAGCAGCACAAGCCGGACTATTTGCCCTTCCAGACCGGATCGCGCTTTTCCGCAAAGGCGCGCGCGCCTTCAAGCTGATCCTCCGAGGAATACAGCAGATCAACCGTGGGGAACTGCCGCTTGGTGATCCGGTTCAACCCGTCCTGAAACCGCAGCGCCTCGGCCTCGCGCACCACTTCCTTGATCGCCGCATAGACCAGCGGTGGCCCCGATTCCAGCAAACGCGCCAGATCCCAAGCTTTCGCCAGCAGATCCTCAGGCGCGCAGATTTCCTTGAGAAGCCCCCAGCGGAGCGCTTCTTCGGCGTCAAACCACCGCCCCGTCAGAAGCAGATCCATCGCCACATGATAGGGGATGCGTTTCGGCAGCTTGAGCGAGGCCGCATCTGCCACCGTCCCCGACCGGATCTCCGGCAGCGCAAAACGCGCCGTGTCAGAAGCAAGGATCAGATCGCAGGACAAGGCCAGCTCCAACCCACCGCCACAGCAGATCCCGTTCACGGCTGCAATCACCGGCTTGTTGAGGTTCGGAAGCTCTTGCAGACCGCCAAAGCCGCCGACGCCATAATCGCCGTCCACAGCATCGCCACCCGCTGCCGCCTTCAGGTCCCAGCCCGGACAAAAGAACTTTTGCCCCTCGGCGCGCAGGATGGCGACGCGCAGGCTCGGGTCGTCGCGGAAATCCCGAAAGACGAGGCCCATGATCCGGCTGGTCACAAGGTCGATCGCATTGGCTTTCGGCCGGTCCAGTGTCACCTCCAGCACAGCGCCCTCGCGCCGGGTGCGAATAGGGCCGTCTTCGCGCATCTGCATCATGGTTCATCCTCCCAAATCACTGCATCGGCCGCGATAGCCCCGGTACGGGTGACCATCAGCGGGTTGATCTCAATCTCGGCAAAGCGCGCCTCGGTCAGGAACAAGGCCTGCAACCGCATGACGCTGGTGAGACAGGCTGCCAAATCGGGTCTTGGCCGCCCGCGATACCCATCCAGCATCGGCCAGAGCCGCAACTGGCGCAAGCCCTGCGCAACCTCATCTTCGGTGACCGGACAGATGAGGGTAACCGTATCGGCAAGCACCTCTGCCATTGTGCCGCCAAATCCAAGGGTCAGAGTGGCCCCGTAAACAGGATCGCGGCGCAACCCGATCAGCACTTCGGCAAGGCAGCCGTTGACCATTTCCTCGGCCAGATAGCCCGTGGCACCCGGCATTTCCGCCTGCCCTTCCAGCGTTGAAAGGCCAAGACGCACCGCCCCGGCTTCGGTCTTGTGCGCAAACCCCAAACCTTTGAGCGCCAAGGGGGCGGTCAGCCCCGAGACATCCAGCCCCGCAAGATCCTGTGCCGAAACCCCTTTCGGAACAGCAACCCCGGCCTGCGCCAAAAGCCCCTTGGCGGCGGCCTCATCCAGCAAACGGGTGTTCGACAGGGATGCCGCAGGCAAGGGCCGCCACCCGGCCAATCCCGCCGGGCTTTGTGCGGCCTTGAGGGCACCAAGTGCGGCCTCCAGACCCATCAGGGGGACGACCCCACGGTCCATCATCGCAATCGCACGCTCTTCATCGAAATTCTCAGGCAAGGAGGCAACCGGGAAAGCTGGTTTGCCCGTGATCTGCCCCGCAGCCTCAATTGCCGCCAAGGCGGGCTCGAACGAGGCCGGATCGCATCGGTCCGGGCGCGGTGGGTCAATGATGAACAACCCCGCGTCATAGCCCGAAAGCATGGTCGCGAAGACATCCGTGGTCCGGGGGCCATCCCCCCAGATGAAGGTGTGATAGTCCAATGGATTGGCGATGCTGACGATCGGGCCAAGGATCGCCGAAAGTCTGGCCCTTTGTTCCGCCGTCGGAGGAGGAAAATCGATCCCGCGCGGCGCGGCCAGATCCGCCACCAGACCCGCCTCCCCCCCCGAACAGGACAAAGAGCAAAAACGACTGCCAAGGCCCGGCCCATAGCGGTGTAAAATCTTCAGGCATTCCAGCAGTTCTGGCAAAGTCTCGACCTCCGCCACCCCGCATTGGCGCAAAAAGGCAGAGCTGGCCGCCCCCCCGCCCGCCAAGGCCGCCGTATGCGATGCAGCCGCCGAGCGCGACGCCTCGGTCTTGCCCGATTTGATCGCAACGATGCCTTTTCCAGCGAGGCGCGCGGCCTCGGCCAGCGCGGCGAAACCGGGTGCGTCGTCAATCCCTTCAATGTAAAGGCCCAACGCCGTTACCCTGTCATCAGCCAGCAGCGCCGCCCCCAGATCCGCCAGACCAACTTGCGCCGCATTCCCCAGACAGGCGACATAGGCGACCGGCAATCCGCGCGCCTGCATCGTCAAATTGATCACAATATTCGAACTTTGAGACAACAGGGCCACACCGGATTCAACCCGGCGACCGCCATGCTGGTCAGGCCATAACAATGCGCCGTCAAGATAATTGATCATTCCATAGCAGTTCGGCCCCAGAATGGGCATGTCTCCGGCTGCCGAAACCAAAGCATCCTGAAGCCCCGCCTCACCCGCCTCCGTCCAGCCCGAGGCAAAGCAGATCGCGCCGCCAGCCCCTTTCACGGCAAGGGCATGTACAACCTCCACAGTCGCATGCCGGTTCACCCCCACAAACACCGCATCTGGCGCCGCAGGCAAATCCGCCACGGATGGAAAAGCCCGCTCACCTGAGATCGAAGGCTTCGAAGGGTGAACCGGCCAGACAGGCCCCGCAAACCCCATCTTGCGACATTGCTCGATGACGTTGGAGGCCCAGCCAGAGCCCAAAACAGCAATCGATTTTGGACGCAACAAACGCGACAATCCGCTCATGCCCGAGGCTCCAACGTATTCGCCGCGCCGGGGCGCTGCCCCGGACCCCGGGATATTTTTGAACAGATGAACCCCAAGCAAAAGTACCCTGCCCCCCCAAGAGAGGGCAGGGTTTCACCTGTTACGGTCATCGGCGTCCCCGCCTGTACCGCCCCTCGAATTTGCAAGCTCATAGTTAAGATTCCGTTATTCATCTGTTCAAAAATATCCTCGGGGGGAGGTTTGCCCTTGCAAACCGTGGGGGGCAGACAGCCCCCCTGCGCCCTTCGTTATCCGCCGACAGCCCGGAGCAACTGGCGGCTGATGATATGGCGCTGAATTTCGGAGGTTCCTTCCCAGATCCGTTCCACCCGCGCATCCCGCCAGATCCGTTCCAGCGGGAGATCATCCATCAAGCCCATCCCCCCATGGATCTGGATCGCCTCATCCGCAACCATGGCCAGAACCTCGCTGGCTTTCAGCTTGGCCATGGACATATCTGCCTCCGTCACGGACCCTTCATCAAAGCGCCACGCGGCCTCCCAGGTCAGAAGTTCAGCCGCTTTCAACTCCATCGCCATATCCGCGAGTTTGAAGGATACCCCTTGAAACTTACCAATCTGCTGGCCGAACTGCTGACGCTCGGCGGCATAGCTGATCGCATGGCCAAGCGCCCGATCGGCGCGGCCCAGACAGGTAGCCGCGACCTGCAACCGCGTCGCACCCAGCCAGGTATTGGCCAGTTCGAGCCCTTTGTGCACGTCTCCCAGCACCTGGCTTTGCGGAAGGCGGCAATTGTCGAACTCCAGCACCGCATTGGTATAGCCGCGATGCGACACGTTGCGATACCCATCGCGCACCGTGAAGCCCGGCGTTCCCTTATCCACGAAAAAGGCGGTGATCCGCTTTTTCTTGCCCTTTGCGGTGTCTTCCTCTCCACTCGCCATGAAGACGATCGAGAAATCCGCGATATCGGCATGGCTGATGAAATGTTTGGTGCCATTGAGCACCCAATCCCCCCCGTCTTGCCGGGCAGAGGCTTTCATCCCCCGCAGGTCCGATCCGGCCCCCGGTTCGGTCATAGCAAGGCAATCCCATTTCTCGCCACGGATGCAGGGAAAGAGGTATTTTTCCCGTTGTTCGGGAGAGCCTGCGAGAAGGATGTTCGACGGGCGGGCGACACAGGTCCAGTGCAGCGCATAATTCGCGCGGCCAAGTTCACGCTCATAAAGCAACCACGACAGGGTATCGAGGCCCGCCCCCCCGACCTCTTCGGGCATGTTGGCCGCATAAAGCCCGGCTGCGATCGCCTTGGCCTGCACCTCGCGGATCACTTCCATCGGCAGGTGGCCAGACCGCTCTACCGCCGTCTCATGGGGATAGAGTTCCGCTTCAACAAAGGCGCGGGTCGTATCGACGATCATCCGCTGTTCATCTGTCAGTCCGAAATGCATGGGGCCTCCTTGCTGGCGGGTTGGGGCGGTTTCAGGGCGGGGCGGATCGCCCCCTGAAAGCGCCTCGTCAGATCTTTGGATCAGGGTTGATGGTAAAGCCGTCCACGGCAATCACCTGCCCCGAGACACGCGGAGCAGAGGCCAGATAGAGGGCCGTATGCGCCACGTCCTGCGCAGTGACGAGGCAGCCAAGCGCCGTCCCCGCCGCATAGCCACTGGCGACCTCTTGGGGGGTCATCCCCTTGGCGGCAGCCTCGGCGGCAAAAACCCGGTCAATGCGAGGGCCTTCCACCGACCCCGGCGCAATCGCATTGCAGCGGATGCCCTTGGGGCCAAGCTCCATCGCGGCGGTCTTCATCAGCCCGATGATCCCCCATTTCGCCGCCGCATAGGGTGCGCGATAGGGAAAACCGTAAAGCCCCGCCGTCGAGGCGGTAAAGATCATCGCGCCGCCCTGCGGCTCCATCAGCGGAGCCATATGTTTGACCGTCAGGAATGCGCCATCAAGCCCCACGCCAAGGCAATCGCGCCATTCCCCAAGATCCGTCTCGGTGATGGCGCTGGTTGGCCCTTTGATCCCGGCATTGACGCAGACCACGTCCAGCCCGCCCCAGTAGGACCGGATTTTTGCGGCAAGGCCCGCCATCCCCACCTCATTGGCCACGCTGACGACATCGCCCTTGATCCCGGCGGGAAGCGCCCCGATTGCAGCGGCATCCACATCCGTCACCCAGACCTGCGCGCCCGTCGCCGCAAAGCTTTGCGCCATCACAAGCCCAATGCCATTTGCCCCCGCCGTGATCAAAACCCGTGTCATTTGCGCTGCCCGGTAAAACGACCGGCAGAGTCGGGTCGGGGCAGCGATGCATGAGAGGCCGCAATCGGCAGCAACCTGTCCAGAATGGCCGCGGGGGCGGCCACGGCACGTCCGGCGGTCATATCGACATGCAGCAGCATCTGTTCGATCGTGGCCACATCCACCCCGTCCTTCTGGATCGAGATGAAGATATGCAGCCGCTTTTCATCCGCCGACAGAACCTGCAAGGCCCCGGTCAGACGGTCACCCAGCTTGGCCTCGCCCTTATGCATGATATGGCTTTCGGCGGTGTAATAGCTGAAGCCCGATTTCACATAATCCAGATCCGCCCCGATGAAGCGCAAGAACGCGTCCGAGGTTTCAGAGGCCGCGAAGAGGTAGCGGCTTTCGGTCATATGGCCGTTATAATCAATCCAACTGGGCAAGACCTGCATTTGGGCCATGACCATCGGCGCGCCCGACGGGACCGCATCCGGCTGCGTCCCGCGGCGGCGGGCATCATGCTCCAGCAGCACTTTACCGGCACCCCAGTTACGGTCTTTCAGCGCGCGCAGGAAACCCACAAGGTTGCCATCCCGGATCCGCTCCAACTCGCGGATCGTGTGATGACCCGATTGTGCGTCGGACTGACCGGCGATCAGATCCACCAAGTCATCCGTGAACTCCGGCACATCCGTCAGCTTGGTCCAGGGCCATTGCAGACACGGGCCAAACTGCGCCATGAAGTGTTTCATCCCCGCCTCGCCCCCGGCAACGCGGTAGGTCTCGAACAGGCCCATCTGGCCCCAACGCAGACCGAACCCCATGCGGATCGCTTCGTCGATTTCCTCGGTGGTGGCGATCCCGTCCTTGACCAGCCACAAGGCCTCACGCCAGACGGCCTCAAGGAAGCGGTCGGCGATATGAGCATCGATTTCCTTGCGAACATGCAGCGGGAACATCCCGATCTCGCGCAGGATTTCCTTGGCCCGTTCAATCGCGTCTAGATCGCTGGCCGCAGAGGGCACGACTTCGGCCAGCGGTAGCAGATAGACCGGGTTGAACGGATGGGCCACAAAGATCATCGCGGGGTTGGCAGCGCCCTGCTGCAACTCCGACGGTTTGAACCCCGAGGTGGACGACCCGATCAGCGTGTCCGGCGC
>JAQWYA010000241.1 GCA_029254215.1 Pseudorhodobacter sp. | reverse complement strand
GGCAGCCCGAAGGCCCGGCGGATCGAGCACCGCGTCGCGGGCGCGGATGCCAACCCTTATCTCGTGCTGGGCAGTATCCTTGGCGGCGCGCTGGTCGGGATTGAAGGCAAGATGACCCCCGACGCGCCTATTGAAGGCGATGCCTATAGCCAGAAGCTCGACCACCTGCCGCTCGATTGGGCGACTGCCATTCAGGCCTTCCGCCGGGGCAAGCATGTGCACAACGTCTTTTCCAAGCGTCTGCAAACCATGCTGGTCGAATGCAAGATGCAAGAACTCAAACGCTTCTCGCGCTATGTGACCGATTTTGAATATGACAGCTATCTGGAGAGCGTGTGATGGCCATCGAAACCTTTGCCCGCAGTGGCACGACCAATCACACCACCAGCTATTACGCGGCCTCTGCCAATCCGTCGTCGGATCGTCCGGCGCTGAAAGGCGATCATGAGGTTGATATTTGCATCGTCGGCGCAGGCTATAGCGGGCTGTCGACCGCGCTGCATTTGGCCGAAAAGGGCTATAAAGTCGCGATCATCGAAGGGGCCAGGGTCGGCTGGGGGGCTTCGGGGCGAAATGGCGGGCAGATCGTCAACGGGCTGAACGCCAGCCTTCAGACGATCCGCAAGCGCTATGGTCAGGACACCGCCAATTTCGTCGCCGGTCTGGTGCAGGAAGGCGGAGAGATTATCCGCGAGCGGGTCAAGACCTATGACATCCAATGCGATCTGAAGCCGGGCAATATCTTTACCGGCCTGACCGCCGCCCATATGAAAGAGCTGGAGGCCCGCCGCGCCCTTTGGGCCAGCCACGGCATCCACAACCAAGAGATGCTCGACAAGGCGCAACTGCGCGAGCATATCGGCTCTGACCTTTATGAAGGCGGGATGATTGACCACACCGGGGGGCATATGCACCCCCTCAACCTCTGTCTGGGCGAGGCTGCGGCCTTTGAAAAGCTGGGCGGCATGATCTATGAGCAATCCCCGGTGATCCACTGCGATACCGAAGCCGCGCGCCCGGTGGTCAAGACCGCAGGTGGCACCATGACCTGCGGCACGCTGGTTCTGTGCGGCAATGCCTATCTGGGCCATGTCGTGCCAGCCCTGACGATCCGGGTCATGCCGGTCTCTACTCAGATGATGGCGACAGAGCCTTTGGGCGAAGACCGGGCGCATGCCCTGCTGCCCACCGACAAATGCGTCGAAGACGTGCGCTATATCCTCGATTACTTCCGATTGACCGCCGACAAACGCCTGATTTTCGGGGGCGGCACGGTTTACGGCGGCACAGACCCCGCCGATGTCGTGGCCAAGCTGCGCCCGGCGATGGAAAAGGTCTATCCCAGCCTGAAAGGCGTGAAGGTTGACTATGCCTGGAGCGGGAATTTCGCGCTGTCTTTCAGCCGGGTGCCGCAATTGGGGCGGTTGGGGGCGAATACCTATTTCGCCCATGGCTATTCCGGCCATGGCGTGACCGGATCGCATACTTTCGGCAAGATACTCGCGCAGGCCATCGACGGCGACAAAACGCGCTTCGATGTCTTTGCCAAAGTGCCGTGGTATCCCTTCCCCGGCGGGCGGATGCTGCGCGTGCCCTATTCCATGGTGGGGTCTTGGTACTACGCGCTGCGCGACCGGCTTGGGGTCTGACCCGGCCCCCCATTGGCGCAAAATCAAAAAGGTCCGGGGCTGCCCCCGGACCTTTTCGCATTTCAAAGGGTTAAGGGTTATTCGGCCACGCAATCGGCGAAATATTCGATGGAGCCATCCGCCCCCACCTCTTGCACCAGCCCGTGGATATCCGTCTCGAACCCCGGACATTCGCGCGCGAATTCCCGGTTGAACTTGAGGTATTGCACGATTTTGCTGTTGAACACCTCCCCGGGGATCAGCAGCGGAATGCCCGGAGGGTAGGGCGTCACAAGGCTGGTCGTGATCCGGCCTTCCAAATCGTCAATCGGCACGCGCTGGGTTGTCCGGCGCGCGATATGTGAAAACGCGTCCGAGGGCTTCATCGCCGGGGTCAGATCGCTCAGATACATATCCGTGGACAGGATCGCCACGTCATATTTGGCGTACAGTGTGTGGACATGCTGGCAGAGGTCGTTCAGCCCCATATGTTCATAGCGCGGATGCTTGGCGCAGAATTCCGGCATGGTCCGCCACATCGGCTGGTTGCGGTCATAGTCATCCTTGAACTGCTGCAAGGCCGTCAGAAGCGTGTTCCAGCGGCCTTTGGTGATGCCGATGGTGAACATGATGAAAAAGCTGTAAAGCCCGGTTTTTTCGACCACAACCCCATGTTCTGCAAGGTATTTCGTGACGATGGAGGCCGGTATCCCGGTTTGCTGGAACCAGCCGTCCATATTGAGGCCGGGCGTGATGATCGTCGCCTTGATCGGGTCAAGCATGTTGAAGCCGGGGGCCATGTCGCCAAACCCGTGCCACGAATCTTCTCCGTTGGCTTTCTGTACGCCTTCGGCATCGGTGCCGCGCAAAACCCAATCCTTGGCGCGGCCAATGCCTTCTTCCTCCAGCTCTTCCGGTCCCCAGACCTGAAACCACCAGTCATTGCCAAATTCTTCGTCCACCTTGCGCATAGCCCGGCGGAAATCCAGCGCTTCCATGATGCTTTCTTCGACAAGCGCTGTGCCGCCCGGAGGCTCCATCATCGCGGCGGCAACATCGCAACTGGCGATGATACTGTATTGCGGGCTGGTCGAGATGTGCATCAGATAGGCTTCGTTGAACAGATGCCGGTCAAGCTTGGTTTCCTGACTGTCCTGCACCAGCACATGGCTGGCCTGACTGATCCCGGCCAGAAGCTTGTGAATGGATTGCGTCACATAAGTCACGGATTTCTTGGGCCGGTCGCGCTTGCGCCCCATGGCGTGGTAATTGCCATAAAACGGATGGAAGGCGGCATGCGGCAGCCATGCCTCGTCGAAATGCAGGTTGTCGATATAGCCGTCCAGCAGATCCTTGATCGTTTCCGTGTTGTACAGAACGCCGTCATAGGTGGATTGCGTGATCGTCAGGATGCGCGGCTGAACGCTGTCGGCATCCACACCCGCCAGCAGCGGGTTGGCGCGGATCTTGGCCTTGATCGCCTCGATGTCGAATTCGCTGCGCGGGATCGGCCCGATGATGCCGAAGTTATTGCGTGTCGGACGCAGAAACACCGGGATCGCGCCTGTCATGATGATGCTGTGCAGGATGGATTTGTGACAGTTGCGATCCACCACCACCACATCGCCAGGGGCAACCGTATGGTGCCAAACCATCTTGTTGGAGGTCGAGGTGCCATTGGTCACAAAGAAACAATGATCGGCGTTGAAAATCCGCGCGGCGTTCCGCTCGGATGCCCCAATCGCGCCGTTATGGTCCAAAAGCTGGCCCAACTCTTCGACCGAGTTGCAGACATCGGCGCGCAGCATGTTTTCGCCATAAAACTGGTGGTACATCTGGCCAATCGGGCTTTTCAGAAAGGCCACGCCCCCCGAATGCCCCGGACAGTGCCAAGAGTATGACCCATCCTCGGCATAGTCCAACAGCGCCTTGAAAAACGGCGGCTGGATGCCTTCCAGATACAGCTTGGCCTCGCGGATGATATGGCGGGCGACAAATTCGGGCGTATCCTCGAACATGTGGATGAAGCCGTGCAATTCGCGCAGGATATCATTGGGCAGGTGGCGGCTGGTCTTGGTCTCGCCATAGACATAGATCGGCACATCGGCGTTCTTGCGACGCACCTCTTGCACGAAACTGCGCAGATTGGTGATCACCGGGTCGATATCGGGGCCAGGGCTGAACTCTTCATCATCAATCGACAAGATGAAGGCACTGGCGCGCGACTGTTGTTGGGCGAATTGCGAAAGATCGCCGTAATTCGTGACCCCCAGCACCTCGAACCCTTCGGTTTCAATCGCATGCGCCACGGCACGGATGCCAAAGCCAGAGGAGTTTTCAGAGCGGAAATCTTCGTCAATGATGACGATGGGGAAGTGAAACTTCATCGAATTTTCCTTCCGGGAAAAC
>JAQWYA010000149.1 GCA_029254215.1 Pseudorhodobacter sp. | reverse complement strand
GCGATTCCCGAAGGCACGGATGTTGTCTTTACCACCGCTAGCCATCATTGCCCGACCAATGCCACCATGCCGATGGAGCGCCGCCGCGCGCTGTTGGACAAAGCCTCCGCTGAGGATTTTCTGATCGTCGAGGATGATTATGAATTCGAGATGTCCTTTCTGAAGGCCGCCTCGCCGACGCTGAAATCGCTCGATCGGGAGGGGAGGGTGATTTACGTTGGCTCCTTCTCGAAGTCGATTTTTCCGGGGTTGCGGCTTGGATACATGGTTGCGCCCGAAGCTTTTGTCTCCGAAGCGCGCGCCCTGAGGGCCACGATCCTGCGCCATCCGCCGGGCCATATTCAGCGCACGGCGGCCTATTTTCTGCTGATGGGGCATTATGATGCGATGGTGAATCGGATGCGGCAGGCCTTCAAGCGCCGCCGTCTGGTGATGTTCGAGGAGATTCGCGATCATGGGTTGCGGATTGCGGGGCAAGGCGGGCTTGGGGGGTCGTGTTTTTGGATGGTCGCGCCGCGCAGCGTGGATACGGAGATGCTTGATCTGCGGTTGCGCCGGGACGGCGTTCTGATTGAACCGGGACGCGTGTTCTTTGATCCGGAGCGCGAAGAGCGGAACTTCTATCGTCTGGCCTATTCGACCATGCCGCAGGGCCGCATTGCCGAAGGAATTGCCCTGATCGCGGCGGCGATTGCGGAAACTGGCCATAAGTAGCCATCCGAACTGGCCCTATCGAGGGGCTTGAGGGCGCAATATACTCCGGCCTATCCCGAATGGGGCCTTATCGGAACCCCGAGCCGGAACCTCAACCCGACCTTGCCAGACAGGAGAGCCGCGCCATGCGCATGACAACCGAAGAAGCCTTTGTAAAAGTGTTGCAACTGCATGGAATCGAACATGCTTTTGGCATTATCGGGTCCGCCATGATGCCGATCTCGGATCTGTTTCCGGCCGCCGGGATCACGTTCTGGGATGCGGCACATGAATGCAATGCGGGGATGATGGCCGATGGCTATACCCGCGCCTCTGGCAAGATGAGCATGATGGTCGCGCAAAACGGCCCCGGCATCACCAATTTCGTGACGCCCGTAAAGACCGCCTACTGGAATCACACGCCGCTTTTGCTGGTCACGCCGCAGGCCGCCAACAAGACGATCGGCATGGGGGGCTTTCAGGAAGTCGAGCAGATGGCCCTTTTCAAGGATATGGTCGCCTATCAGGAAGAGGTCCGCGACCCCAGCCGGATCGCAGAGGTTCTCAACCGCGTGATCCTCAAGGCCAAGCGCGCCAGTGCGCCCGCGCAAATCAACGTGCCGCGCGATTTCTGGACACAGGTGATCGATATCGAGATGCCGCGCGTGGTGGAATTTGAGCGCCCCTCGGGCGGCGAGGATGCGATTGCGCGCGCCGCTGAACTCCTGTCCTCTGCCAAGTTTCCGGTGATCCTGAACGGGGCGGGCGTGGTTCTGGCGGGCGCAATTCCGGCGAGCATGGCGCTGGCAGAGCGGCTGGATGCGCCGGTCTGCTGTGGCTATCAGCACAATGACGCGTTTCCGGGCAGCCACCCGCTGTTTGCGGGGCCTTTGGGCTATAACGGATCGAAGGCCGGGATGGAGTTGATCAGCAAGGCCGATGTGGTCTTGGCGCTGGGAACACGGCTGAACCCGTTCTCGACCCTGCCGGGCTATGGCATTGATTACTGGCCGAAATCGGCCTCGATCATTCAGGTCGATCTGAACCCGGACCGGATCGGTCTGACCAAGCCGGTCACTGTGGGGATCGTGGGCGATGCCAAGAAAGTCGCCGAGGCCATTTTGGCGCGTCTGGCAGCCGAGGCAGGCGATGCCGACCGGGCGTCGCGCAAGGCGCTGATCTCGCAGACCAAATCGGCATGGGCGCAGCAATTGTCCTCGATGGATCATGAAGATGATGATCCGGGCACGACATGGAACGAGCGTGCCCGCAACCGCGAGCCGGAAAAGATGAGCCCCCGCATGGCGTGGCGCGCGATCCAGTCTGCGCTGCCGCAAGAGGCGATCATCAGCTCTGACATTGGCAACAACTGTGCCATCGGGAACGCCTACCCGACCTTTGAGGAAGGGCGGAAATATCTTGCGCCCGGTCTCTTTGGTCCCTGCGGTTATGGGTTGCCGTCGATCATGGGCGCAAAGATTGCCCGCCCGGATGTGCCGGTTGTCGGCTTCGCCGGGGACGGAGCTTTCGGGATCTCGATGAACGAAATGGTGTCGATCGGGCGCGAGGAATGGCCCGCGATCACCATGGTCATTTTCCGCAACTACCAGTGGGGCGCGGAAAAGCGCAACACGACCCTGTGGTATGACGACAATTTCGTGGGCACCGAGCTGAACACGAAGGTGTCTTATGCCGCCATCGCGAAAGCCTGTGGCGTTGAGGGGGTTCAGGTCCATACGATGGAGGGCTTGACCGATACGCTGCACAAGGCCGTTGCCGCGCAAAAGCAAGGGGTTACGACCTTCATTGAGGTTGTCCTCAATCAGGAGCTGGGGGAGCCTTTCCGCCGCGATGCCATGAAAAAGCCGGTCGCCGTGGCGGGTGTGGCGGGCGATGATATGCGCCTGCAAGCCAGCGTCTGATCGTGTGGCCCGCCGGGCTGCCCTATGATCTGACCCCGGCCACCACCGCCTACATGGCGGTGGTGCTGTTTGGGGCCGCTTTCGTGCGCGGCTATTCCGGCTTTGGCTTTGCCGCTTTGGTGGTGACGGGGGCAGCACTGGTGACGGACCCGTTTCATTTCGTGCCCGTGGTGCTGATCGTCGATATCTTTCTGACGATCGCGCAGGCCCGCGGGATCTGGGCGCATATCGCTTGGCGCAGGGTGGCGGGGCTGTTTGGCGGCGCGCTTTTGGGGGTGCCGCTGGGGCTGACAATCCTGATGGCGGCGGGTCTTGATCTGGCCCGCGCCGTGATCTCGGTCTTTGTGCTGGCGATGTGTGCGGCCCTTTGGTCGGGATGGAAATGGCGCGGCGCAGCGGGCACGCCCGCGCATCTTGGGGCGGGCTTCGTCTCGGGCATCGCCAATGCGGCGGCGGTGGGCGGCCTGCCGGTAGCTGTGTTCTTTGCGGCCCAGACCATTCCTGCCACAGTGTTTCGCGCCACCCTGATCGCCTATTTCACCGCCCTGGACCTGTGGACGGTGCCGATGATGGCGGCGCGGGGCATGATTTCGGCGGATACGCTTTGGGCAAGCGTGATGGCCATGCCGGTGCTTTTGCTGGGTGTCTGGCTTGGGGGGCGGCAATTCCTATCGGCCAACCCTTCGGAATTCCGCCGTTTTGCGATTTTGCTCTTGGCGGGGCTCGCCTCGCTTGGTCTGATAAAGTCAGTGATCTGAGGGGGCGGGGATGCAGCGGGTCTTGGTGGTGAATGCGGGGTCTTCCTCGGTCAAATTCGCGCTGTTCGATGAGGCTTTTGTCGAGATGGTCTCCGGCTCCGCGACCGAGATCGGCGGCAAGTCGCAACTTTCGGTGGGTGGCGTCAAGTCCCCGGCCGATCTGCCCGATCATCGCGCCGCAATTGCCGCCTGTCTGGAGGCGCTTGCCGAAGCGGGCCATCCGGTTGGCTCCCTCACAGCGGCGGCGCACCGGGTTGTGCATGGCGGCGCGGGTTTGACCGAGCCTTGCCGCGTGACGCCCGAGATTGATGCCGCGATTGCGGCCTGCATTCCCTTGGCGCCGCTGCACAACCCGGCCAATCTGGCCGCGATCCGCGCCCTTGGCACGCTTGCCCCGGACCTGCCGCAATATGCAAGCTTTGACACGGGCTTTCACGCGGGCCAGCCCGAGGTCGCGATCCGCTATGCCATTCCGGCCGAGGCTGAGGCGCTGGGCATCCGTCGCTATGGCTTCCACGGGATTTCCTATGACAGCCTTGTGCATCGCTTGCCCAAGGTTCCGCATCGCCTGCTGGCGCTGCATCTGGGCAATGGCGCCTCGCTTTGCGCGATTGTGAACGGGCGTTCGGTGGCAACGACGATGGGCTATTCACCGCTGGAAGGGCTGACCATGGGCACTCGTTCTGGCGGGATCGATGGCAATGCCGTGCTGCGCCTGGCTGAGGTGTATGGGATCGAGGCGGCGGGCAAGCTTCTGAACAGCCAAAGCGGGCTTAAAGCGCTGGGCGGGGCGTCGGATATGCGCGCGCTGTCGCAGGCCGGCACCCCCGAGGCCGATTTCGCCCGCGCCCATTTCATCTATTGGGCCGTGCGCCATTCCGGCTCCATGATCGCGGCGATGGGGGGAATTGATGCTCTGGCTTTCACGGGGGGGATCGGGGAAAATGACGCCGAGGTCAGGGCGGGGATCATGGCGGGGCTTTCGTTCACTGGGTTGAGGGTGAACATCGGCGCAAACCGCGAGAACCGCGAAAAGCTGGAAGAAACAGGAAGTTCGGTGGCAGCGTGGATCATTCCCGCGACCGAAGAGATTCATATCGCGCGGCAGGCCTTGGCCCTGATGCGCATCGAGGGGGGCAAGACAGATGGGCGCACAGCCAAAGATTGATACATCGCCGAAAGTCTCGGATGAGGTTCGGCGGACGACCTGCTACATGTGCGCCTGCCGCTGCGGGATCAACGTCCACCTGAAATCCGGCAAGGTCAGCTATATCGAGGGTAACCGCGATCACCCGGTCAACAAAGGCGTTCTTTGCGCCAAGGGGGCCAGCGGCATCAAGCAGGTAACCGCCCCCTCCCGTCTGCGCGCGCCGATGCGCCGGGTCGGGCCGCGCGGATCGGGTGCTTTTGAAGAAATCTCATGGGAAGAAGCGCTGTCGCTCGCCGTTGAATGGATGGAGCCGTTGCGTGACAGCGGCCCCGAAAAGCTGGCCTTCTTCACGGGCCGTGACCAAAGCCAAAGCCTCACCAGCTTTTGGGCGCAGAATTTCGGCACGCCCAATTATGCGGCGCATGGCGGCTTTTGTTCGGTGAATATGGCAGCGGCGGGCATCTATACGATTGGCGGCGCGTTCTGGGAATTTGGCCAGCCGGATTGGGAGCATACGAAGCTCTTCGTGCTGTTCGGTGTCGCTGAAGATCACGACAGCAACCCGATCAAGATGGGCCTTGGTCGCCTGAAGGAGCGCGGCGCGAAGGTGATCGGCGTGAACCCGATCCGGTCGGGCTATAACGCTGTGGCGGATGATTGGTACGGGGTGACGCCGGGCGCGGATGGTCTGTTGATCCTCTCGCTGATCCATTGCCTGCTGGAGGCGGGCAAGATCGACCTCGACTACCTTGCGCGCTTTACCAATGCGCCTTTGCTGGTGCGCTCGGACGAGGGGGCCGAAAAGGGTCTGTTCCTGCGCAATGAGGCCGGAAAGCCCGTGGTGATGGAGGGCGGCAAGCTGGTGCCCTTTGACCAAAAAGGTGTCCGTCCCGATCTGGGCGCAAGCTATGAAGGCCACCGCACCGTGTTCGCCCATATGGCCGAACGCTATCTTTCGCCCGACCACGCGCCCGAGGCTATTGCCGCCCGCGTCGGTATCCCAGCCTCCCGTATCCGGGGGCTGGCCGCAGAACTGGCGCACACCGCCTTTGACGCCCCGATCGTGCTGGACCGCGAATGGACCGATTTCCGGGGCGAGACCCATAGCCAAATGGTCGGCCGTCCGGTGTCTTTCCACGCGATGCGCGGGATTTCGGCGCATTCCAACGGCTTTCAGACCGCCCGCGCACTGCATCTTTTGCAGGTTCTGTTGGGGACGGTGGAAACCCCCGGCGGCTACCGTTTCAAGCCGCCCTACCCAAAACCCGCCGAGGCCCATCCCGCCCCCCATTCCAAGGTCACGCGCGGCAAGCCGCTGGACGGCCCGCATCTGGGCTATCCGCGCGGGCCGGAGCATCTTGCGCTGAACCCTGATGGCAGCCCGGTGCGCATCGACAAGGCGTTTTCATGGGAAAACCCGCTTAGTGCGCATGGGATGATGCATATGGTCATCGCCAATGCCCATGCGGGAGACCCCTACAAGATCGACACGCTGTTCTTGTACATGGCGAATATGGCGTGGAATTCCTCGATGAATACCGCCGCCGTGATGGAGATGCTGACCGACAAGGGCGAGGATGGTGAATACGTCATTCCGCGCATCATCTATTCAGATGCCTATGCATCGGAAATGGTGGCCTATGCCGATCTGATCCTACCCGACACGACCTATCTGGAACGGCACGACTGCATCAGCCTTCTTGACCGCCCGATCTCGGAGCCGGGGGCGGCGGGCGACAGTATCCGCTGGCCTGTGGTGGAGCCTGACCGCAACGTGCGCGGCTTCCAATCGGTGCTGATCGATCTGGGCGCGCGGATGAAGCTGCCGGGCTTTGTCAATGCCGAGGGCAAGGCGCTTTACGCCGATTACGCTGATTACATCGTCAACCACCAGCGCCGCCCCGGCATTGGCCCGCTCATGGGCTTTCGCGGCGAGGATGGCACGGGCGAGGGGCGCGGCGCGCCGAACCCGGCGCAGATTGATCGCTATATCGCCAATGGCAGCTTCTTTCAGGCCCATGTCCCTGATGATGCCGCCTATTTCAAACCATGGAACGCGGGCTATCAGGATTGGGCGGTGCGGGTCGGGCTTTATGACGCGCCGCAACCCTATCTGATCTCGATCTGGTCCGAACCGATGCGCCGCTTCCAGCTGGCCGCCGAAGGCTTTGGCGACCGCCAGCCCCCCGATGCGATGCGCGCCCGCCTCAAACAGGCGATGGACCCGCTTCCCGTCTGGTATCCGCCCTTCGGGGATGACGGGGCCGAAGATTACCCGGTTCACGCCCTGACCCAACGGCCCATGGCCATGTATCACAGCTGGGGCAGCCAGAACGCATGGTTGCGGCAGATCCACGGGCGCAACCCGCTTTATGTGCCGACCAAGATCTGGGAGGAGAACGGCTTTGCCGAAGGCGATTGGGCAAAGCTCACCTCTCCGAACGGGGCGATCGTGGTGCCGGTGGCGCATATGCCCGCGCTCAACCCGCATACGGTCTGGACATGGAACGCCATCGGCAAGCGCAAAGGCGCTTGGGCGCTGGACGAAGGCGCGCCAGAGGCGACCAAAGGCTTCTTGCTGAACCATCTGATCTCGGAGCTGCTGCCCGAGAAAAGCGACGGCATGCGATGGAGCAATTCTGACCCGGTCACGGGGCAGGCCGCATGGTTCGATTTGCGGGTGCGGGTTGAGAAAACCACCCCCCCGTCCGAGGCGCAGCCCGCCTTTCCGAAGCTTGATCTGAAGGGGGTGCAGGCATGACCTGTTTGCCGGGACATACCGAAAAGAAGCTGGGTCTGGCGATTGATCTGGACACTTGCGTAGGCTGTCACGCCTGTGTGACCGCCTGCAAGGGCTGGAACGATCAGGGCTATGGCGTGCCTTTGTCGGATCAGGATGCCTATGGCGCAGACCCGTCGGGCGTGTTCTTGAACCGGGTGCATGGCTATCAGGTGCAGCCCGATACGGGCGGGGCGGCGCAAACCATCAACTTCCCCCGCTCCTGCCTGCATTGTGAGGATGCGCCCTGCGTGACCGTCTGCCCCACCGGGGCCAGCTACAAGCGGGTCGAGGATGGGATCGTTCTGGTCAATGAAGACGCCTGTATCGGCTGCGGCCTGTGCGCTTGGGCCTGCCCTTACGGGGCGCGCGAGATGGATGCCGATGCCGGGGTGATGAAGAAATGCACCCTGTGCGTCGACCGGATCTATAACGAAAACCTGCCCGAAGAAGACCGCGAGCCTGCCTGCGTGCGCACCTGCCCGACAGGCGCGCGCCATTTCGGGGATTTCAACGATCCCACCAGTAAGGTCTCCAAACTGACAGCGGCGCGGGGCGGGTTTGATCTGATGCCGGAAATGGGCACCAAACCCACCAACAAATACCTGCCGCCCCGGCCCAAGGATCAACGGCAGGAGGCATCTTTGCTGGCGCCGCTTCTGGACATCGAGGCAAAGGGTTTTGCTGGCTGGCTTGACCGTATCTTGGGGAAAATCTGATGCATCCTGCACCTTCTGTTATCCTGTTCACCGTCCTGTCGGGGCTTGGCTTTGGCTTCATGGCCTATCTGTCGCTGGGGCTTTTGCTGGTGCAAGGCGGCTGGGCCTTTGTGGCTTGGGGGCTGGCCTATGCGCTGGCGGTGGGGGGGCTTTTGGCCTCCACCACCCATCTGGGCAATCCGCAACGCGCGCTTCGGGCCTTCACGCAATGGCGCTCCAGTTGGCTGAGCCGGGAGGCTTGGGCGGCAGTGGCCACGCTCTTGCTGCTGGCCCCGGTCGCCTTGGGCGATTGGGTGGGGTTTGGGCTGCCCTATTTCTGGCGGCTGATCGGGGGGGCTTTGGCGCTGGCGACGGTGTTTTGCACCTCGATGATCTACACCCAGATCAAGGCCGTGCCGCGCTGGCACCATTGGCTGACCCCGGTGCTATTCATGGGCTTCGCTCTGGCCGGAGGGGCGCTTTTGGGCCTTCAGGGCGGCTTTGCAACGCTGCTTTTGGTCATTTTGGCCGGGATATTGGCGGCCGCCTTTGCGGTCGGAGACAAACAATTCGCCCGCGCAGGGGCCAGCATGGAATCTGCAACTGGGCTTGGGGCGATTGGCAGCGTCTCAGTCTTTGAACAGCCCCATACCGGGGAAAACTACCTCCTGCGCGAGATGATCTTCACTGTCGGGCGCAAACATGCGGCCAAACTGCGGGTCATTGCAGTGATCTGCGCGGCGCTGATCCCGGCGGCGCTGGCCTTGATGGGGGGGCTCACGCTGACGCTTCTGGCGCTGATCGTGCATCTCGCTGGCGCTTTTGCCGCCCGCTGGCTGTTCTTTGCCGAGGCAGAGCATGTGGTGGGGCTGTATTACGGCAAACGCTGATTTGCGCTGAATCAAGGCGGGCATGGGCTGCGGGGGGTAGTTTTCCCCTGCATTTCACAAGGGAGCCCACCATGACACGCCTGATGATGATACTCTTCTCGATGATCTCCACGACCCTGATGGGGGTGGGTGTTGTGATCGCGCTCGTCAGCGGCAATGACACGCTTGTGCCGATTCTGATTGGCGCGGGTGTGGGCTTGGTTCTGGCCGTCCCGGCAAGCTGGATCGTGGCCCGCAAGATCGAAGGCTAAGCCCCGCGACCCCTACGCGGGCCTGGTCAGAAAAACCCGCAGCGTCTGTTCAAACTCCCGCGGCTTTTCGGCGTGCAGCCAATGCCCCGTCCCCGGTATCTTGGCAAAGCGAGCGTTCGGGAAAAGCGCCTTGATCGCCGGACGGTACTCGGGCAGCACATAAGCGCTTTCCGAACCTGTCAAAAACAGCGTCGGCCCGTCAAACTGGCCCGAAACCTCGGGCCAGCCGACGATCTTGGGCATTTCAGCCTCCAGCACGTCAAGGTTCAATCGCCAGCGCGGCGGGTCGGATTTCAGATCAAGCGATTGCAGGAAGAAGGCGCGCAGGCTCGCCTCATCCACGCTGCTGGCCAGCCGCTTGTCGGCCTCGGACCGGGCGGTAAGCCCCGTCAGATCAAGGGCGCGCATGGCCGCGATGTGATGCGTGTTATCGTGGCTATAGGCGACAGGGGCGATATCGGCCACGATCAGGCGATCCACCAGTTTTGGCGCCACTAAGGCCAGAACCATCGCCGCCTTGCCCCCCATGGAATGCCCCATCACATCGAACCGCCCGCCCAAGCTGCGGATCACCTCGGCCAGATCCGCGGCCATCTCGGGGTAGCTGTGGTGCGCCTGCTGCGGGCTTTCCCCGTGGTTGCGCATGTCGACCGCATAGACATCGCGGTCCGCCGCCATGCGCCGGGCGATCACGCCCCAGTTGCGGGCAGAGCCGAACAGCCCATGCACGATCAAAAGCGGCGGGGTCTGACCTGCGGTTTCGGCGGGGTGGTGGATGATATTGAGCATGCACCAGACCTAGCGCAGCCCGAGCGCCGTTGCCAGAGGTGTTGAAGCGCGCTCAGTTGGCCTCTAAACTGCATGCCGTGTGGTTGTGGTGAAAAGGGTCTGGCGGCTATGGGTGCGGCAACAATACAGCAAATGGCCCTTCGCGTGGCCGAGTTGATGCAGGAAAAGCTCAAGATCAAAGGCCGCACTCTGGACGACAAGCTGCGCGCCGCCGGGCGGCGTCTGCCCAAACCCATCAAGGAAGCCGCCCATCAGCTTGCCCTCGCGGCTGAGCAGGCCAAACACCCCAAACTGGTGATGCGCATCGACGAAGAGGCGGTTGCGCAGAATTACGATACCTGCGTGCGCTATCTGAATGGGTTGGACAAATGGTATCGCCGCCGCGGGATCATGCTCAGCCTGACCCTGTCGATCCTTCTGAGCCTGCTTGGCGTGGTGGTGCTTTTGCTGATCGTGCTGCGCTGGCGGGGCTTTTTGTGATGCAGTTTACCCAGATCACGCCGTTCATCCCGTGTTCACTGCTGTCGCGGCAGATCGGGTTCTATCGTGATTGCCTTGGCTTCACATTGGGGTATCAGGCCGAAAACTATGCCTTCTTGCACCGGGATGCGGCGGCCTTGCGATTGGTGCAGGTGGACCCCGACGTTGACCTGAAAAAGCCCGACCGTCAGGGGTCGTTCTATATTGATGTCCGTGGCCTCGATGCGCTTTACGAAAGCCTGTTGCCCGCCTTGGCGGCGCTGCCCGAAGGCCGCGTCCGTCCGCCCTTCGATCAGGCCTACGGCCAGCGGGAATTTCATGTCGCGGATGAGGATTCTACGCTCGCCTTCTTTGGCGAACATGTCGGGCGGGCCAGCGGTTAAGCGACCCGCCCCGGTTTTTCAAATCAGATCAAAGGCCCGGATAGATCGGGAAGCGGGCACAAAGGGCGGCGACTTTGGCCTTCACGGCCTCTTCCACAGCGCCGTTGCCGTCTTCGCCATTGGCGGCCAGACCCTCTACCACTTCGACAATCCAATCCCCGATCAGGCGGAACTCTGCCTCACCGAAGCCGCGCGTGGTGCCTGCCGGGGCGCCCAGACGGATGCCGCTGGTGATCGTCGGCTTTTCGGTGTCAAACGGAATGCCGTTCTTGTTGCAGGTGATATGGGCGCGGCCGAGGGCTTTCTCGGTCGCATTGCCCTTCACGCCTTTCGGACGCAGATCGACCAGCATCAAATGGGTGTCGGTGCCGCCGGTGACAGTGCCCAGACCGCCCTTCATCAACTGGTCCGCCAAGGCTTGCGCGTTCTTGATGACCTGCGCCTGATAGGCTTTGAACTCGGGGCGCAGCGCCTCCCCAAAGGCCACGGCCTTCGCGGCGATCACATGCATCAACGGCCCGCCCTGAATGCCGGGGAAAATCGCCGAATTGACTTTCTTGGCAATCGCCTCGTCATTCGTGAGGATCATCCCGCCGCGCGGCCCGCGCAGCGTCTTGTGCGTCGTCGTTGTGGCGACATGCGCATGCGGGAAGGGCGAGGGGTAATGGCCAGAGGCCACGAGACCCGCAAAATGCGCCATATCCACCAGCAGGTAAGCGCCAACCTTGTCGGCAATCGCCCGCATCCGGGCCAGATCCAGAATGCGCGGAATGGCCGAACCACCCGCGATGATCAGCGTGGGCTTATGCTCCAGTGCGAGGGCTTCCATCTGGTCGTAATCGGGCAGCAGCGTGTCTTCGCGCACGCCATATTGCACGGCGTTGAACCACTTGCCCGACTGGTTCGGGGCAGCACCATGGGTCAGGTGACCCCCGGCATCAAGGCTCATCCCCAGAATCGTATCGCCCGGCTTGATCAGCGCGGTAAAGACGCCCTGGTTGGCCTGGCTACCGGAGTTGGGCTGCACATTGGCATATTCACAGCCGAACAATTGCTTGGCGCGGTCAATCGCGAGGTTCTCAGCGATGTCCACATATTGGCAGCCGCCGTAATAGCGGCGACCCGGATAGCCTTCGGCATATTTGTTCGTCATGACAGAGCCTTGGGCTTCCATCACGGCGCGGCTGACGATGTTTTCCGAGGCGATCAGCTCGATCTCGTCGCGCTGACGGCCAAGTTCGGCGGTCATTGCGCCGAAAAGCTCGGGGTCGCGGGCCGAAAGCGATTCAGAGAAGAAACCGGCGTCGCGGTGCGAAGTATCAGTTGGGGCGTTCATAGCGGGCTCCTTTTGAGGGCGGCAAGACGAGATGGGGCTGTTTAATGCAGGATGACGTAATCAGAAAGGGCAGATTACGCCGCAGTTCGTGAAATGGGCGACATTGATGAGAGGCGCTGCGCGCCAACCGGGCCAGCGGGAAAGGTGACGCCAAATGCGATTTGGCGCTGCAAGGGCTTGAGTTTGCGGGCCGGGGCGGGTTGAGTGGGCAGGCCCGGCACGGAGGCCGGCGTAAAGGAGGATCCTTGCCCCAACGCATCCGGTTCGAGGCCAGCCCCGCCGAGCCTGCACAATCTGCCCTGACCCGTCTGACCGGGCTTTATGGCCAGTGTTCCCGCGCCGAGGCGGATCTGATCGTGGCCCTTGGCGGCGATGGGTTCATGCTGCAGACCTTGCACCAGACACAATCCCTCTCGCTGCCGGTCTATGGGATGAACTGTGGCACCATCGGCTTTCTGATGAACGCCTATGCCGAGGAAAACCTGCTGGATCGTTTGCAGGAAGCGGGGGAAGAGGTCCTCAACCCTTTGGCGATGCGGGCGGAAATGGGCGACGGGTCTGAGGCGCAGGGCCTTGCGATCAACGAGGTCAGCCTTCTGCGTGCAGGCCCACAAGCGGCCAAGCTGCGCATCAGCGTCGATGGCCGGGTTCGGATGGAGGAGTTGGTCTGTGACGGGGCGCTCGTTTGCACGCCCGCTGGGTCCACGGCTTATAACTATTCCGCGCATGGTCCGATCCTGCCGATCGGCTCTGACGTGCTGGCCCTGACGGCTATCGCGGCCTTCCGCCCACGTCGCTGGCGCGGCGCACTGTTGCCAAAGGTCGCAACCGTGCGCTTTGACGTTCTGGATCCGTCAAAACGCCCGGTCCGCGCGGATGCGGACGGGCTGTCCGTGCCTGATGTGCGCGCGGTCGAGATCCGCACAGAACCAAGCATCCGCCATCGGATCCTGTTTGATGAAGGCCACGGCCTTGAAGAACGTCTGATCCGCGAACAATTCGCCTGAAAAACAAAGCGGGCGGCCTTTCAGGCCGTGCCCTTGCGCCCCCAGCTTTCCAGCTTTCGATAAAGGGTAGAGGGCGAAATATCGAGCATCCGCGCCGCTTTGGGCACCGACCCGTTAACATGTTCCAGCGTGGTCTCAATCACAGTTCGTTCGATCTGGGCCAAGGTCTTGCCAAGAAGCCCGGAGGCAGACAGGGTCGGCCCCGCCTCGGGCGCGGCAATCGTCGGCACGGCCGAGGCGGTCTGCGGTTGCAACGACAGGCCCAGATCCTCGGGCAGCATGAAGGGTTCGACCCATTCGGCATCGAACAGCACCACGACATTGCGCATCACGTTCAGCAATTGTCGGATGTTGCCGGGCCAAGGCAAGGCGCGAAAAATCTCTTTGACCCCCTCGCTCAGGCCGCGAAACTGCCGCCCCTCTTCTTCCGAGTAGCGGATCAGGGCGGCTTCGGCGATCTCGATCACATCTTGGTCGCGGTCCCGTAATGGGGGCATATGGATCGGCACCACGAACAGCCGATAATACAGATCCTCGCGAAACTGGCCCAGCCGCACGGCCTCCATCGGATCGCGATTCGTCGCACAAACGATTCGCACATCCACTTTGTTCGGCCGCGTGGCGCCGACGGGTTGCACGGTCGAGGTCTGCAAAAAGCGTAGCAGTTTGGTTTGCAGCGCGGGCAGCATCTCACAGACTTCATCCAAAAACAGGGTGCCGCCATCCGCTGCCGCCGCCGCCCCCAGCTTGTCCGAAATCGCCCCAGTGAAAGAGCCTTTCATGTGGCCAAAAACTTCGGATTCCAGAAGATCAGCCGGTATCGCTCCACAGTTGAGCGCGATAAACGGCCCGGTTGCACGTGGGGATTGCTGGTGAACCGCCAGCGCACAAAGCTCTTTGCCGGTGCCGCTTTCGCCGGTGATGAACACCGTGGCCATCGATGTGGCAACCGATGTGATCTTGCGTTGGACCAAAGCCATCGCGGGGGAACTGCCAATAAAAGCACCATCGCCCGTAACCATGCTGCGATTTGAGGCATTTGCAGGCGTACCGCGCTTAAGCGCATTCTCCACCGCGCCGATGAAGCGCGGTTCATCGAAGGGTTTGACCAGAAATTCATGCGCCCCCGCGCGCATGGCCTCCACCGCCTTGTTGATCGAACCGTTGGCGGTGATCACGAT
>JAQWYA010000213.1 GCA_029254215.1 Pseudorhodobacter sp. | reverse complement strand
CAGGTGGCACAGGGCAATTTTGGCCCGATCTGGCGCGATGCGCAGGTGCGCGCCTATATCCGCTGGAACATCTACGCGATCATCGGGGTTGTGGCCTATGAGATGATCTATTTCGGGCGCGGCTTCTTTGAGACCCTGCGCGAGGCAAGCTTCAACATCGTCTCGACCTTTTCCGGCACGGGCTATGCTTCGGTCGATCTGTCCACATGGGGGCCGTTTCCCTTTGCGATCCTGATCGCGGTGGGGTTGATCGGGGGCTGTACCTCTTCGACCGGCTGTTCTGTGAAGGTGTTCCGCTATTTGGTGCTGCTGGAGGCGATCAAGGTCCAGATCAAGCGCCTGCACAGCCCGTCGGCGGTGATTGACGTGCGCTATGGCGGGCGGCGTGTCGGCGGCGATGTGATCGATTCGGTGATCGTGTTCTTTGCGATGTTTATCGTGACCTTCGGGGTTGTGGCCGTGGCCCTGTCCCTGACCGGGCTGGAGACAAAGACCGCTTTCACCTCGGCTTGGACGGCGGTGGCGAATGTCGGCCCTGCCTTTGGTCCCGAGGTCGGCCCGACCGGCGCGGTCGACGGGTTTCCGGCGCTGGCGCGCTGGATCATGATCGGCGCGATGCTGGTCGGACGGCTTGAATTGCTGTCGGTCTATGTGCTGTTTCTGGCGCGGTTCTGGCGGGTCTAGGGCAGCGCCTTACCGGCACGGCCCCCCCCCGTTATCTGCAAGCCCCTGGTTGTTCAGTCCCAGCAGGAGACGAGCACCGTCATCGAGGCGGCCATATCGGTCAGATCCTCGGGGGCCAAAGCGCCGTTGCGTTCGCTTGCCGCAACCGCGATGCCATTCTCGGCCAGTTTTGCCGCGATGACCGCACCGGTTGCCAGAAAGGACACTTCGGCGGGCAGGACGCGGCCCTGTTCCACCACGCGGGGCAGAAGCATTCCCAACACCGTGCCGGAGCCATCCATCACCGGGCCGCCCGCATCACCGGGAAGGGCAGCAAGGGTCAGCCGGTTCAACCCGGTCTCGCCATTCAGGCCCTTGTCGTCTTCCAGCACGCCAAAGGTCAGGGTCGGGGCGGGCAGGGCCGCCTCGTACGAATATCCGGAGACTGCGATTTCGCCGCCAATCCGGGGGGCGCCAGTCTCAAACCCGGCAACATGGCGGGGGGCGAGTTCTTTGAGCGGGGTCAGCAGAGCCAGCCCCAGCGCCTCATCCTGAAAGGCGATCCCGGCCTCGGTGTCGCGGTCCAGCGTGATGCGGCCACAGTTTTGCAGAACTTCGGTGGTGGTCAGAACCGCCCCGCCAGAAGAGACAAACAGCCCGCTGCGCGACAGCTTGGGCAGGCGGATTTCCATGCCCGCCAAAAGGTTGCGCCGCTGCGTTTCGTCCAGCGAGACAAGGCCCGGATCAAGCGCACGGCGGCCTACGGGCTTGAAGCTGGATTGCATCGCACCCAAGGCGCGCCCTGCCTTATCGGCGGCGTCCGGCGTCCAGATCAGCATATAGCCCTTGATCAGCCCCTGGCTCAGTTCGGCGTAGGAATAAGAGGCGACGGTGCTGCTGGCCGCCTCGATGCTGAAGGACCGATCCCCCCGGCTGCGCGTGCCTGGATGCGCATCGGTTGAGGGCGGCACAACCGCCAGCGTTTGCAGGATGTCGTAAAGGCCGAACAGCGTGGCCCGGTCGCCGGGTTGGGAAATCAGGATGACCCGCACGCCGCTGTCATTCTTGGCGGCATAGTGGACGAAGGGCGGCTCGTAATGATCGAATTCGACCAGCGCCATGGGCAGCGAGATTTCAATCCCAGCTTCCGGCTCGGTGATGGTTTGCAGATCCAGCTCGGCCATGATGCGGGCGCGGCTGTCCAGCATCTCGGCGCGCTGGGCGGTGGTCATGACGCCGGTCGGTTCATAGCCATTCGCCTCTTGCCACGCGGCCATGGAGGCGCGGGTGCCGCGCCCGAAAGCGCCGTCAATCGCGGCGTCGTAAAAGCCGAACCATTGCAGGGCGCTTTGCAGGTCCATCCGCTCATCGCGGGTAAGGGCGGCCTCGGACCGGCGCGCCTCGGCGGGGGATTCGTCGGGCAGGGCAATGACCACGGGCTCCGGCGCGGGGGCGGGGGTGATTTCGGGGGCGGTTTCGGGCGCAGCCGCGACAACCGGGGCTTCCGGGGCCTCGGACCCGAGGCCGTTCAGGATCGGCGCGCTGGCCGGGTTCTGGCCAACCGGCCAGAAGGGCTGGCGAAAGGTTGCCCCACCGGAGATGAAGCTGTCAGAGGGGATCAGATTGTCGCGGCGCAATTCCGCCAAGCGGGACAGGGCGGCGTCATCGGTATAGGGACCCAGAACGATGGCATACCAGCCCGAGCTCATCTGAAACCCGGCGACATCGGGGAAGGCTGCGGCATAGGCGCGGGCGCGTTCCTGCGCTTGGGTCAAGGTGGGTTGCGCTTCGATCTGCACCCAGACGGGGCTTTGCGCCGATGCGGCGGTTCCCATGAAAAGCCCAAAAACCATCGTCAAAAGATAAAGATACTGTCGCATAACGCCCCTACTTCGGAAACCTGTCGTCTTATATCTGTTGCGAACCATAATTCGCAGCGATTTACCAGTCCCTGACACCATTTTGAACGTCAGAACGGCTGTCGCGGGCCAGATCTGGGGAAATCCGGCCCTTGAGGCGCGCGCCCCAGCGCTTCAGCGGTGCGGGGGCTGGAAGGCGCGCTGCGTCAGCGCTAGATCTGCACCAGCGGCGCATTGACCCTTTGGCGGCTTCTGCCTATGCAGTGCGCGACAGCCGACCGAGGATTTGACATGAACGCCACACTCACCGCTCCGCGCAGTTTTCAGGAAATCATCCTGCGGCTGATGACCTATTGGGCGGGAAAGGGCTGTGCGGTGATGCAGCCCTATGACATGGAGGTCGGCGCGGGCACGTTCCATCCGGCCACGACCCTGCGCAGCCTTGGCGCAAAGCCTTGGGCTGCCGCCTATGTCCAGCCTTCGCGCCGCCCGACGGATGGCCGCTATGGCGAGAACCCGAACCGGCTTCAGCATTACTACCAGTATCAGGTGCTGATCAAACCCAGCCCGCCGGATCTGCAAGCGCTCTATCTTGGGTCGCTTGAGGCAATCGGCATCGACATGGCCCTGCATGACATCCGCTTTGTCGAGGATGACTGGGAAAGCCCGACCCTTGGCGCTTGGGGCCTTGGATGGGAGGTTTGGTGCGACGGGATGGAGGTGAGCCAGTTCACCTATTTCCAGCAGGTCGGCGGGCATGATTGCCACCCGGTCTCGGGCGAGCTGACCTATGGGTTGGAGCGTCTGGCGATGTATGTGCTGGGCGTCGATCATGTGATGGACATGCCTTACAACGACCCGGACGCCCCGATCGCGCTGACCTATGGCGATGTGTTCCGCCAGACCGAACAGGAATACAGCCGCTGGAACTTCGATCAGGCCGATACCGAGATGCTCTTGCAGCATTTCAAGGATGCCGAGGCCGAATGCCACCGCATCCTGTCCGCCCCGGAAACCGATAAGGCCGGGCGGCGCATTGTCATGGCGCATCCGGCCTATGACCAATGCATCAAGGCAAGCCATCTGTTCAACCTTCTGGACGCGCGGGGCGTGATCTCGGTCACCGAGCGTCAGGCCTATATCGGGCGGGTCCGCACGCTGGCCAAGGCCTGCGCCGATGCCTTCGTTGCAACCGAGGCCGCACCAAAGGCCGCAGCACAATGAGTGGCAAGTTTTATGCAGGGTTTATCGTGATCAGCGCCATTTTCGCCGGGGCCGCCATCTATTATTTGCAGGTTTATGGTTATTACCGCGACATCGCGGTCAACACGCCCGCCGCCGAAATCCGCCTGACGACCAATGCCGGCGTGGCCGAGCCGATCATGATTGACGGGTTTGAGGGGATCGACGCTGACAGCTCTCCGATCCGGTTCCGGGCCTGTTTCCGCACGCCGCAGACCATGGCGATGATGACCGAAACCTACCGCGTTTATGAAGATGCCGTGCCGCTTAATGCGCCCAACTGGTTCGCCTGCTTTGATGCGCAAGCCATTGGGGCCGCTTTGGAAAGCGGCAGTGCCGTGGCCTATCTGGGCGAAGAAAACATCATTTACGGGATCGACCGCGTCGTTGCCGTGCTGGAAGACGGGCGCGCCTTTGCCTGGAACCAGATCAACAGCTGCGGCAAAGTCGTTTTCGATGGCAAGCCCGTCCCCGAAGGTTGCCCCACGCCCCCGGCCCGAGAAGGGAACTGAGCCATGCCCGATTTGCTGCTTGAACTTTTCTCCGAAGAGATCCCCGCCCGGATGCAGGCCCGCGCCTGCGCCGATCTGCAAAAGCGCGTGACCGATGGTCTGGTGGAGGCCGGGCTGACCTATGCCTCTGCGGGCGCATTCTCCACTCCGCGTCGGTTGGTGCTGACGATTGAGGGGCTGTCTGCCGCCTCTGCCGCCCTGCGCGAAGAGCGTAAAGGCCCGAAATCCGACGCGCCCGACGCGGCGTTGCAGGGGTTCCTGCGCTCTACCGGACTGACCAAAGACCAGTTGCAGCTGCGCGACGACAAAAAAGGTCAGGTCTGGTTCGCGGTACTTGAAAAGCCGGGCCGCGCCGCGCCTGAAATCGTGGCTGAGGTGGTCGAGGCCACGATCCGCAATTTCCCCTGGCCGAAATCCATGCGCTGGGGCAGCGGGTCTTTGCGCTGGGTCCG
>JAQWYA010000202.1 GCA_029254215.1 Pseudorhodobacter sp. | reverse complement strand
CCCGCGCGGGGGGCGGAGCCGATGACCACATGCGAGAAAAGCGGCCCGAAGATCGCGTCACATCCGGCCTGAGAGGCGAGCTTTTCCACGACTTCCGCGCCGCGCTTGGGGTCGGTGCCGTCATCTTCAAAGATCACCTCGACGGGTCGGCCATTGATGCCCCCCTGATCGTTGAGCACCTTGAGGGCGGCTTGGGTCGTGCGTTCGTACCAGCGGCCATAGGCGGCGCCGATCCCGGTGCGGTGCAGCTGAAAGCCCAGCTTGATCGGGGCGGCGGATTGCGCTTGCACGAAGCGGGGCATCGCCAGCGCCGAAGTGCTGGCCGCGATCCCCGCCAGAACGGCACGGCGCGACGGCTGGAGGAGTTTGTTGGGGCGGTTCGGTGTCGTCATGTCTTCGTCCTCTGCTGTTGTCATGGGCGGCCCGTGCCTGTTCCGGGGCCTTTATGGGTCGTTCAGGTCAGGCGGGCCGTTGACCGGCCCTGCGCGGGTTTTGCCCTCCGGTCAGAAACTGGTGGGAGACGAAAGAAGCCAGAGCCCCAGCACGGTATATCCCACCATGAGGGCGGTCAGCGGCAGATGCGCCAGCGCGGCTGTACGCAGCGAATGGGGGCCCGAGGTTAGCCGCAGCGCAAGGATCACGGCAAGGCTATGCGCGCCAAGGATCAGGGCGAACTGGCTGTTCCAGATTGTGGTCATCACCCAGCGGTCGGCCAGAAACCCCATGGAGACATAAAAGGCCTGCAGCCCCAGCCAGCTATCCCCCCGAAAGAACGGATCATTCAGCGCGGCCAGCGTATATTGCCCGGCGGATAACAGCGTCACGAGGTAATGGGCCGAATGATAGCCCGCCGCGATGGCCAGAAAGGACAACAGCGCGGGCCGCATGTCAGGGGTTTGCCCCGCCGGGCCGCGCCCTGCGCCCGTACCTGTGCCCGTGCCCGCAAGCACCAGTTGCGGGGCCTGCGCCAGCATCGGCCCCAGCCGAAGTACCGCCAGAATGGTCGCCGCTGTCAGACCCCATGTGGCCAGCAGACCCAGTGTGTTGACCCCCATCACGGCAGAGCGCCCGGTGAATTCCAGCGGGTTTTCCCCGATCAGGGCCAGCCACCAGAAGGTGCTGGCCAGCCCGTCGAAGCTGAGCCCCGCCAGCGACAGGGTGACAAAGGCCACCGCCGAGGGCGGCAGCGGCTGCATTGCCAGCACCTGCGTTCCCGGCCAGCCGATGTGCAACCGCGCGCGGTTCTGCGTGATTTTCAGCCAGAACGGCGCGACACGGGCGAGATAGCCCAGATAGACGGTCAGAAACTCGCCCTCCTCCAGCCAGTCTTCGCCCTCGGCCACGCCAAGCGCAAAGATCACCCCCCAATAGATCAGCGCGGCCTGTGCCAGAACCTGCGGATCATCGGGGGAAAGGGAGACGATGTAGAACCAGAAAAAGGCCAAAAGCCCCGCGACGGCAGGCCAATGGCCCAGCCGCGACAGGCCCACTCCGGTGCTGCGCCCCAGCCATTGCCGGAACAGCCGGACAGGCGCTGTCCAGGGGTTGATCGCGCGCCACAGATTGCCAAAGACCATGCAGCCCATCGGCAGGGCGACCCAGATCACGGTCCAGATCACCAGCGTCAGAAGGTTGTGCATCGGGTCGCGCGCCCCGAAAAAGCCGATGATCAGCAGGGCGAAAAACGCAAGGCAGGCGACGTAGCTGCTGACCATGACGGGGACCAGAACCCGCCGCTCTGCCACGGTGCGGGCGTGCAGACGCGGCAGGAATTGCGGGGCGAGCGCCAGAAGCGCTGTCACGGCCACGGTCGCAGCCGCGCCTGCCATGTAATACCCGGTGGGCAGGGTCAGGATGATCGAGGGCGGCAAGGCGCAGGCCCAGGCGAGGCCCGGAACCAGAAACGCGATGGCAGCCCAGATCCGCATCAGCGCAAACCGTCCTCTCCCTTGACGTCCCAGGCCTCCAACCCGCCCATGCGCGAATGGATGCGCCCGCCGCGGGCCATGGCCAGCATAAACACGATCTCATCGGCGCGCGGGCCGTCGGGTATGGCCACGGTCATCGCATCGAAATGGCTGCGGACATAAGCCGCGTTGATATGGCCCAGCGGAACAT
This sequence comes from Pseudorhodobacter sp., assembly GCA_029254215.1. GTDB lineage: Bacteria > Pseudomonadota > Alphaproteobacteria > Rhodobacterales > Rhodobacteraceae > Pseudorhodobacter. The sequence goes on along the minus strand of JAQWYA010000202.1, from coordinate 13,479 downwards.
CCAGCCCGGCCCCCATCCCCGCCACCTTCATCGCCGAGGGCACGATCGCGCGGCTGGTGCCAAGGCGTTCACGCATCGCATAGCCGCCGGGCACATGCCAAAGGGCGGCTTGCTCGATCTCGCCATCCGCGCCGACAATCGCGCCTTTGCCATAGCCGTCGATGCCCTCCCGCCCGCCAAGGGCCGCGATCAGGAGGTCGGTCATCTCCAGCCCGAGGGGTTTGAGATCTTCCATCGCGGGTTGAAGATCGGGGTGATAGCGGCCCGCGAAGGGGTTCTTGACGATGGCCGCAATGGCGCCGCGCAGACGGGGCGGGGCAGAGGGGCCGCCGTCATGGCGGATTTCCTCAATGAGGGTCGAGATCTTGCGGATGGGAAAATCAGGCAAGGGCGGGCTCCTTGGTCAGGGATAGGATTCCGGTGCATCGGTGATCAGATTGCAGGAAAAGGGCGGCCCCCGCAATCTTGGCGCGGGAGAGGAGCGCATTCGCCTGCACCTGCCCCGCGTCAAGCGCGCGGGCGCGCGCAGGGGCAGAGAGGGGCCCCACGCCAACCGTCACAAGCCGCGCGCCTAGGTCGCTGTCAGCCTGGCGCTGGTTGGCGGGGAGGCGGTGAATGGCGGGATGGCCGGGCAGATCAACGGCATTGGCGATGATGGTGGCATGGGCATCTGCCTCGGCGGCGGTGGCGGCAAGGACAGTGACACTATCGGCGATGCCCAGCGAAAAGCTGCGCCCGCGCCAGCCCGAGGTGGCAATGCCGCGCACGGGGTCCTCATGCCGGATGGTCAGGCTGTCAGTGCCGCCGGGGCGGACGATTGCCGAGGTCAGACTTTGGCCCGGATCCAGATGCAGCGCGATATCGCCGCCGTTATTGACATAGGCGCGCGAAAGCGTGGCCTCTGCACACATCTCCGCCAAAAGCGTATCAGCCACAGCCCCCGCCACCGCCGCCATCGGTGTGATGAACCCGGCGCGATGCGGTGCCACGGCGCGGGCCATGCGCCGCGCGGTCTCTCCGGTCAGGGGTTGCGGCAAGGGGCTGCGCAGGAGGGGCAACTCACCAACCAACTCTTCCAAAAGACCTGAAAAGCGATCCGCAGCGGCACGATAGGCTGCAGCGCGATCCGGCCCTTCGGCCCAGAGGATCACGTCTATGGGGCCGTGATGCAGATGCAGCCGGTCGCCCGGTAGCGCGGTGATCTGGGGTCCGCTCATCGCGGCCCGCCAAGCGGGAGGGGCGTTGCCCCTCCCCTTTGCCTGACGGCAAATTCCCCACCCCAGGATATTTTTGAACAGATGAAAGGGCGAAGGGTTTTGGCTTCTTCTTGGAGAAAATACCTGAAAAACAACGGGGTCATCCTAGGGCTCCGTCTGGGGGAGGAGATGGGCGGCGGTGGGGTATTCGCCCCCGGTTTGCATCAGCTCCTCCAGCGTTTTGATGGCTTTCGCGTGGCCGCCAAGGGCGAGGTAATCTGCGCGGGGCAGGGTGAATTCGAGGGGGGCGACGAGGGCCGGGGTCGGGACATAGCCGAATGCACCTTCGGGCAGGCGGGTGACGTCGACCATGAAGGTGATGCCGCCGCCGGGCCAGATATAGCATTCGGCCCCGCCCGAGGTGAGGCGGGTTTCGCGGGCCTGAACCGCGCGCGTCAGGCGCACCGGGTTTTGCGTGACGCCCGCGCGCAGGGAGCCTCCGGCGCCGCCCATGAACAGCACCGTGCAGAGCGAGGGCTCACAATTCTCGTCGATCAGGCGCACTGACGGCAAGAGCGTATCGGGAAGGGGTTTGGGCTGGGGGGTCAGCGTCTCGTCCAGCTCGTAATAGGCGAATTCCTCGCCCGTGGTGGAGACCATGAGGAGCCGCAAACCGGGCTGCGCGCCTTTCTTGGCGTTCCACGGGCCGAGGATTTCAAGCGGGTCGGTGAGCTTCGTTCCCCCCCAGCCGAGGCCGGGTTCGGACACGCGGAAGTAGCGGCCGGGGGTGGAGCGGTGGCCGAGGATCTTGATCCCCGTGCTTTCCCAGCCCAGCACCTTGCCCGCCTGATGCTCTGACACGACGCCAGTGATATGATCGTCCACGACCACGACCTCATCCACCAGCCCGCGCCACTGATCGGCGAACATGCCGATGGTGGCGGACCCGCATCCGACCCGCATCCGGTTTTCGGGGCGGCCATCAACGATCGGCGCGCGGCCGGCTTGCACGACCACCTCGGAGCCTGCGTCGATGGTCAGGGTGACGGCCTCGCCATTACACAGCGCCAAGAGCGCGGCGCAGGTGGCGCGGCCTTCGGGTTTGGAGCCGCCGGTGAGGTGATGCACCCCGCCCAAAGACAGCATCTGGCTGCCGTATTCGGCGGTGGTGACATGGCCGATCGCCTCGCCCTGCGCGCGGACGGTTGCGCCTTCGGGGCCAAGATAGCGGTCTGTGTCGATCTTCACCTTGACGCCGCAATAGGAAAAGATCGCCTCGGTCACCACGGTGACCATATCGGCCCCGTCAATCTGGCTGGCGATGATGAAGGGCGCAGGTTTGTAATCGGGGTAGGTTGTGCCCGAGCCGATCCCGGTGATCCGCGCATCGGCGGGGAAGGGGTCGGCCTGCCAATCGTCCCGCGCGAAGGGCACCACGCGCCCGTCGCTTTCCACCGTTTGCGACAAGAGCACCACCGGATCGGTGCGGATGATCCGCCCCGCCTCATTGGCGTAGCGGTCGCAGGCCCCGGTCTGGCCCGGCGCGATATAGCACATCACCGGGCAGGCATCGCAGCGGATCTTTTCGGGGGGTTCGGTCATGCTTTCGCCTCGCGGATCGCTTGGCGGATGCGGTGGGGTAGGGCGGGAAGGCGCGTCACCTCGGCCCCGCAGGCATGGCGGATCGCGTTGAGGATCGCGGGGGCGGTGGGGATCAGCACATGTTCGCCCAAGCCCTTCGCGCCATAGGGGCCTTCGGGATCGGCGACCTCGATCAGCAGGCTTTCGATAGGGGGAATATCGCCGGTCGTGGGGATCAGGTAGTCATGCAGGTTTTCCGTCCGGCCCGGCAGGTATTCCTCCAACAGGGCGAGGCCGATGCCTTGGGCGATGCCGCCCTCAATCTGGCCGGTGGCAAGCATGGGATTGATGACGCGACCAAGATCATGGGCGGCGGTGATCTTTAGCAACTTTACGGTGCCAAGCGCCGGATCGACGGCCAGTTCCACCATCTGCGCGCCGTAGCCATAAAGCGCATAGGGCACGCCCTGCCCGTTTGCATCCAGCGGCTGGGTCGGCGGGTCGTAGGTTTCTTCCGCCATGAGGGCGTAGCCAAGCGCACCCACGGGCAGCGCGCCCAGATCAAGGCTGGCGGTCTGGCCGTTCTCAGTCGCGCTGAGCGTCGTGCCCGAGAGGGTAAGGACCGCCGCCGGGCCCATGTTCAGCCGCCGCAGCACCTCGGCGCGCAGGCTTTGCCCGGCGGCCAGCGCCGCGCGGCCCGTTACGAAGGTCTGGCGGCTGGCGGAGGTTTTCCCCGCGTCCGGCGTCAGCGCGGTATCCGGGCCGATCAGCGCGAATTGCGCCAGCGGCAGCCCCAGCGCATCCGCCGCGATCTGGGCGATCACGGTGTTGGAGCCTTGGCCGATATCCGTTGCCCCCTGATGCAGGCGCAGATCGCCCGCCCCCGTGATCCCGATCCGGATGGTTGAGGGGTTTGGCAGCGAGGTATTGCCACAGCCATACCAGCAAGAGGCGATGCCCACCCCGCGCCCCGGATGGTTTGCGGCCCCGGCCAGCGCGCGGGTCCAATGGGGGGCAAGCGCGGACAGGCAATCGGCAATGCCCGCCGCCTGAACGCTTTGGCCGGTGGCGGTTTTCTGGCCATCGCGCAGCGCATTGCGCAGGCGGAAATCGAGCCGGTCAAGGCCCGCAGCCTCGGCCAGCCGGTCATAAAGGGTTTCCTGCCAGATCGCGGCCTGCGGCACGCCAAAGCCGCGAAAGGCGCCGGAAATCGGGTTGTTGGTGTGGATCGCCTTGGCCCGCGCGCTGTAATGCGGCGTGAAATAGGGGCCAGAGGCATGGACCGGCACGCGGTTCGCCACGGTTGGCCCCCAGCTTGCATAAGCGCCGGTGTCGAAGATGCCCTCAACCTCCAGCCCGGTGATTAGCCCGTCCTTGTCGCAGCCGATCTGGCCCCAAAGCCGCGCGGGGTGGCGTTTGGTGGTGGAGGCCATGCTTTCGGCGCGGGTATAGACCATGCGGCAGGGCCGCCCTGTTTTCAGCGTCACCAGCCCGATCAGCGGTTGCAGGCTGACATCGAGTTTCGATCCAAACCCCCCGCCGACCGCCGACGGGATGATGCGCAGCTTGTCATGCGGCAGGCCAAGGATGGCGGCGGTGTCATCGCGGTCCATCACCGGGGCTTGGGTGCAGGCGCGGATCACGAGGCAATCCCCCTCCATCCAGGCGGCCCCGGCTTCGGGTTCGATATAGGCGTGCTCGACAAATACGGTTTCGATCTGGCCCGAGACGACATGTGCCGAACCGGCGAGCGCCGAGGCCGCATCGCCCCGGATGACGCGGCCTTCGATCAGGCAGTTTCCGGCGCGGCTCTCATGCAGCAAGGGGGCGGCATCATCCATCGCGGCGGCGGGAGAGAGGAGCGGTTCCAGCACCTCCCATGTCACGGGGAAATCGGCAAGATCGGGCGGGGTTGTGCCGTCTTCATGGGCGATCAGGGCCACCGCCTCTCCGCGCAGGCGGGCGGTGCCTTGGGCAAGGGCGGGCTGATCGGCAAAGGGTGGGATCGCGCCAAAACAGTTGCGCCCCGGAATGTCGGCGGCGGTAAAGACCTGCACCCCGTGGGTGCTGGCCCATGCCGCCAGATCGCCAAAGCGGAACCGCGCGGACGGGTGCGGAGAGCGCAGGGCGCGCACCACCAGCCCGCCCTTTTGCCACAGATCCGCGCCGAAAACATCGCCTGCGACTTTCGCCGCCCCGTCAAGCCGTTCCGGGCTTGCGCCGACCGCAGCCCCTTGGGCGGGGGATGCGCCGGGGGATGCGGGCTGAGTGTCACAAACGGCGGCGATGATCTTGGCGTAGCCGGTGCAGCGGCACAAAACCCCGCCAAGCGCCTCTTGCGCCTGCGCGGGCGTGGGCTGCGGTGTCTCGGCCAGAAGGGCGGAGGCGGCCATCAACATGCCCGGCGTGCAGATGCCGCATTGCGCCGCGCCATGGCGCAGGAAAGCGGCGCGCAGACGGGTAAGCGTCTCGGTCGTGGCCTCGACGGTTTCGACATGGCGGCCCTCGACCCGTGCGGCGGGGGTCAGGCAGGCGCAGACCGGTGCGCCATCGACCAGCACGGTGCAGGCCCCGCAATCGCCCGCATCGCAGCCGACCTTGGTGCCCAAAAGCCCCGCCTTTTCGCGCAGGGTTTCGGACAGGCGCAGGCTGGGGGCGACCTCCAGCGTGACGGATTTGCCGTTGAGGGTGAAAGAAAGCGTCATGCGGCCCCCGCTGTCTGGATCGTGCTGTTCAGGCAGCGGCGCAACAACTCGGTCGCGGCTTCGGCCCGGTAAGTGGCGGAGGCGCGCAGATCATCCAGCGGCGCAAGGGCAGCGGCGACCTCGCCCGGATCAATCAGCCGGTCCGCGCCCATGACGGGCTGGCCCAGCAAGGCGGCCTCCACCTGAGGCAGGCGAAGGGCGGTGGCCGAACAGGCCCCCACAGCCAGCGCCGCCCCGGTGATCTGGCCGCTTTGCAGCGTGATCCTTGTGGCGACCATGGCGATCGAGATCACCAGATAGGCGCGGGCGCCCAGTTTCAGAAATTGCGAATGCCCTGACAGGCCAGAGTGTGGGATATGCAGCGCGGTCAGCAATTCGCCGGGTTGCAGCGCGGTTCTGCGCGGTCCTAGCAGAAATTCTGACAGGGGAAGGCGGCGGCTACCCGCTTTGCTGCAAATCTCCACCTGAGCTTCGACCGCCAGCAGGGGCGGGACGCCATCGGCGGCGGGGGAGGCGTTGCACAGGTTGCCGCCCAGCGTTCCGGCGTTCTGGATCTGGCGGCCGCCGACCTCTCGGGCCGCTTGTTGCAGGGCGCGCAGGGCGGGGGGCAGGGGCGCGCGGGCGATGTCATCCCATGTTGTGGCAGCGCCGATGCGCAAGCCATCCTCTTGCGCGGTGATGCCGCGCAGATCCGGCAGGGCGGTGATATCCAGCAGCGGGCCGTTCAGGGTCTGGCTTTGCGTGGCGGGGTAAAGATCGGTTCCCCCGGCAAGGATACGCGCGGGCGTGCTGGCCAGATGGTCCAGAGCATCGTTTAGAGAGACGGGGCGCAGATAGGCGGTCATGTGCGGGCCAAACTCGTTTGTACACAAACACTGTGCCGCCGGGTCCGGCCCTCTGTCAACGGTCTTGCAGGGGCGCGGGGGGGCGGCTATGCCTGAGGCGTGACGGATGCTGATAAATCAAGCGATACGGCGCGGGATTATGTGCTGGAAGATCAGGTGGGCTATGTGCTGCGCCGGGTCACGCAACGCCATTTGGCGATATTCTCCGAGGTGGTTCCGGCGATCACGACGACTCAATTCGCGGTGATGGCGCGACTGGCCGAGGGGGGGGCGCAATCGCAAAACCAGCTTGGGCGGGCGGCGGCGATGGATGGGGCCACGATCAAGGGGGTGGTGGACCGTCTGGTGCGACAGGGCTTTGTGGCGACCGCCCCGGATGAGGCCGACCGCCGCCGCCTGACCGTTGCCCTGACCGATGAGGGCCAGCGCTTTTTCAACGCGCAGATCGCGGCGGCGCTGGAGGTTTCGGACAAGACGCTGGAGCCGCTCAGCAAGGCCGAACAGGCGCAATTTCTGGCCCTTCTGGCGCGGCTGACCTGACGGCATCTTGGTGCGGGTTTGCGATTGCACAGGTGCGGGCAAAGTGTCAACACTTTGCCAAACCGCTTTGCGCGCCCCCGACACAGACCAAAGGACCCTCAGATGAAAAGCTACAAGATTGCGGCCATTCCCGGCGATGGCATTGGCAGCGAAGTGATTAGCGCGGGGGTGGAGGTTCTGGCCGCGCTTGAAAAGCGGATGGGCAGCCTGCGCTTTGAGGTCACGCAATTCGACTGGGGGTCGGACTATTACAAGCGGCATGGCGAGATGATGCCCGCCGACGGGCTGGCGCAGCTTAAACCCTTCGATGCGATCTATTTTGGCGCGGTCGGCGCGCCGGATGTGCCGGACCATATCACCCTGTGGGGCTTGCGCCTGCCGATCTGTCAGGGCTTTGACCAATACGCCAATGTCCGCCCGACCAAGATCCTGCCGGGGATCCGCACGCCGCTGAAGGATGTGGGCGCGGGGGATCTGGATTGGGTGATCGTGCGCGAAAACTCCGAAGGGGAGTATTCGGGCAATGGCGGGCGCACGCATCGCGGGATGCCCGAGGAAGTGGCGACCGAGGTTTCGATCTTCACCCGCGTGGGGGTGGAACGGATCATGCGCTATGCCTTCCGGCTGGCGCAGATGCGGCCTCGGAAACGGCTGACGGTGGTCACGAAATCCAATGCGCAGCGCTTCGGGATGGTCTTGTGGGATGAGATCGCCGCCGAAGTGGCGCGCGATTTCCCCGATGTGGCATGGGACAAGATGCTGGTCGATGCGATGACGGTGCGGATGGTGCTGGACCCCAAAAGCCTTGATACGATTGTGGCGACCAACCTTCATGCCGATATTCTGTCGGATCTGGCGGGGGCGCTGGCGGGCAGTCTGGGCGTGGCTCCGACCGCGAATATCGACCCCGAGGGGCGCTTTCCGTCGATGTTCGAGCCGATCCACGGGTCGGCCTTCGACATCACCGGAAAGGGCATCGCCAACCCGGTTGCGACCTTCTGGACCGCCGTGCAGATGCTGGAGCATCTGGGAGAGGTGGAGAGCAGCCAGCGCCTGATGGCCGCGATTGAAAAGGCCTGCGAGGCCGGGATCATGACCCCCGATGTCGGCGGCACCGCCACCACGCGCGAGGTGACGGAGGCGGTCATTCAGGCGATCCACGGCTCCAACAGCTAGGGGCGCGGCGTTTGGCCCCGCGCACTGGCGGGCCTTCCCGACGCAGAAGGCTTTGGCGGGGCTAGCCGCGCAAACTGGCGGCGTTGTCGAGATACCAGCGGTAGGTCTCTGACAGGCCCTGTCGCAGGTCGATGCCTGCGCGCCAGCCGAGCCGGGCAAGGCGTGACACATCCATCAGCTTGCGCGGTGTGCCGTCAGGTTTGGTCGCATCGCAGCGGATTTCGCCCGCGAAACCCGTCACCTCGGCCACCATCCCCGCCAGATCGCGGATGCTGATATCGGTGCCGGTGCCGACGTTGATATGGCTCAGCATAGGCTGGGTGTTCGCCTCATACTCGGCCTTCGGCAGATCGAGCACAAAGAGCGAGGCTTCTGCCATATCATCCACATGTAGGAATTCGCGCATCGGGGTGCCGCTGCCCCAGATCACGACCTCGGGCGCGCGGGCCTGTGCTGCCTCGTGAAAGCGGCGGATCAGGGCGGGCAGCACATGGCTGTTTTCGGGGTGAAAATTATCGCCCGGCCCGTAAAGATTGGTCGGCATGACCGAGCGGTAATCGGTGCCAAACTGCCGGTTGTAGCTTTCGCACAGCTTGATGCCGGCGATTTTCGCGATGGCATAGGGTTCGTTCGTGGGCTCCAGTACGCCCGTCAGCAGGGCGTCTTCCGCCATCGGCTGCGCCACCGCGCGCGGATAGATGCAGGACGAGCCCAGAAACAACAGGTGCTGCACCCCGGCCGCATGGGCCTGATGGATGACATTCGCCTCGATCATCAGGTTTTCGTAAAGAAAATCGGCGGGATAGGTGTTGTTGGCGTGAATCCCCCCCACTTTGGCGGCGGCGAGGATGACCGCATCGGGGCGTTCGGCTTGCAGGAAGGCGCGCACGGCGGATTGATCGGTCAGGTCCAGTTCTGCATGGGTCCGGGTGATGACCTCGGCCCCGCGCGCTCGCAGGCGGCGCAGAATTGCGCCCCCGACCATGCCGCGATGTCCTGCGAGATAGGTTTTCATACCCTCACCCCTCCAGTGACACGGGCAGTTCAAGCCCGTTTTCGCGCAACAAGCGATGCCGGCGCGCGGCGCGCAGATCATCGGCCACCATCTCGGCGCACATGGTTTGGGCGGTGATTTCCGGCACCCAGCCCAGCATTTCCTTGGCTTTGGTCGGATCGCCCAGCAGGGTTTCCACCTCGGCGGGGCGGAAATAGCGCGGGTCAATGCGCAAGACCACATCGCCGGGCTTCACGGCGGGGGCTTTGTCGCCGCTCACAGCCTCGACCACCGCGCATTCGTCAACGCCGCTTCCGGTGAAGGCAAGGGTGATGCCCAGTTCCGCCGCCGTCCATTGGATGAACTCGCGCACCGAATATTGCACTCCGGTGGCGATCACGAAATCCTCGGCCCGGTCCTGTTGCAGCATCATCCACTGCATGCGGACGTAATCCTTGGCGTGGCCCCAGTCGCGCAGCGCGTCGATATTGCCCATGTAGAGACAATCCTCCAGCCCTTGGGCGATATTGGCCAGACCGCGGGTGATCTTGCGGGTCACGAAGGTTTCGCCCCGGCGCGGGGATTCGTGGTTAAAGAGGATGCCGTTGCAGGCATAAATGCCATAAGCCTCGCGGTAGTTTACCGTGATCCAATAGGCGTACATCTTGGCCACCGCATAGGGGCTGCGCGGGTAAAAGGGCGTGGTTTCGCGCTGCGGGGTTTCCTGCACCAAGCCGTAGAGTTCCGAGGTGGAGGCCTGATAGAAGCGCGTCTTATCGGTGAGTTTCAGAAAGCGAATAGCCTCCAGCAGCCGCAACGCGCCCATGGCATCCACATCGGCGGTGTATTCCGGGGCCTCGAAGCTGACGGCGACATGGCTTTGCGCGCCAAGGTTATAGACTTCATCGGGCTGCACTTCGGACAGGATGCGCGTCAGGTTGGAACTGTCGGTCAGATCGCCGTAATGCAGCTTGAGGCGCGGGTTGGGGTTGTGCGGGTCTTCGTAGATATGGTCGATCCGCTGGGTGTTGAACAAGGACGCGCGCCGCTTGATGCCATGCACCTCATAGCCCTTGGCCAGCAGAAATTCGGCGAGGTAAGAGCCGTCTTGCCCGGTGATCCCGGTGATCAATGCGGTTTTTGTCATGGGAAGCGTCTCACTTTTTAAGAAATTGCGGGAGTTTGCTGAGGTTTTTCCAGGCGAGGGCGGGAAGCCCGCCCACCCCGGTGCTGCGCAGGGCGCGGTAATCTTCGCGGCTTTTGCGAAGGATGCGGCCCAGCGAGCGGTTGCTTTCGCCGCCCACGCGCATCTTTACAAGGACTTGCGGAACATAGGCAAGGCTTAGCCCGCCTTTGCCGAACCAGCGCAGGACGGCCTCGTAATCTGCGGCGATCCGGTAGTCGGTGTCGTAAAGACCAAGGCGCAGCATGGCATCGCGGCGCAGGAACAAGGTGGGATGGGGCGGCATCCAGCCCCGTGCAAGGCGGCCGGGTGTGAAGGCACCAGAGCGCCAGTGCCGAATGATCCGGCCCGTATCCCCGGCCGCGACATAGTCGAGATCGCCGTAAACCGCATCCGCCCCGGTCCGGGCAAAGGCGGCGGCCACCGTTTCAAGCACCCGGTCATGGGCAAAGAAATCATCCGAATGCATCAGGCCGACCACCTCACCCGTGGCCAGTGTGATGCCCTTGTTCAGCGCGTCGTATATGCCGCGATCGGGTTCGCTGATCACCCGCATGCCGGGATGCGCGTGGCGGTTCACCTCGGCCAGCGTGCCATCCGAGGAGGCCCCGTCGATGATCACATGTTCCACATCGCCATAGCTTTGCGCGGCCACGCTGGCGATCGCCTGCGCAACGGTCGCCTCGCGGTTATAGACGGCGGTGACAATGGAAAGCTTCAAGGATGCGGCCCCGTGGAATGTCAGCGTCAAAAATCGAAGGCTCTCCCTGTGGGAGAGTGAATACCGCCTCTATGCGATAAATGATCTGCCTGCGCCAGTGCCTTGGGCGAAGGGGCGGCGCGTTGTTGCCGGAGGCTGTCGGTGAAAGGGGGTGAAAAGACTTGATCGAGGCCGAACATCTGGCATTCTGCCCCGCATGGCCCTGTTCAATCTGGATTTTCCGGACAGGGCCGGAATTTTTAAAGTGTAAATGTTAGGAGTTCTGACGCATGAGCTTTGGTGAGATTTTCAAAGATACGGCGACGCCCCAGTTTTTCAAGGATGTCGAAAACCTCAAGAAAGTGGGCGATGCGCTGAAAAAGGCCAAGACAAAACCTCAGGAAGAGGTCGTCGATGAGCTGCACAGCATCGTCAAGAAAGGCTGGCTGGAGCGGGCCGAGAAGCAGCTGATCAAGATCGGCAAAGGCTATGACAAGGTGTACCGCGCAAAATACAGCATGCCGCGCGACAATACCGAGAACTTTGAGAAAGTGGTGATCAAGACCTACAAGGCCGAACGCGCCAAAGGCATCCCGCATGAAAAATGCAAGCAGACCAAAGCCGCGATCGAAAAGATGGTGGATTACCTGCAAGCCTATGAAAAGGAAGCCCGCGCCAAACTGGAGGAGGTGGGCAAGATTACGCCCGCCGTGCGCAAATATGCCAAGGAATTCACCGCAAAACGCGAGGCTGCAAAATATCTGGAAAAGCAGTTCCGGGAATTGGCGCAGGTCGTGCTGATCTCGCCCTTCAACGCGGAAATGGTGACTTATATGCTCCATTGCGGCGAGATCGCCAAGCAATGTACGATTTGCGCCGGAACCCTCAAGAAAATGGATAAGAAATTCTCGGATATGAACAAGGAGTTCACCGAGATCGCGGAAATCACCCATGATCAGGTGTTTTACGTCTGGGGTGGCGATCTGTTTGACGATCTTCCCAACCGGATCTGACGGGCCTGCCCGGCGGAGTCTTCCGGGGGCGGAGGGGACAAATCTTGGGTCTTTGCTTGTGTTTTTGGGCCAAATTGCCTTAGGTGGCTAAAATGGACCCGCCGATGGGCGACCCTTGATGCCGAAAGGAAAACTGCATGGCCCAGAGACTTAAAATCGCCTTCATCAAAGCCCATTGGTACGCCAATATCGTGGAAAAGGCGCTGGAAGGTTTCGTGGCCGAGATGAAGCAATCCGGCCAGCAAGCCCATCTTGTGACCTATGACGTGCCGGGGGCGTTTGAGATTCCGCTTTTGGCGCAGCGACTGGCACAGACCGGCGCGTTTGACGCGGTTGTGGGGGCGGCTTTCGTGGTGGATGGCGGCATGTATCGCGCGGATTTCGTCTCGCAAGCGGCGGTGACGGGGCTGATGGAGACCCAGCTGAAAACCGGCGTGCCGATGTTCTCGGTGATCCTGACGCCGCATAGCTTTGACGGCTCGGAAAAGCAGACGGGCGTGTTTGCCAAGAACTTCCTGCGCAAGGGGGCCGAGGCCGCACTGGCGGTGCGGGCGATTTCGGCGATCAACCTTGAGGAGGGGCTTGCCTCGTTGAAAAAGGCCGATGCGGCGGCGGCGGCCCAGATGGCTTTGGATGCGCCTGCGGCGAAGCCCGCAGCCCCTGCGAAGCCTGCTGCAGCGGCAAAACCTGCGGCAAAGGCCCCGGCCAAGAAACCGGCAAAATAACACCCCGGTTGCGGCACGGATCAATCACAACGGGCGGCGCTTATCAAAAGCGCCGCCCGTTTTCTTACTCGAATTCCATTTCCGCGTAGACGATGCCTGCGTTTTTGGTGGCCAGTTCCTCATAGGTGTCCAGCAACACATAGGGGGATTGGTCAACGTAATAGGCCCCGGCCAGATCGCCGCCCTCGTCCAGATGTGCGCCGATCTTTTCGCGCAGATAGACAAGGTAATCATGGGTGTAGCGCGTGACTTGCGCAAAATTCGTCGGATGGCCGTGGCCGGGGATGATGTAGGTGGGCGACAGATCAGTCAGCGGGCCTTCCCATGTCTCGATCCAGCAACTTGTGCAGGTGTTCTGAAAGACCGGTAGCATCCGTTCGTGAAAGGCGATGTCGCCCGCGATCATCAGCCCCTGATCGGGCAGCCAGACCTGCGTGTCGCCGGGGCTGTGGGCGGGGCCAAGATGCAGCACCTCGACCCGGAAATCGCCCATTATGATTTCCACCCGGTCCTCGAAGGTTTCGGTGGGGCCATGAGCTTCGGTCCCTTCGGCATTCTCGCGGGCATAGGCGCGCAGCGCGATCAGGGATTGGCCCGCGCTGTCGGCAAATTCCGCTGCCGCCTCGACATGGGCAAGGATCGGCACGCCCTGTTCGACCCAATAGCCATTGCCCAGCATCGCATGGCCCTGCCCGTTTTCAGTGATCACCAGCTTGACCGGCTGATCGGTGATGATCCTGATCTCATCATGCAGGGCCTTGGCCAGCAGGTAGGACGCGCCGGAATTGACCACGATCACCCCGTCGCCCGTCACGATGAAG
>JAQWYA010000136.1 GCA_029254215.1 Pseudorhodobacter sp. | reverse complement strand
GCGCTTTATGACGAGCTTGCCGCCCTTCGCGCGCAAGCCATCATGACCGGAACAGGGGCAGAGCTTTTTGAAACGCTGGGGCACCGGGCGCAGTATTTTGAGATCAGCGACGACAGGGGCCGATCTGTGATCCGGGAAGGACAGCCATGACACAGCAACGCGTCACCCTGATCACCTTGGGGGTACAAGATCTGCCCCGCGCGCGCGCGTTTTATGCGGCCTTGGGTTGGGTGGAATCGGCGCAAAGCCAGCCAACCGTTGCCTTTTTTCAAATGCATGGTGCGGCTTTGGGTCTGTTTCCGCTGGATGAACTGGCCAAGGATCAAGGCCGCCCGGATGCCGTTCTGGGGACAGGCGCTATCACTCTGGCCCAGAATTTCCCCACCGAAGCCGAGGTAGACGCCGCCTTTGACGCCGCCCTGCTGGCAGGTGCCAAGGCCGTGAAGCGCCCCGAAAAAGTATTCTGGGGCGGGTATTCCGGCTATTGGGCAGACCCGGACGATCACATCTGGGAAGTCGCCATGAACCCGTTTTGGCCCTTGGCAGAGGACGGCAGCCTGACACTGCCGGATTGAGATGACCATCACCTTCTTCGACCTTCTGCTTTATGCAGGCGGCATGGCGCTTTTATGGGCCGTCCCCGGCCCGGTCTGGGTGGCGCTGACGGCGCGGGCGCTGTCGGGGGGATTTGCCTCCGCTTGGCCCTTGGCGATCGGCGTGGCGCTTGGCGATCTTCTGTGGCCCTTTTGCGCGATCTTTGGCCTGACATGGATCCTCTCCGTCTATGGCGGATTTCTGGACGGGCTGAAATGGGTGGCGGCGGCAACCTTCATTGTCATGGGCTTCTTGTTGGTCAAGAACACCGCAAACCGCCCCACAACAGATAGCCGGATGACCAAGCCCGGCGCGATGGCGGGCTTCCTGGTGGGGGTCGCGGCCGTGATCGGAAACCCGAAAGCGATCCTCTTCTACATGGGGGTGCTTCCCGGCTTTTTCGATCTGAGCCGCGTGAACGGCTATGACATCGCGGCAATCCTGCTGGTTTCGGCCGTGATCCCGGCCTTGGGCAACCTTGCCCTTGCGGTCTTTCTGGACCGCGCCCGTCGGCTTTTATCCTCGCCCAAGGCGCTGAACCGGATGAACACGGTTTCCGGCTTTTTGTTGATCGGGGTCGGGCTGGTGATCGCGATAACGCCGTCCTGATCAAAAGCCCCGCATAACCGCTAAATCTTGTGGCCAGAGCGTGACAATCCCCCCCAAAACGCCTATAAAACGTGCCAGAATTCAAGGAAAGACCGCATGGCCGAAGACCAAACAGACCGCGAAGAATATGGCGCAGATTCTATCAAAGTTCTCAAAGGCTTAGAGGCTGTTCGTAAGCGTCCCGGCATGTATATCGGCGACACCGATGACGGCTCTGGGCTGCATCACATGGTCTATGAAGTCGTCGACAACGGGATTGACGAGGCTTTGGCGGGCCATGCCACCGCTGTCACCGTCAAGATTCACGCCGATGGCTCAGTTTCCGTGCGCGATAACGGCCGGGGCATTCCGGTTGATCTGCACAAGGAAGAGGGCGTTTCAGCGGCCGAGGTCATCATGACCCAGCTTCACGCCGGCGGCAAATTCGACCAGAACTCTTACAAGGTCTCGGGCGGGCTGCATGGCGTTGGCGTCTCGGTTGTGAATGCGCTGTCGGATTGGCTGGAACTGCGCGTCTGGCGTAATGGCAAGGAACATTTCGCGCGGTTTGAGGGCGGCTATACCACCGAACATTTGCGCGTGGTGGGCGATGCCAACGGGGAAAAGGGCACCGAGGTGCGCTTTCTCGCCTCGACCAAGACGTTCTCCAACCTCGATTATGTGTTCAAGACGCTGGAAAACCGTCTGCGTGAACTGGCGTTCCTGAATTCCGGCGTGCGGATCATTCTGGAAGATGAGCGCCCGGCAGAACCGCTCAAGACAGAGCTGTTCTATGAGGGCGGCGTGCGCGAATTCGTGCGCTACCTCGACCGGTCAAAATCCTCGATCATGCCCGACCCGATCTTCATCACCGGCGAAAAAGGCGGGATCGGGGTTGAAGTGGCAATGTGGTGGAATGACAGCTACCATGAAAACGTGCTGCCCTTCACCAACAACATCCCGCAGCGCGATGGCGGCACCCATTTGGCAGGCCTGCGCGGCGCGCTGACCCGGACGATCAACGCCTATGCGCAAAGCTCTGGCATCGCCAAGCGCGAGAAGATCGATTTCACCGGCGATGATGCTCGCGAAGGGCTGACCTGTGTTCTGTCAGTCAAGGTGCCTGACCCGAAATTCTCCAGCCAAACCAAGGACAAGCTTGTCAGTTCCGAAGTACGCCCCGCCGTAGAAGGGCTGGTCAACGAAAAGCTGGCGGAGTGGTTTGAAGAAAACCCTGCCAATGCCAAGATCATCGTTGGCAAGATCATTGAGGCTGCCTTTGCCCGCGAAGCCGCCCGCAAGGCGCGTGATCTGACACGGCGCAAAACGGCGCTGGATGTCGCCTCGCTGCCCGGAAAGCTGGCCGATTGTCAGGAACGCGACCCCGCAAAATCCGAATTGTTCCTTGTCGAGGGGGACAGCGCCGGGGGGTCCGCCAAACAGGGGCGCAGCCGCGCCAATCAGGCTGTCTTGCCCTTGCGCGGCAAGATCCTGAACGTCGAACGCGCGCGTTTTGACCGGATGCTCGGCAGTCAGGAAATTGGTACGCTGATTACGGCGATGGGCACCGGGATTGGCCGGGATGAGTTTGATATCAAGAAACTGCGCTACCACAAGATCGTCATCATGACCGATGCCGATGTCGATGGCGCGCATATCCGCACCCTGCTTTTGACCTTCTTCTTCCGCCAGATGCCTCAGGTGATCGAAGGCGGCTTTCTCTATATCGCGCAGCCGCCGTTGTACAAAGTGGCCCGCGGCAAGTCCGAGGTTTATCTGAAAGATCAGCCCGCGCTGGAGGATTACCTGATCGAGATGGGGATCGACGGCGCGGTGCTGCGCCTTCCTTCGGGCGAAGACATTGCAGGCGCTGACCTTGCCCGCGTGATCGAGGGTGCGCGCCAGTTCCGCCGGATCCTTGATGCCTTCCCGACCCATTATCCGCGCGGCATTCTGGAACAGGCCGCAATCGCAGGCGCGTTCAATCTTGGCAGTGCGGATGCCGATTTGCAGGCCGTTGCCGATGCCGTGGCCAAACGGCTGGATGCGGTGGCGCAGGAATATGAACGCGGCTGGAATGGCCGGATCACACAAGATCACGGCATTCGTCTGGCCCGCGTCCTGCGCGGGGTCGAGGAAATCCGCACCCTTGACGGCGCTGTCCTGCGCTCGGGCGAGGCGCGGCGTCTGGCCCAGATCGCCAGCACCACGCGCGATGCCTACACAGAGTCCACGCGCCTGATCCGCAAAGACCGCGAAACCCCGATCCATGGCCCGATTGACCTGTTGAACGCGATTCTTGCGGAGGGCGAAAAGGGCCTCAGCCTGCAGCGCTATAAGGGTCTGGGGGAAATGAACCCCGAGCAGCTTTGGGAAACCACGCTGGACCCGGAGGCCCGGACGCTGTTGCAGGTCAAGGTCGATGATCTGGCGGATGCCGATGATATCTTTACCAAACTCATGGGCGATGTCGTCGAACCCCGGCGCGAATTCATTCAGCAAAACGCGCTGAGTGTCGAACATCTCGACTTCTGATCGGCGGCGTTTATGGCTGATCTTTTCGCCTATACGGATGGCGCTTGTTCTGGCAATCCCGGCCCCGGTGGCTGGGGTGTGCTGATGCTGGCGCGCGACGGCGCAACCGTTGTGAAGGAACGCACCCTGCAAGGCGGAGAGGCCGACACGACCAACAACCGGATGGAGTTGATGGCCGCTATCTCGGCGCTGGAGGCTTTGGCCCGCGCGTCCGAAATCACGATCGTCACCGACAGTGCCTATGTCAAAAATGGCATTACGGAATGGATGGCCGGATGGAAGCGCAAAGGCTGGCGCACGGCCGCTGGCCCGCCCGTCAAGAATGTCGATCTGTGGCAGCGACTGGATGCGGCGCAAGCCCGTCACGAAGTGACGTGGCGCTGGATCAAAGGCCACGCGGGCCATGCAGAGAATGAGCGTGCGGATGAACTGGCCCGCGCCGGAATGGCCCCCTTCAAACCCGAAAAAGCCGCCAAATGACGCTGCTTGCGACCCTCGACTATGTTTCGGTCGCGATCTTCGCGCTGACCGGGGCGCTTGTTGCCAGCCGGTCGCAATTGGATATCGTTGGGTTCATCTTTGTCGCCTGCCTCACGGCTGTGGGGGGCGGCACCTTCCGCGATCTGCTGTTGAACCGCGACTTTGTGCTGTGGGTGGAAGATCCCTCCATTCTGCTGGCAGCGGTCGGGGCCGCCATTTTGGTTTTTTTCACCGCGCATCTTCTGGAAAGCCGCTATAGGGCGATTCTGTGGCTGGATGCCTTTGCGCTGGCCGTGGCCGTTCCGGCAGGGGTCGGCGTGGCCTTGGGGCTTGGGCAGGGCTGGCCCATTCTTCTGGTCATGGGGATGATCACGGGCTGTCTGGGCGGGCTTTTGCGGGATGTTGTGTGCAATGAGGTGCCGCTTGTCCTCAAACAAGGGGAACTTTACGCCTCGGCCGCCTTTGCCGGCGCTTTGACGGCCGTTCTGGCCAGCCATTGGGGAGTGCAAACGGGCTACGCCTTGTTGGGCTGCGGGGCGGTAACCTTTGTGTTGCGCGCGGGCAGCATCGCCTTTGGCTGGCGCTTGCCGATTTACAAGAACAAGCCACCCCGGCCAGAGGCACCCAAACGCTAACACTCCTTTGACAACGTGACTTTTTTCCGTAGTCTGATCGGGTGCCAAGAACGAAACTCATCCCGGATAGCGATATTCACGCTGCTCTGCTTTCCCTTCTTCGCAATGAAGGGGAAAAGGCGATCACGTTTTCGGCGCTCTCAAGGGCTACCGGCCTTGCGCCCGCGACACTGGTTCAGCGTTTTGGAAGCCTCGACGGCATGTTGGTTTCTGCCCTGATCGCGGGCTGGCAGCAGGCAGAGGCAGAGTTGGAAAGCGCGGAAGCGGTTGAACTTGGCCCCAAAGGGGCGCTGCCCTTCCTCAAGTCCCTGCCCGACGTCACGGTTCTTCTGGCCCCCAGCCTGCGCAATCCGGACCTGCGCGATCAGGCTTTCGCTTGGCGGCAACGGGCCGAAGCGGGGCTGGCCCTGCGGCTTGAGCAAGACAAGGCCGCGCCACTTGTATTCGCCCTTTGGGCTGCTCAGGCCCAATGGAAGGACATTGGCCCCAAGGGTTTCAAATGGAAAGAAGCCCTGAAATCCATCACTTAGAGCGGAACCTCTGCCAGAGCCAGAGCAACAGCATGGCCCCCAGAACCGCGCCGATGAACATGGCAAGCCAGCCCGTCACCGCCACCAAAATCCGTAGCACCAGCCAGCCGACAACGGCCCCGAAAACCCCAATCGCTACGGTGGTTGGAACATCCGCCTGAACACGCATGAAGCGCGTCGCCAGAAACCCCGCCGCGGCCCCGATGATGACGATCAACAAAATTCCCGGCATTGCCCCACCTTTCCTGAAACCTCCCCTCAATATGGGGAGTTTGAAGAAAATTGAAACGGGCAGTTATTCCAGCCGGTCCGGCACGACGGCACCACGCAGAAAATCATCAACCTGCATCGGGCGCTTGCCTTCGCGCTGAAGTGTCAGGATTTCCACCGCGCCGCTGCCGCAAGCGACCCTCAGGCCCGGCAGGATCTGCCCCGGCGCGCCCTCCCCCTGACCCAGCCTGCTGGCCAAAAGCTTCACCCGCTCTCCCTCCCACAGACACCAGGCCCCCGGAAAGGGCGAAAGGCCCCGGATTTTCCGATCCACGACTTCGGCGGGTTCCGACCAGTCCAGCCGCGCTTCGGCCTTGTCGATCTTGGCAGCATAGGTCACGCCCGCATCTGGTTGCGGCACGGGCGAAAGCGACGGCAATTCCGCCAGCGCCTGCCCGATCAAACCCGCCCCCATCTGGGACAGACGGTCATGCAAGCCTGCGGTGGTTTCTTCGGGGCCAATCGGGGTGGCTTGGCGCAGCAGGACCGGGCCGGTATCCAAGCCCGCCTCCATCTGCATGATGCAGACCCCGGTTTCGGCATCCCCGGCCATGATGGCGCGGTGAATTGGTGCAGCGCCCCGCCAGCGCGGCAGCAAAGAGGCGTGAATATTCAGACAACCCCATTTCGGCGCATCCAGAATAGGCTGCGGCAAGATCAGCCCATAGGCCACAACCACAGCAACATCCGCGCCCAGCGCCGCAAACTCTGCCGCTGCCGCCTCAGAACGCAGGGAGACCGGGTGGCGCACCACCAAGCCCAAAGCCTCGGCGCAGTCTTGCACGGGGCTAGGGCGAGGCTTTTTTCCGCGCCCCGCAGGCCGGGGCGGCTGACAATAAACGGCCACAATCTCATGCTCTGCCGCCAGCGCCTGTAGAACGGGAACCGAAAATGCCGGTGTTCCCATGAAGACAATCTTCATTCTCGGCATGGAAAGCCCCTTTTCATCCTCTGGCGCGCAGCTTTTCCGCCTTTGCGATCAGCATCTTGCGTTTGAGCGGTTTGAGATGGTCGAAATACATCCTGCCATTCAGATGGTCGATCTGATGCTGCACCGAGGTGGCCCAAAGATGCACGAAATCCCGATCTTCCATCTCTCCCTGTGCATTCAGAAACCGCACTGTCACGGCCCTTGGGCGTGAGATCTTGGCAAAAACGCCGGGCAGATTGGGGCTGGCCTCATCATGGTCGCGCAGTTGCGCAGAGGCATGCAGCACCACCGGATTGGCCATCAAAACCGCCTGCCCGCGCTCGGCAGAGCAATCAACAACCGCCAGCCGCTGCATCACCCCGATTTGTGGCGCCCCAAGGCCATAGCCGGGCATCGCCTCCATCGTGTCCACCATATCGGCCCAGATTGCGCGCACCTCATCGGTGATTTCGGCAACTTCGGCGGCGGGCGTCTTGAGCCGTGGGTCCGGATAGGGGATGCATTTGCGGATTGTCATGGTTGATAGCTGCTTTCGGCAAGGGCGCGGGCTTCGCCTGAAAGCCGGTCAAAAGTCACGATCCCATCCAGATGGTCGTATTCATGCTGCGCACAGATCGCCGCAAATCCCGTCAGACGGTCTTGCCGGGTGATCCCGTTCAGATCGGTCCAGGCCAGCGTGACCGAGGCGGCGCGGGAAATCTCTGTCGTGATCCCCGGAATGGAAAGACAGCCTTCGGGGCCGCTTTTCAGCTCGTCGGAAAAGTCGCTCAGAACCGGGTTGATGCAGATATAGGGATCAGGCGTCCCCTCTTTCCAGCCGGGGTCCATGACGAAAAGCCGTTTGAGAACGCCCACCTGCGGGGCTGCAAGGCCACGGCCGGGGGCGTCATACATCGTCTCCAGCATATCAGCCACAAGGGCAGACACATCCTCATCTGCTGAAATGGCCGCACAGCGGGCCGAAAGGCGCGGATCCGGCCAGCGCAAAATGGGCAAAAGCGCCATCAGCCGCCCCGTGCCAGTTCGCGCTTCAGCTTTTGCATCTTGCGGGTGATCATCTGACGCTTGAGCGGGCCAAGATAATCTACGAACAGCTTGCCATCCAGATGGTCGATTTCATGCTGAACACAAGTCGCCCAAAGCCCTGAAAACTGCTCTTCCTGCAGTTTGCCGTCCAGACCGGTCCAGCTGACACGAACCTCTGCCGGGCGGCGCACTTCGGCATAATGCTCCGGGATCGACAGACAGCCTTCATCATAAACAGAGGTATCTTCGGACGACCAAAGCACCGACGGGTTGACCATGACCATCGGCCGTGGGGCGGCGCCGGCCTCTTTGACGCAATCCATCACAAGCACGCGCTTGAGCACACCGACCTGCGGCGCGGCCAGGCCGATGCCGGGCGCATCATACATGGTTTCCAGCATGTCTTCGGCCAGTTTGCCGATTTCAGACGAAATCTCGGCAACGGGCTCGCACAGCTTTTTCAGGCGCGGGTCGGGATGGAGCAGGATATGGCGTTTCATAAGGGTGATTTAAGCGATCAAACGGCGGCGCGCAATGCTCCGCTCTTGCTGCGACGGCCAATTGTACCGGGTACATTTTCGTTTTTCTGCAGGCTGGAACGGCTTTCGTTTCAGCGATATGACAAGAAAAACCGAAGGGAATGCAGATGAATTTCGATGAAGAGATCAACCGGATCGGTACCAGATCGAACAAATGGGATGAGATGGAGCGTTTCTACGGCGTCTCTCCCACCGAAGGACTGCCGATGTGGGTCGCGGATATGGATTTCCGTCCGCCGGTCTCGGTTCAAAAAGCGCTGGAAAAGCATCTGAGCGAGGGCATCTTCGGCTATTACGGCGGTGATGGCGGGGCCTACAAGGATGCAATCCGGTGGTGGATGCGCACCCGCCACAACTGGGAGGTGGAGGCCGACAGCATCTTTACCACCTTCGGGCTGGTGAATGGCGTAGCCGTCTGCATCGATGCCTTTACCAAAGCCGGGGATGGCGTGGTGCTGATGACGCCCGTCTATCACGCTTTCGCGCGGGTCATCAAAGCGGCAGAGCGCGACGTCGTGGAATGCCCGCTGGCCCTGCAGGACGACCGCTATGTCATGGATTTCGACGCCTGGGACGCGCAGATGACCGGGAACGAGCGGATGTTGATCCTCTGCTCTCCGCATAATCCGGGGGGGCAGGTCTGGACGCTGGCGGAACTGGAGGCTGTCGCCGCCTTCTGCATCCGGCACGATCTGATTCTCGTCTCGGACGAGATTCACCATGATCTGGCTTATCCGGGGCATAAACACACCGTGGCCCCGCTTGCCATGCCCAACATGCTGGACCGTTTGATCGTGATGACGGCCTGCTCCAAGACCTTCAACCTTGCCGGACCGCATTGCGGCAATGTGATCATCTCTGACCCGGCCCTGCGGGCGCGTTTTGGCGCGCGGCTGTCGGCTTTGGGGATTTCTTCGTCAAGCTTCGGCCTGATCGTCGCAACGGCGGCCTATACACCCGAAGGGGTGGAATGGCTGGAGGCGTTGCTGACCTATCTGGAAGGCAACCGGGACATTCTGATCAAGGGATTGGCGGCCATTCCGGGCGTAAAGCCGATGCCAATGGAGGCCACTTATCTGTGCTGGGTCGATTTCTCGGGTACAGGGATGAGCGCCCAAGAGGTTCAGGCCCGCGTCGAGAAAGACGCGAAAATCGCGGCAAACCATGGCGCAAGCTTCGGAAAAGGCGGGGAAACCTACCTTCGGTTCAACATTGCAACCCCGCGCGCCCGAATCGTCGAGGCCGTTTCCTGGCTTCAGAAAGCCTTTGGCGACCTGCAATAACCCGGATGCCCCAGCGCCCCGTTCAGCTTTTCGTCAGATAAGCAACCGGGGCGTTTTCATCCTTCCAGAAATCCAGCGCAGGCGTTGAAACCACATTGGTGGAGCGTTTGAAATCGCAAACCAATTCGCCATTCTCGACGCTGGAGGCGATGATCAAGCACTGGCAAAGATGAACAGCGCCATCATAGACATCAACAAGGCCGCGCAGATGTTCTGCCTGACTTGCATCAAGCGCCAGCCCGTCCTCCCACAAACGCAGAATCGGAAACACCTGCCCCCCGATGTGAACCCGCAGGCGCGACTTCCGTTTCAAATCGCGCTTCTGAGCAAGGCGCAACCCGGCCTCAATCTCTGGTGGTAAGTGTTCCAACATCGTGACGCCCCCCATTCCTGCCATTAATACTGGGCGCAAAATCGTTTAAATCAAGTGAAGCCCGCGCAGGGACAGGATTCCTCACCGGGCGGGGCCGAATTGCCACGCTTGCGCAGGTGGTTGCCAAGGGGCCTCGAATCATGTTTCTGGGGCCGTCCGGCTAAGGAGCACGAGGGTGGAAGCAGCAGATCACGGCGGCGGCATTGATGCGGCGGCGTTGGCCTATGGTGGCAGGCGCGCCGATTGGCTTGATCTGTCAACCGGGATCAACCCAGTCCCCTATCCGCTGGGCGCTGTTAGTGCCGATGCTTGGGCCACCTTGCCCGATGCCGCTGCCTTCGCGCGGATCGAGGCCGCAGCTCGCCGTTTCTGGTCTGTCCCAACAGGGGCGGCGGTTCTGGCGGCACCCGGCGCATCTGCGCTGATTGCCCGCATTCCCACGCTGCTGGCCCCCGCAACGGCCTTTGTTCCGGGGCCGACTTACAACGAACACGGGCGGGCTTTCCGGGCCGCCGGCTGGACGCTGGCAGAGGACGGCGCGCAGGCACAAGTGATCGTTCACCCCAACAATCCCGATGGGCGTTTGTGGCAAGCCCCCCCGGCCCGCGCCCTGCAAATTATTGACGAGAGTTTCTGCGACGTGACGCCAGATGCCTCGCTCTGCCATCTGGCGGGCCGCCCCGGCACGCTGATCCTGAAAAGTTTTGGCAAGTTCTGGGGTCTTGCGGGGCTGCGGCTGGGCTTTGCCATTGGTGACCCGGCCCTGATCAGCCGATTGGCGCAGATGATCGGGCCTTGGGCCGTCAGCGGCCCAGCGCTGGAGATCGGCGCACGGGCTTTGGCCGATGACGCTTGGGCCACGACCACCCGCGCCCGGCTTGCACAGGATGCCGCGCGTCTGGATCAGATGATCGGCGCGCCTGTGGTCGGGGGCACCTCGCTTTTTCGGCTTTATGACGTTGGCGACGCAGCCGCCTTTCAGGACCGCCTCGCAAAGGCCCATATCTGGAGCCGCATCTTCCCCTATTCCAGCCGCTGGGTTCGGCTTGGCCTGCCAGGAACAGAGGCCGACTGGCACCGTCTGCAGACAGCCCTCGAACGGGTGCCGGGATGAGCGCGTCTTTGCTTGCCGGAGCCATGTTGCTGGACGCGGCCTTGGGCGAACCGCGCTGGCTGTGGGACAGGTTCTCGCACCCCGCCGTGGTCATGGGGCGCGCCGTCGCTTGGTTTGACCGCCGTCTGAACGAAGGCCCCTATCGGCGGGCTAAAGGTGTTGTCGCGATGGCCGCCCTTGCCAGCCTTGCCGGGGCTCTTGGCTGGATTATCGCCGCCATCCCGGATTTCGGCCTGCTGGAGATCATCGTCTGTGCGATCCTTTTGGCGCAGAAATCGCTTGTGGAGCATGTTCAGGCCGTGGGGGATGCGCTCCGCCTCAGTCTGGGGGATGGGCGCCGGATGGTCGCGCGGATCGTGGGCCGGGACACCTCGGCGATGGATCAACCCGCCGTGGCCCGTGCCGCCATTGAAAGTGCCGCCGAAAACCTGTCCGATGGGGTGATTGCCCCGGCGTTCTGGTTTCTGATCGCGGGCCTGCCGGGCTTGCTGATCTACAAGATCACCAATACCGCCGACAGCATGATCGGCCACCGGACACCCCGGCATGAGGCGTTCGGCTGGGCCGCCGCCCGGTTCGACGATGTGCTGAACTGGGTGCCCGCGCGGCTTACCGCAGCGTTGATTGCCATCAGTCACGCGATGTTCAAACCGGCCCCGATCCTGCGGGATGCGCCGCTGCACCGCTCTCCTAATGCGGGCTGGCCTGAGGCTGCCATGGCCGTCATCCTCAACACCGCCCTGTCCGGCCCGCGCAGCTATGGCGGGCAGTTGCAGGATTTCCCTTGGGTCTGGCCCGAGGGGCGGCGCGATGCGGGCCCCGCCCAGATCGACGCTGCGGTCCATGCGCTTTGGCGGGCCTGGGGGCTGTTGCTGGTTCTCGTCCTTCTGGTGGCAGCCTGACCGGACAGAGCAGTTGCCTGAGGCGCGCACCCTGATACTCTGCCCCCATAGTCATACGGAGTTATCATTATGCGCGTTTCCCGTTTCCCTGCGATTTTTGGCCTTTGTCTTGGTCTTTTGGCCAGCCCCGGTCTGGCCGCCCCTTGCGGCGGCAGTTTTTCAAGCTTTGTCGATGCGATGAAATCCGAAGCACAGGCCAAAGGCTTTAGCCGGGCCGAGGCGGATGCCTTCTTTCGGACCGCGCGTCAGGACCCGAATGTTCTGAAAGCCGACCGCAGTCAGGGCGTTTTTCGCAAAAGCTTCACCGAGTTTTCCCGCGCGCTGATCTCACAAAACCGGATCAACAACGGCGCGGCCAACAGCAAGAAATTCAACGCGGTGTTTGACAAGGCCGCACGCGATTACGGCGTTTCCCGCGGGATTTTGCTGGCCTTTTGGGCGTTCGAGACGGATTTCGGCGCGGTTCAGGGGAATTTCAACACGCTGAACGCGCTGATGACACTTGGCCATGACTGTCGGCGGCCCGAACTTTTCCAACCTCAGATCCATGCGGCCATGCAATTGGCCAAGCGTGGAATGTTTGACCCGGCCAGCACGACAGGCGCTTGGGCAGGCGAAATCGGCATGGTTCAGATGCTGCCCGAGGATATTCTGGAACGCGGTGTCGATGGCGATGGCGACGGGCGCGTGACGCTGAAAACCTCGGCCCCGGATGCGATCCTGTCAGGCGCGCGGATGCTTCAGGAACTCGGCTGGCGCAAGGGCGAGCCATGGCTTCAAGAGGTGACAGTCCCCGCCGATCTGGATTGGTCCAAAACCGGGCTGAACACCACCCTGCCCGCCGCGCAATGGGCGAAAATGGGCGTCAAACCGCGCTGGGGGTCACTGAACAACAATCTTCCCGGCTCTATCCTGCTGCCGGAGGGGCGCAAGGGCCCGGCCTTTATCGCCTATCCGAATTATTCGGTCCTGTTCGAATGGAACCGCAGCTTTGTCTATGTCTCGACCGCGGCCTATTTTGCCACCCGGCTGGAGGGCGCGCCTGTCTTTGACGCAGGCAAACCTGATCCGCAGCTGTCTGACCGCGACATGAAGCGCTTGCAGGAAAAGCTGCGCGACCGGGGCCATGATGTCGGCAAGATCGACGGCATTCTGGGGGCGCTGACCCGCGCCGCTGTCCAGAAAGAGCAAGCACGACTTGGCCTTCCTGCCGATGCCTGGCCCACAGCGGCGCTTTTGGGCAAGCTGTGACAGACTGGGGAATCTGCGCGACTGTAAAGGCCACACCCGATCAGGTTCTGGCCTTTGTCGCGCATCACCTCGGGTTGGGCGCGTCACAGGTCTGGCTGCATTTTGACGACCCCGATGACCTGGCCTTTGAGGCCGCCTCAGGGCTTGCCGGGGTAGAGGCTACCCGCTGCGACGAGGCGTATTGGACAGCCCTGATGGGCCGCCGCCCCGGCAAACATCAAAACCGCCAATCCCGCAATATGCAGCGCGTCTATGCCCAGACCCACCTGCCATGGGTCGCGCATATCGATGTGGATGAGTTCCTTCACCCGACCCACCCGATTGATCGCGTGCTGAGCGCGTTGCCCCAAGATCAAAACCTGCTGCGCCTCCCCCCCTATGAGGCGTTGCACGACCCGGCAGCGCCCGATGACATCTTCACCTCGCGCTATTTTCGGGCAGCCCTGCGCGGCAACGCGGATGAGGCCGCCCGTGCCCGCGTCTTTGGCATCTATGCGCCGCTCTTGCCCTTTGGCGTTCTGAGCCATTCCGCCGGAAAATGCTTTTTCCGGACAGGGTTGTCCCGGTTCGAACCCCGCCTTCATGGGGCATTTCGCGCGGGCGCGCGGGTGGCGGGCGGAGCCTTTTGCCCCGACATCGCCTTGCTGCATTTCCATGCCGAGGACCCGATCCGCTGGAAAGACCGCCTGCATTTCCGGCTGACCAAAGGGGCTTACCAGTACAATCCTCCGCTACAGGACTGGCTTTCAAATGCCTCCGCGCCAGAGATTGATCAGTTCTACGATGCCGTTCAAACTGCCAGCGATGATCTGTTGCAACGCCTGCGCAAAGAGACAATTCTGCGCGAAACTCACCTGCATCTGCGCCAACAGGTGGAAACCCTGCTAAGAAAGTCCGCCCCATGATCTCTGCTTCCGCCCTTGCCGCGGCCCTTCCCTCGGTGCTGGCTGCCCCGAAGCATCACAGCCGCGTCGAAAGCCTCTGCCTGCGCCCTGCGTTCAATCAACGGGCCTTCCCGGAGTCCCTCCGCCTGACGCGCGCGGCGGGGGTGGAGGGGGACCGCTGGCTGACCACGCCTTGGTTGCGCCTGCCTGATGGCAGCCCGGACCCGGCCATTCAGGTCTCGATCCTGCCGTTGCGGGTTCTGGATCTGGTCTGGCAGGATCGCGCAGCGTCACCGCATCCGGGCGACACGATCATCGCCGATCTGGACACAAGCGAGGCCAATCTGCCCGAGGGGCAGCTTTTGCAGGTGGGGGCCGCGGTGTTGCGCGTCTCGGGCGTGTTCAACGATGGCTGCGTGAAATGGAAAGCCCGCTATGGCGAAGCCGCCCGCAACTGGATCACCGCTGAAGGGCATCCCCCCTTGCGGCTGCGCGGCGTCCTGTGTTCGATTGAAAAGGACGGGCTTATCGCCCTCGGGGACCCAATCACCAAACTGACGGTCTAGCGGTCAGGATCCTGATAAAGGTGGGTTTGACCCTTGGGGTCGGTCACCTGCCACAGCCCGTTTTCCTGCGCCTGCAAATAGCCCGGCCCGATTGGCACCTTCCCGAAGCCGCCCGGAATATCCAGTACATAGCTTGGCAGGCATATCCCAGACAGCTTGCCGCGCAACGCCGCCATCAGCGCCTGACCTTCCGCAATCGTGGTGCGGAAATGGCTTGTTCCGCGCGCAAGATCGCAATGATGCAGGTAATAGGGTTTGACCTTGCACCTGATCAAAGCCCGGAACAGATCTGCCAAAGCCTCCGCAGAATCGTTGATCCCCCGCAGCAAAACGCTTTGCGACAAAAGCCCGATCCCGGCCTTGTTCAGCCGATCCAGCGCCGCACGGGCCGCAGGGGTAAGCTCCTGAACATGGTTGGTGTGAAGGACGACAAACACGGACAGGTCGCTTTGCAACGCCTCAAGCAGCGCTGCCGTGATCTTTTCGGGCGCAACCACCGGGACGCGCGTGTGAAACCGCACGACCCCGACATGCGGGATCGCCGCCAGCCGTTGCAGCATCGCCTTCAGCCTGCGCGGAGACAAAACCAGCGGGTCACCGCCCGTCAGGATCACCTCCCAGATCTGAGGCGTGTCCGCGATATAGGCCAAGGCCGCGTCAAGATCTTCATCAGGCAGCGTGCCAGTTGCCCCCACGGTTTCGCGACGAAAGCAAAAACGGCAATAAACCTCGCAGGTTTGGGTCGCGTGCAGAATAACCCGGTCTTGGTAGCGGTGCGTCAGGCCCGGAACCGGGGCGTGCGCCCTGTCGCCAATCGGGTCGTGAAGCTCTTCCGGGCGTTCGCCCAGTTCCCGGTCTGACGGGACGAATTGCAGGCCAATCGGGTCCGCCGCCGAGGTGATCGCGCCGCGCATTTCGGCAGAAATCCGGATCCGGAAAGCCTCGGCCACGGCATCCAACGCCGGGGCATCCTCGGGCCGCGCAAGGCCCTCGTGCAAAAGCTGATCAACGCGCGTCAAAGCAGGCATGGGGTTCTCGGGAAGGAAGTGTCGGCGGCTTATGCGGTGCGGCGCGTCAAAGGGCAAGCAGGCCGCAGGCTCAGGCGACCAAGGCCGCCGCTTTTTTAAGATCAACGCTGACAAGCTGGCTGACGCCCTGTTCGGCCATCGTGACCCCGAACAAGCGATCCATCCGCGCCATGGTAACCGCGTGATGGGTGATGATCAGGAACCGCGTTTCGGTACGCCGCGTCATCTCGTCCAGAAGATCACAGAAGCGGGTGACATTGGCGTCATCCAGCGGGGCGTCCACCTCGTCCAGCACGCAGATCGGGGCCGGATTCGCCAAAAACACCGCAAAAATCAGGGCCATCGCGGTCAGGGTCTGTTCCCCCCCGGACAAAAGCGACAGGGTCGCCAGCTTTTTGCCCGGCGGTTGGCACATGATTTCCAGCCCGGCTTCCAGTGGATCATCGGATTCGACCAGAACGAGGCGCGCCTCTCCGCCACCGAAAAGATGGGTGAAAAGCGTGGCAAAGCTGCTGTTGACCTGTTCAAAAGCGGTCAAAAGCCGCTCGCGGCCTTCGCGGTTCAAGCTGGCGATCCCGGCGCGCAGCTTTTTGATCGCCTCTTCCAGATCCAGCTTTTCGCCTGCAAGCGTGTCATGTTCGGTCTGAACGGCTTTGGCATCTTCTTCGGCGCGCAGGTTCACGGCCCCCAGCGCTTCACGCTGACGCTTCAGGCGGCTGACATCGGTTTCCAGCGCCTCGGCATCGGGCATTTTATCGGGGTCGGCGTCCAGCTTGCGGAGCAGGTCTTCGGGGGAGCAATCCTGCGCCTCCAGAATGCGGGCAGCGGCCAAAGCGCGCGTTTCCTTTGCGGCATCGCAGCGGGCTTCGGCCCGTGCACGCGCTTCGCGCAAATCGCCTGCGATGCGTTCGGCATCCCTTTCGGCCATCGTAGCCTCGCGCAGGGCGGCTTCTGCCTGCGCCAGAGCCTCGGCCGCGGCGGCGCGGCGGGCCTCGGCGGCGGCGATGGCATCGGCCAGATCTTCGCGCTGGATGGCGATTTCCTCGGGGGCGGCAAGGGCGTCTTGCAGCTCTTCCTCGGTCATGGCCTTGCGATCCGACAGTTCGAGGTTCCGCTTTTCAGCGGTTTCCAACCGGTGCTTCCAGCCCGAGATTTCCTTGGCCACCTCTTGCTTGCGCCGCAGCCGCGCTTCGCCTTCCCGGCGCAATTCATCATGGGCGGACCGGCGCGACATCATGGTGATGCGCGCCGCCTCAACGGTCGTTTTCAACGCCTCGACCTGAGAGCGCGCGGCGTCAAGATCGGGCAGCGTGGCCCGTGCCTGCTCGGCCTCGCGCAGACGGGCCTGCGCCTCCATCGCCTCCGCCTCATAGCGGGCAACGGCCAATTGTGCGGCCTCATATTTGCCACCCGCAATGGATTTATCAGCCTCTGCGCGGGCAAGGGCGCGGTTTGCCTCGGTCACACGGGCGTCGGCCGCACGGCGCGCATCCCTCGCCAGCTGGTCCATCCGCGCGAGTTCCGCGAGCCGGTTCTGCAAGGCTTCATGTGCCAGCCGCGCCCCATCCGCGCGGGCCGAGACATCCTCCAGATCGCGCTTCAACTGCACCAGACGGTTGAGCTGCTTGAGCCGAAGCGCCGCCGCCGAGGGCGCATCTTCAGCCCCCGCCCGGAACCCGTCCCAGCGCCACAGATCCCCTTCGGCGCTGACAAGGCGCTGGCCGGGGCGCAAAGCCGATTGCAACCGCGCGCCCGTGGCCCGATCCACAAAGCCGATCTGCGCCAGCCGCCGCCGCAGGACATCCGGCACCTCCACCCATGTCGAAAGCGGCGTCACATGGCCCGGCAGCGGGTCTATCGCGTCATAATCAGGCAATTTCGCCCAGCCAGAGCGTCCGTCATCGCCAATCGCCGGGGCGCGCAAATCATCGGCAAGAGCCGCCCCCAGCGCCGCCTCATAGCCCGGCACCACCTGCACCAGATCCAGCACCTGACTGCCCGCGCTGGATTCGCGTTCGACCAGACGCGCAAGGGCGGCGACTTCGGCGCGCAAGGCGTTCGCCTCCCCCTCCGCCTCAGAGCGCATGGCGCGGGCGTCAGCTTCGCGGCTTTGGGCATCGGCGCGGGCCTCTTCGGCAAGCGAC
Source organism: Pseudorhodobacter sp. (assembly GCA_029254215.1). Classification (GTDB taxonomy): domain Bacteria; phylum Pseudomonadota; class Alphaproteobacteria; order Rhodobacterales; family Rhodobacteraceae; genus Pseudorhodobacter. The sequence goes on along the minus strand of JAQWYA010000136.1, from coordinate 27,845 downwards.
AACGCTTCTTCGGTTTCTTCGGCCAAGGCAAGCGCGTCTTCCTGCGCGACTTCCGCGGCCTCAAACGCCTCGCTGGCAAGGCCCTGCGCCTCAAGAGCAAGTGCCGCCACCTGACGAGAGCGCTGCGCCTCACCCTGCGCCTTTTCCAACGCGCTTTGGCTTTCGCCCAAGAGACGTTGCGCCGATTGATGGCGGGCCGATAGCCGGGCTGCATCCTCGGTCATCTCGGACATGCTCGTTTCGCGTTCCGACAAAAGGGCTGCGGCCGTTCGGGCCAACTCCGCCGCGTCGGCCAGCTTTTCGTCCTGACCTTCGGCGGCCTTGGCAAGCTGCGACGCCTCCCAATCCAGCCGAGAGATGGTTTCCTGCGCGTCGCGATTGAGGCCCGCCTCCCGCTCCATGTCGCGCACAAGCTGTTCGATCCGGGCGCGCAGGGTTTCAATCGTCTGGCGGGCGCGGTCTTCCTGATCGTTCAATGCATCGCGCTGCACGGACAGGCGCTGAAGGATGGCGCCGGCGATTGCCTCTTCCTCGCGCTTGGGCGGCAGCGCGTCTTCGGCCAAAGCCCGGATATCGGCGGCCTTGCGCGCCGCGGTTTCGGCCTGCCCCGCGGTCATCAGCTTGTCGCGCAAGACCTGCTGCGCCTCCAGCAGCGCAAGATCAGCCTCGCGCCAGCGCCGGAACAACAGCATCCCTTCCGCGCGGCGCAGGTCCGTCCCGATTTCGCGATAGCGCGCCGCCTGCCGGGCCTGCCGGGCCAATGTCGCCAACTGACCCGCAAGCGCCTCGACCACATCATCGACGCGGGTCAGGTTGGTTTCGGTGGCCGCAAGCCGCAATTCCGCCTCGTGCCGCCGCTGATAAAGGCCGGAAATCCCGGCGGCCTCCTCTAGGATGCGGCGGCGGGATTTGGGCTTGGCATTGATCAGCTCGGCAATCTGGCCTTGCCGCACAAGGGCTGGGGAATGCGCCCCGGTGGACGCATCCGCAAACAGCATCTGAATATCGCGCGCCCGCACATCGCGGGTGTTGGCCTTATAGGCCGACCCGGCATCGCGGGTGATCCGGCGGACGATTTCCAGACTGTCGGCATCATTGAACCCCGAGGGCGCAAGCCGGTCGGCGTTGTCGATCACCAAGGCCACTTCGGCAAAGTTACGGGCCGTCCGGCTGGCCGTGCCCGCAAAGATCACGTCTTCCATCCCGCCGCCCCTCATCGCGGTGGGGCGGTTTTCGCCCATGACCCAGCGCAAAGCTTCCAGCAGGTTGGATTTGCCGCAGCCATTGGGGCCAACCACGCCTGTCAGCCCCTCATGGATCACAAGATCCGTAGGGTCCACAAAGCTTTTGAAGCCATTGAGGCGGAGGCGGTTGAAACGCAAGATCTGGCCCGTGATGATTCTTTAGCAAGGCTTATCGTCGGGCTGCAGGGGCGCAGAGTCAACTCTTGCGCAGCATCATGGGGGCGGCCGCCCCTCCGCCCACAATATGTTGCAACAGTCTGGCAAGGCCACCGCTGCAAAACGGCGCGTTTTTTTGGGCCGAAATCGCTTTCCGGGACCCGCTGGCTGGCCTAGCCTACGGGCAACAACCGCCAAAGGAGCCGTTCCATGGTCCATGCCTTGCTGATCCTGCTGATGTGCCAATTGCTGGGCGAGGTCAGCTCTCGGGCTTTGGGCCTGCCGCTGCCCGGCCCGGTTCTGGGGCTTTTGCTACTGCTGGCGGGGTTTGCAGTTTTCCCCAAGCTGGTGGACCTGATGCGCCCGCTTGCCCAAGGCATTCTGGGGCATCTTTCCTTGCTGTTCGTTCCTGCCGGGGTGGGCGTTGTCGGCCATCTTGATGCGCTTGGAGGGCAGGGCGTGGGCCTTTTTCTGGCGTTGGTCGGATCAACCATCCTCGCGATCGCAGTGGGCAGCCTCAGCTTTGCCTTGGTCGCCCGGCTGACGGGGAACACAGATGACTGAGTTCACCGAAGTCTGGAGCTATCTGTCACGCGAGCCGCTGTTGTGGCTCACGGCAACCTTGCTGGCCTATAGCATCGGTGACGCAGCCTTTCGCGCCTCGGGGCGCAAGCCATGGGTCAACCCGGTTCTGATTTCCGTCGTGCTGCTGGCTGGCATTCTTTGGGCCAGCGGCACCCGCTATGCCACCTATTTCGAGGGCGCGAAATTCGTGCATTTTCTGCTGGGTCCGGCCACGGTCGCCCTCGCCCTTCCGCTATGGGAGACGCGTCATCATGTGCGCCGCGCCGCCCTGCCCATTCTGGCCGCGCTGTTCGCCGGATCGCTGACGGCTGTCCTGTCGGCCTTGGCCATTGCCCATAGTTTCGGGATTTCGGGCGAGGTGCTGATCTCCCTCGCGCCGAAATCGGCCACGGCCCCGGTGGCGCTGGGGATCTCGGAGCAGATGGGCGGCTCACCGACATTGACGGCGGTTCTGGTGATCCTGACCGGGATCATCGGGGCCATCGTGGCGACACCGCTTTTGAACTTGCTTGGCGTTCGCGATTGGCGCGCACGAGGGCTTGCGGTCGGCGTGGCGGCCCATGGGATCGGCACCGCTCGTGCCTTTCAGGTGCATCCCGTGGCGGGGGCCTTTGCTGGGCTTGGCATGGGCCTGAACGCGGTCCTGACGGCGTTTCTAGCGCCTGCCGTGCTGCATCTGTTTCAATAGGCAGGGCCTAAAGACCCAACGCCTAGCCCTGCCGCGCGGCCTTGACCCTTTGGCGCCAAAGCGTGAACAGCCCCGCCGCGATCACCACACAGGCGCCCACCGCGACATTCGGTTCCAGCACTTCGCCAAAGACCGAGATCCCGATCATCGCTGCAAAAACCAGTTGCAGATAGGCGAAGGGCTGCACGGCACTGGCCTCGGCCACCTCATAGGCGCGGATCAGCAGGTAATGCCCCAACGCCCCGGTACAGCAAAGGATCGCCATATATCCCCAATCACTCTGGCTCATGGGTTCCCAATGCCAGACCCCGACAAGCGTCATGCAGACCGCCCCCGTCACCCCCGTCCAGAAGAAGGAGACCGAGGCCGCGTCCTTGCGCCCGACATAGCGGGTCAAAAGCCCGTAAAGCGCGAACATCAAGGCGGCGATCAGCGGCACGAGGGCCGCCGGGGCAAAGACCTTTATCCCCGGTTGCAGAATGATCAGCACGCCGACAAAGCCCACACCGATCGCGGCCCAGCGCCGCCAGCCAACAGCCTCGCCCAGAACCGGGCCTGACAGCGCGGCCACGAGCAGCGGATAAGCCGCAAAGACCGCATGGCTTTCCACGAGGCCAAGCAGCACAAACCCCATCACCATCACGCAGATCTCGGTCGCCAGCAGAAGGCCGCGCAAGGGTTGCAAAACCGGATGGTGCGTTTTGATGGCGGCCCGCAGCCCTCCCTTTGCCCGCGCGGCCACGGCCGTCACGAAAGCAGCAAAGAACCAATAGCGGATCATCACCACCATCAGAACATTGTATTCCGAGGCCAGATGCCGCGACAGCCCGTCCTGCACAGCAAAAACAAAGGTCGTGGCAATCATCAGCCAGATCCCGAGGCGCGTATTCTGAACGGTCATGGCCGCTTTACTCCGACTGACATGTGGCGTTTGTGGCCATGGCCTTTGCGGCGCTCCACCTCGAACCCGGCGTCTTGCAGGCCACGACGCACAAACCCTGCTGCGGTATAGGTCGCAAAGCTTCCCCCCGTCGCGGTATGCGCTGCCACTTCGGCCATCAGATCGGCCCCCCAGAGTTCCGGGTTCTTGGCCGGAGAGAACCCGTCCAGATACCAGGCATCTGCGGCCCCGGCCCAGCGCGGCAGGGTGTGGCGCGCGTCACCGATAATCACCTCCACCTCTAGCGAGCCAAGGGCGAACCGGCGCGCGCCTGCCGCACACGCCGTCAGAAAGGCCGGGGTCATGGGGGCCACCTCGGGGAAGGCAAGCAAGGCGCGGGCGATATCATCAGCGGCCATCGGAAACGCCTCGAACGAGGTATATCGCAGCGGAACGCCCCCGCTGGCAAGGGCTGTGGCCAGCAGGTTCAACCCGGTGCCAAAGCCCAGTTCGGCAATCTGAAAGCCCGGCACAAAGCGGCCCGGCAAATCATTCCCCGCCAGAAACACATGGCGGGTTTCAGCGAGGCCATCCGTCAGGCTGAAATAGGGATCATCAAACTGCCGCGATACCGGCAACCCGCCATCGCGCCATTCCAGAACTGCGGTATCGGGGCTGGGCTGGTCGGTCACGCGGAATTGGCCTAAAGCGATTGAGAGAGGCCACAATGGGCAAAGGAGCAGGAAATGGCAACGCCCGATCTGACGGTGCATGGCGCGGGGATTTTTGGCCTTTCCATTGCTTGGGCGGCAACCCTGCGCGGCGCGCGGGTTCATGTGGTGGAAAAGCGCCATGTCGGGGCCGGATCCTCGGGCGGGCTGGTCGGGGCTTTGGCCCCGCATGTGCCCGAACAGTGGAACAGCAAGAAGGCGTTTCAGCTCGACAGTCTTTTGATGGCGGGCCCGTGGTGGGCGGGAGTTGAGGCTGCGGCCTCTGTTGCTTCGGGATATGGGCGGACGGGCCGCTTGCAACCGCTGGCCGATGAGGCCGCCATAGCCCTTGCACAATCCCGCGCCGTCTCTGCCCGCAGCCTTTGGCAAGATCATGCGGTGTGGGAGGTCATCCCCGCCACCGGCGCGGATTGGGAGCCGCAAAGCCCCTCGGGCTGGTTGATCCGCGACAGCCTGACGGCCCGTTTGCACCCGCAACTCGCGCTCAAGGCCCTTGTCCGCGCGATCGAGGCCAAGGGCGGGCAGATTTCGCATGAGGCGTCTGACAGCGCGGCACCACAGATCTGGGCCACGGGCTATGACGGGCTTTTGGCGCTGTCAGAGGGGCGTAGCCGCCCCATGGGTGGGGGCGTCAAGGGCCAAGCCGCAACCCTGCGGTTTGAGGCCCGCAACCACCCGCAGCTTTTTGTCGACGGGTTGCACATCGTTCCCCATGCGGATGGCACTGTCGCGATTGGGTCAACTTCCGAACGTGACTGGGACAGCGCCGAGACAACCGACAGCCAGCTTGACGCGTTGATCGCCAAGGCGCGGCTTGCGATCCCCGCCCTGACCGATGCGCCGGTGGTGGACCGCTGGGCCGGTATCCGCCCCCGCGCCCGCAGCCGCGCGCCAATGCTCGGCGCTTGGCCGGGCCGGCCGGGCCATTACATCGCCAATGGCGGCTTCAAGATCGGCTTTGGCATGGCCCCAAAAATAGCCGGGCTTATGGCCGATCTGGCGCTGGACGGGGTCGATACGATCCCCGAAGCGTTCCGGGTGGAGGCAAGCCTTTAATCCTGCCCCCTGTATCCGCTACGCCTTCGTCAGGGCGACTTCAGCCCGAAGCGCCTCCATCAAGGCCCCCAGAACCTCTTGGGATTTTGCGTCGATCAGATGGCCGGAGGCGTCAAAGGCTTTTCCGGACTGCGCGATCATCACCTCTGGCCCTTGCAAGATCCGGGGCCGAAACGGTGTCATGCAATGGCGCAGCGAGTATTGCGAACGCTCCCCCCCGGCACGACCCGCTGCAGCGGAAACGATGGCAACGGGCTTTCCGGCCCATGCCCCGCCCGGCACACGGCTGACCCAATCGAGCGCGTTTTTCAGAACGCCGGGCAGCGCCTTGTTATATTCCGGGGTCGCGATGATCACCGCATTCGCCGCCCGGATCTGATCGGCAAGCGTTTGAACCTCGGCGGGGATGCCGGACTGATCCTCCAGATCGCCATCATAGAGCGGCAGGCGCAGGTTGGCCTCACTATAGGCTTGCGGTGCGAAGAGGCGGACAGCCTCGTTCAACAGCATCCGATTGGTCGAACCGGCGCGCAAGGCTCCGCATATCCCCAACACAGTGTAGCCTGACATTCAAATTCCTTTCCTGCTTGCCCGCGTCAGGTAAGGCTTGAACACTTCCAGACAAGACCAAAGACAGCGCAAGACGGCCCCGGCAGGGCTGCTACCGCCCCGTCAGTTCCGAGATCACATTGACCGGCCCAACCGACCCGCGCAGCTTGGCACGATAGATCACCAGCGATTCGACGACCCGCATCACATAGGTGCGCGTTTCACCGAAGGGGATCGTCTCCACCCAATCCACCACATCGACGGACGGTTGGCGCGGGTCGCCATATTGCTCGATCCAGCGGCGTGGGCGGCCCGGCCCGGCGTTATAGCCCGAAGCGATCAGCGCCACGGCGGGGCCGAACTCTTCGACCAGCTGCGCAAGATAGGCCGCACCCAGCGAGACGTTATAGGCAGGCTTTTGCGTCAGCGCAGCAAGCTCATAGCTTTGGCCGGTTTTCGGGGCCATCAGTTTGGCGGTGCCGGGCATCACCTGCATCAGGCCGCGCGCCCCTGCAGGGCTGATGACGGCGGGGTCAAATTCACTTTCCCGGCGGGCAATCGACAGGGCCAGCGCCCGGCTGACGGCGAGACCATCGGGCACCAAAGGCACCACGGGGAAATACGCGCGCGGCAGGATGATCCCCTGCCCCGCCGCCTGTTTCCCGATCAGAACGGCGATATGCGGCTCGTTCAGGGTCAGGGCGAGATCGGCAAGCTGGTCCAGTTCGGTCGCGTTCAGGCTTTCGCCCAGATGCAGGAAGAACCGCTTGGCCAAAGACCGCTCTCCCGCCGCGACCAGCAGCCGCGCCGCGCCCAAAACGCTGCTGCGCGCAAATCCTGCACCGCGCCAATCTGCGGGCCGTGTCTCGGATAACAGGGCCGGATCCAGCGACAAGCCCAGCTTTTCCGCACTCAGCAAACCGTAATAGGCGGTCTGATGAACCGCGCCCGCCCGAAAAGCCGCTGCCGCTGCCGTGGCATTGCCCAGCGCCTCTTGCGCGCGACCTTCCCAGTAATCGGCCCGCGACAGGCTGATCGGGGTCGAAACCCCTGTCTTGAGATGCCGGAAATGCGTCAGGGCAACCTCCGGCTTGTTCAGCTTCCGCAGCGCGATAAAGCCCGCCAGAAATTCCAACTCGGCATAGTCGCCGCCGCTTTCCAGATGATGCGAGGCTGCAACGCGGTAGGCCAGATCCAGCTTGCCGTCATCCTCCAGATCCCGCGCGAGCCGGATCCGGCGATCTGCCCATTTCTCTGGATCCCCGAGCAGCGCCGCAGAGGCCGAGCGTTCCAACAACAGATCAAGCGCGCTGTCGCGATAGCCCTTGCGAAGACGCCACAAGAACCGCTCATAGGCCATTCCCGCATCGCCGGACACCGACTGCGGCACCCGGTCGATCAGCGCATTCACCCTTGCCTCATCCGCGCGCAAAGCGATACGAGCCTCGCCCAAGGCGCGCCAAGGCGCTGAAACCCGGCCCAGCATCCGGCGCGACTCTGTGAGGCGGCCATCCCACAGCAACCAGTCCAGCCGCTTTTCATGCACCTGTGCCAAAGCGCCCCCTTGGAGGGACAGCAAGGCATCCTCGCTTGGCGCATCAAGGCGCAGGCTTAGCCAGACGCGTTGGGCTGCCGCCGCCGCCTCTGCTGTGCGGCCCGCATGCGTCAACGCCTGCACAAAAGCCACGGCCCCTTCGGCGGTAGAGGGCGCATCCTTTTCAAAATAGGCGATCACCCGCGACGGGGTGGATGATCGGACAACAGCCGTTTCGCCCTGTTGATGTAAATAGGGCATGCCAGGCCAATCCGGGTTACGGGCCTGAAACGCCTCATAATCGCCCAAAAAACCGTCCCCATCGCGCAGCCGGTGCCATTCGACAATATCGGCCCCGACGCCCTTTGGCGCGAGAGCCTGCGCGCGCGGCCAATCCTTTGCCATCACGGCCGCCATCGCCTCGCGCAGGGCCGCAACCTCGTCCGCCATGGCGGGCAGGGTGGCCATCAGGCCAATCAGGGCGGCCAAAAGACCTTGCCGGAAGCGGGAACCAAACTGTCTCAACGGGAACTCCTTCTGTCTGCGGGCATCTTGCCTTTGGCGACCGGGGTTCGCAACTCACATCCCTGACAGCGTGGGGCCTGACAGCGTGAGGCCTGCCAGCAATGGGCCCATCGCACCGTTCAGACAGGCAATACTTGGCAAGACCCGCGCACAGCGCTAGGAAGACGCGGTTATGAAACAGGGCGACTCAACACCAGCGCCCGGATAGAGGAGATGCGTACCATGATCAGAGGGTCAATGCCTGCCCTGGTAACGCCGTTCAAGAACGGCCAGCTGGATCTGGACACGCTGAAAAAACTCGTGGAGTGGCATATCGCAGAAGGCAGCCACGGGATCGTTCCGGTCGGCACCACTGGCGAAAGCCCCACGCTTAGCCATGATGAACATGAAGCCGTCATCGAAGTGGTCGTGAAGGCCGCTGCGGGGCGCGTCCCGGTGATTGCTGGGGCCGGATCGAACAACACGCTGGAAGGCATTCGCCTGATCCAGCACGCCGAGCGGGTGGGCGCAGATGCGGCCCTTGTCGTGACCCCCTATTACAACAAGCCGACGCAAGCCGGGCTGATTGCGCATTTCACGGCGCTGCATGATTGCTGCACCCTGCCGATCATCATTTACAATATTCCGGGCCGCTCGGTCGTGGATATGACGCCCGAAACCATGGGCGTTCTGGCAAAGCTGCCCCGGATCATCGGCGTCAAGGATGCCACCGGCAAGATCGAGCGTGTCTCTATGCAGCGGGCAAGCTGTGGTGCCGATTTCATCCAGCTTTCGGGCGAGGATGCGACAGCGCTTGGCTTTAACGCTCATGGCGGCACGGGGTGTATTTCGGTTACGGCAAACGTGGCCCCGCGCCTGTGCTCCGAATTCCAGGAGGCAACTCTGGCGGGCGACTACGCCAAGGCACTGGCCTATCAGGACAAGCTGATGCCCTTGCACGAGGCCATCTTCATCGAGCCGGGCCTTGTCGGCGCGAAATATGCCTTGTCGCGGCTTGGCATAACTTCGGACGAGGTGCGCTTGCCGCTGACGCCGTTGACCGACGGGACCATGGCCAAGATTGATGCGGCCATGCGTCATGCAGGTCTTTTGGCCTAAGCAGCCAAGGCGCTTTCTAAGATGCCTGAAGGCCCGCAAAGCGACCGGCTTTGTGGGCCTTTTTCATCCCGGCCCGATGCCAAACGCGGGGGCTGTGGCTTTAGACGGAAAGACCGGAATGGATAATCTGCGCGGAAGCCTTTTGATGATTGCCTCCATGGCCGGCTTCGCGGTGGAGGATATGTTCCTGAAATCGGCGGCGGGAGCGCTTCCGGTTGGGCAGATCCTGATGATCTTTGGCACTGCGGGGATGATTTGCTTCATCCTTCTGGCAAAATGGCAGGGCGCGCGGCTGATCCAGCCTGCGATGCTGTCGCGCCCCGTTTTGATCCGGGCAGGTTTTGAGGTGGGGGGGCGGCTTTTCTATACGCTCGCCATCGCCCTGACGCCGTTGTCTTCGGCTTCCGCGATCTTGCAGGCAACGCCCTTGGTCGTGGTCGCAGGGGCGGCGCTGTTCTTTGGGGAAACCGTGGGCTGGCGGCGATGGTCGGCAATCGGCGTCGGCTTTCTGGGCGTCTTGATCATCCTGCGGCCAGGGCTGGAGGGGTTCAGCGCCCTGTCAATCCTGGCGCTATTGGGGATGATCGGGTTTGCCGGGCGCGATCTGGCCACACGCGCAGCCCCCAAAACGCTGTCAAACATGGTGCTCGGCGTCTATGGCTTTGCGATGATGGTGCCAACGGGCGCGCTTTTGCTGGCCTATACCGGAGGGGCGGTGATGCCCGACCAGACCACGGTCCTGTTTCTGGCGGCGGCGACCCTGTTCGGTGTTGCGGGATACTATGCCCTGACCGCTGCCATGCGGGTTGGCGAAGTTTCGGTCGTGACGCCGTTTCGCTATACAAGACTGGTGTTTGCCCTGATCCTTGGCGTGATGGTCTTTGGCGAAAGCCCGGATGCCACCACCCTTCTGGGCAGCGCTATCATCGTGGCATCCGGCATCTACACGCTGCTGCGCGGGCGCAAAGTCACGCGAGGATGACGGCTTACGGTCGGTGTTTGCGGCGGGTTTCGGCCTGACCAAGACGGATCTGGCGCAATGCCTCTACCATCACGGCGGTCAAAAGGCCGAAGTTCAAAAGCCCGTTGGCCGCCGCCATCCCGCTCAGAAGTCTCCACTCCCGCTCCAGCAGGACATCGCCGAAGCCCAGCGTGGTATAGCTGACCAGCGCGAAATACACCGCCTCTTCCAGCGTTGCGAACAGCCCCAGCAGCCAGAAGGTCATCGCCCAAGTCCAGACGCCCAGCGTGATGATCGACAGAATCATCACCGCCATCGCACACATGAAAACCAGCAGCTTGGGGCCATGCGGTTCCCGCATCAGCCATTTATGCGACCGAAGAAAGCCGATCTCCATCAGCAGAACGCCGACGCCCCCGAACAGGACCGACAGAAAAATCACCCCGGTTCCGATCATGATTTGAAGGATCATTTCCGCTCCTCGTCAAAGCCCCGACTGCTATAGCCAATTCGCCCGCATCTGGACAGTCGCCCTTGCAACGCTTATCTGCGAGGGATCATGGCAAAACTATCTGATCCCAACTCCAAGCTGATTGCCGAAAACCGCCGCGCGCGGTTCGATTTCGCGATTTCCGACGATATCGAGGCGGGCATCATGCTGTTCGGCTCCGAAGTGAAATCCCTGCGGCAGGGCGGCTCCAACATCGCGGAAAGCTATGCGAGCGTTGAAGACGGGGAACTTTGGCTGATCAACGGCTATATTGCGCCCTATCTTCAGGCCAAAACCTGGGGGCATGAGGAACGCCGCCGCCGCAAGCTTCTGGTCAGCCGGAAAGAGCTGGTACGCCTGTGGAACGCGACCGCCCGCGAAGGCATGACGATTGTGCCGCTGAAAATGTATTTCAACGATCGCGGCATGGTGAAGATCAAGCTGGGCATCGCCAAGGGCAAGAAGCTTGCCGACAAGCGCGAAACCTCTGCCAAACGGGATTGGGGCCGCCAAAAGGCGCGTCTTTTGAAGCAAAACCGCTAAGTCCCGCCTCGGTTTGCCCCGCTTGCGCCGACTGGACTTGCCTCACGCGCCGCATCCGATATACCCGAAACAGCCGCAGTATTGCCCCAGACCGGAGCCAGAGATGACCCCTTCGCCATCGGATGATCCCAGAACGCTGGTCTCAACGGACTGGCTTGCCCAGCATCTCAAAGACCCGGATCTGCGGATATTGGATGCCTCTTGGCACATGCCGGCGGCAGGGCGCGATGCCAAGGCCGAATATGACGCCTGCCACATCCCCGGCGCGCGGTTCTTCGATATTGACGAGATTTCAGATCATCGGTCCGATTTGCCGCATATGGCGCCGCCGGTTGAAAAGTTCATCTCGCGGATGCGGGCCATGGGCGTGGGCGATGGCCATCAGGTTGTGGTCTATGACGCCTCGGGCCTGTTCTCGGCGGCCCGTGTGTGGTGGTTGTTCCGCCTGATGGGCAAGATGGATATCGCCGTTCTGGATGGTGGCTTGCCGAAATGGCAGGCCGAAGGGCGCGAGGTCGAAGACATGGCCCCGGTCGTGCGCGACCGCCATATCACGGTTCAGCGCCAATCCGGGTTGGTCAAGGATGTGACGCAAGTGGCCCATGCCTCCAAACTGGGGGAGGCAGAGATCATCGACGCCCGCGCAGCCCCCCGCTTTCGCGGCGAGGTGGCCGAACCGCGCCCCGGTCTGCGCGCGGGTCATATCCCGAACTCCAAATCCCTGCCCTTCGGCACGCTGCTGAACCCCAATGGCACGATGAAAGACCCCGCCGATCTGAAAACCGCCTTTACCGAGGCCGGGGTGGACCTGTCAAAACCCGCAATCACCACCTGCGGGTCGGGCGTGACAGCGGCGATCCTCAGCCTTGGGCTGGAACGGATCGGCCACCGCCAGCACGCGCTTTACGATGGCTCCTGGTCGGAATGGGGCATGTACCCCGATTTGCGCGTCTCGACCGGCGATACTGCCTGACCCTTCTGCAAAGGCCCTTTTCCCATGCTCAATGCCCTGAACCCGCAGCCGCAAGACAAGATCCTGCAACTCATCCAGATGTACAAGGATGACCCGCGCAGCACCAAGATCGACCTTGGGGTCGGGGTCTATAAGGATGCAACCGGGCTGACCCCGGTGATGCGGGCAGTCAAGACCGCTGAAAAGCAGTTGTGGGAGGCTGAGACCACCAAGACCTATACCGGCCTTGCGGGCGATCCGGCCTATGCCACTGCGCTGCAATCGCTGATCCTTGGGGATACCGTGCCTGCTGACCGCCTGTCTGCCGTGGCCACACCCGGCGGCACTGGTGCCATCCGTCAGGCGCTGGAGCTGATCCGCCTCGCCTCGCCCGAGGCGACGGTCTGGATTTCAAACCCGACATGGCCGAACCACCCGTCGATCATCCGCTATCTTGGGATGAAAATGGCCGAGTATCGCTATTTCGATGCCGAAACGCGGGGTGTGGATTTTGACGGGATGATCGCGGATCTGGGCCGTGCAAAGCCCGGTGATGTGGTCTTGTTGCACGGCTGCTGCCACAACCCGACCGGGGCCAATCTGACGCTGGCGCAATGGGGCGCAGTCGCCGATCTGCTGGAAAAGACCGGGGCGATCCCGTTTATCGACATCGCCTATCAGGGTTTTGGCGACGGGCTGGAGGAAGATGCCGCCGGAACACGGCTGATCGCCTCCCGTATGCCGGAAGTGCTGATCGCGGCTTCCTGCTCCAAGAATTTCGGGATCTACCGTGAGCGGACAGGCTTGCTGATCGCCATCTCGCCGACAGCGGCGATGCGGGCCACGGTTCAGGGCAATCTGGCTTTCCTCAACCGGCAGAACTTTTCCTTCCCGCCCGATCATGGCGCGCGCCTTGTGACGATGATCCTGACCGATGACGCCCTGCGCGCGGATTGGAAGGCAGAGCTGGAAGAGGTGAGGCTTGGTATGCTGGGCCTGCGTCAGCACCTGGCCGAAGAATTGCGGAGGCTTTCCGGCTCGGATCGGTTTGGCTTTCTGGCAGCGCATCGCGGCATGTTCTCGCGGCTTGGGGCAACGCCTGAACAGGTCGAGGCGCTACGCGAAAAGCACGGGATCTATATGGTCGGTGACAGCCGCATGAATATCGCAGGGCTGAATGCGCAGACGGTTCCGATTCTGGCCAAGGCGATTATCGACGTCGGGGCCTGACAGGATGCAGGGCGGCCCACGCGCTGCCCTGCCTAACCAAACAAAGCCCCCGCCATCGCCAAAGACAACACTCCGGCAGCCACGGCGGACAGACGCCTGTGGAAGGCGTCGGCGGGGGATGCGGGCTGGCCCCGCCCCAACCAAATCCCAGTCCAGAAAAAAGCACTGATCGGGGCGATCACAACCGCGACCAGCGGCACAAAGATCATGAGCCGGAACGGCATGATGATCCCGATGTCATAGATCGCGGTGAGGAACCCGTCATAGCTGTCGAACCGCCCGATGATAAAGGCAGCCGTTGCGGGGACGGCAAAGACGCCAATGGCAACCGCCCCAAGATATCCGACCATCAACCGATATTTCCGCTGCATTGCCGCCCCTTTGATCGCTTGCGCCCATCATAGTGGGGAAACTCTGGGCTGGGGCAAAAGATCCATCCCGTTGCCGCCCGGCTGCCAGTGCCGCGCATGAAAAAACCCGGGCGCGAACGCCCGGGCAATTGCTTGATCTGCGGGAGGAAAGATCAGGCTTTGAATTCAGGATAGGCTTCCATCCCAAGCTCGGCCTTGTCGAGACCCATGATCTCGTCTTCCTCGCTGGGACGCAGGCCCATGACCATCTTGAGCACCGCCCAGATCACACCGGAAGCGAGGAACATAAAGACCCCGATCGCGGCAAAACCGTAAAGCTGTGTGCCAAAGCTGGTGCCCTCGGTGTAGAACGGAACCGCCATCGTGCCCCAGAAACCAGCCACAAGGTGAACCGGGATCGCGCCGACAACGTCGTCGATCTTCATCTTGTCGAGCATCGGGACGACGATCACTGCGATGATACCACCGATAGCACCGATCCAGAGCGCACCGAAGAGCGACGGATCAAGCGGGCCAGCCGTGATGGACACCAGACCAGCAAGCGCGCCGTTCAGAACCATCGTCAGGTCGACCTTCTTGTACAGCACTTGCGTCATGATCATCGCAGCAACCGCACCAGCCGCAGCGGCCATGTTGGTGTTGGCAAAGATGATCGCAACAGCGTTGGCGTCAGCCTCGGTGCCCAGCGCAAGCTGAGAGCCGCCGTTGAAGCCAAACCAGCCCAGCCACAGAACGAACGTACCCAGCGTTGCAAGGGCGAGGTTGGAACCCGGCATCGGGTTGACCCGGCCGTCCTTGCCAAACTTGCCGATACGCGGCCCAAGGATCAACGCACCAGCCAAAGCGGCGAAACCACCTGCAGCATGCACCAGCGTGGAGCCTGCGAAGTCAGAGAACCCGGCTTCGGACAGGAAACCACCGCCCCACTGCCAGGACGCTTCGATCGGGTACAAAAGCCCGGTCAGCAGCGCCGTGAAGATCAGGAAGGGCCAGAGCTTGATACGCTCGGCCAAGGTGCCCGAAACGATGGACGCCGTGGTGGCGCAGAACATCAACTGGAAGAAGAAGTCCGAACCGGTCGCATAGCCGGACTCCAGTGCCGGATCGCCCTGAATGGACGCCGCCGAGAAGGCCCCGATGATGCCGGTAACAGCCCAACCGTCGCCCGGATACATCAGGTTATAGCCAACCAGCCAATACATGATCGACGCGATGGCAAAGAGCGCGATGTTCTTGGTCAGCTGCATTGTGACGTTCTTGGAGCGTACAAGCCCCGCTTCGAGCATCGCAAAGCCCGCAGCCATGAAGAACACCAGAAAGCCGCCAATGAGGAACAGCAAGGTGTTGAAGATAAACGCGTTATCCACAGCAGGTGCGGCCTCGGCGGCGGCTTCCTGCGCGAAGACAGGTAGGGCGACCGTTGCGCCAAGCGCAACCAAGCCCGAGATTTTCAAGAGAGTTTTCATGATTTCCGTTTCCCCTTCCCGTCCGCGTCAAAGCGCGTCGTCATTGATTTCACCGGTGCGCACGCGCACGGCATGGCCCACGTCGAGCACGAAAATCTTGCCATCCCCGATCTTGTCGGTTTTCGCGGTCTTCGCGATGGTCTCGACAACCGAGTCAGACAGGTTGTCCGGCACCACGATTTCAAGCCGAACCTTCGGCACGAAATTCACGGCGTATTCCGCGCCGCGATAGATTTCCGTATGCCCGGACTGAGAGCCGAAGCCTTTGATTTCTGTTACCATCATTCCGCGCACGCCAATGGCGGTGAGGGCCTCACGGACCTCCTCCAGCTTGAACGGTTTGATTGCTGCGATGATCAGTTTCACATTGATCCCCTTTGTGTGTAGCTGACGGCCCGACACACTGGGCCTGCAAGGACAAGAAGCGGTTTTCAGCCGGGGATCACAAGGAAACGGGGCCTTGGGGCAGAGCCACTGACGGAGTTTATGCTCAATTTTTATACTTTTTCAGCGCTACGCACATTTTTTAAGCACACCGGCAACGCGAATCGGCTTTCATAGCGCTCCACATTCCGGTTTCGGCGCGGTAATGTGACGCCAATAAGCCAAGCAAAGCACAGGCAACCGGCATGAGCAGATCGGGAAACAATCGGCCGTCGCTTGTCGCGGATCGGCGGTACAAGGCGGCGGCAAGCTCTGGTCGGGGCGGCACGTCCAAACCACGCAAATCAGCACCCCGCAAACGCTCTCCCCGCCGGGGGGGGCCTTTGGGTTGGATCGCGGCCTTGTGGCGCTTTGTGCTGCGCCTGATATGGGGCATCACGTGGCGGGTCTCAGCACTGGGGGCCCTTGTGCTGGCTTGCGTGGTCTTCTTCTTTTACGCGCAGCTTCCACCTGTCACCGATATGCTCGATGCGCGGGCGCGCGGGTCTGTGACCCTTCTTGACCGCTATGACCGGGTTTTTGCATGGCGCGGGGAAACCTTCGGCGGGCAGATCACGGCCGAAACCGTTTCCCCCACCCTGCATGATGCCGTCATCGCCACCGAGGACAAACGCTTTTACAGCCATTTCGGGTTAAGCCCGCGCGGCATCGCGTCAGCCATCCGGATCAACCTGCGCGAGGGGCGCGGCCCGCTGGAAGGTAACGGTGGGTCGACCATCACGCAGCAGGTGGCAAAATTGCTGTGCCTCGGAACGCCCTATGATCCCGCCGAGTGGAAATCAGAGGCCGCCTATGAGACGGATTGCCGGCGCGGCGGCATCTGGCGCAAGATCCGCGAAGTTCCCTATGCCCTTGCTTTGGAACTGAAATACACCAAAGAGGAAATCCTTACGATCTATCTCAACCGCGCTTATCTGGGCGCGGGCGCGCGGGGCTTTGAGGCCGCCGCCCAACGCTATTTCGGCAAATCCGCCAATCAGGTCAACGCAACCGAAAGCGCCATGCTGGCCGGGCTTCTCAAGGCACCCTCTTATTTCGCGCCCACCAATAACCTTGAACGCGCGCAGGAACGGGCCAATCTGATCATCGGTCTGATGCAGGAACAGGGCTATCTGACGCTGGCCGAGGCGGAAGCCGCAAGGCGCAACCCCGCCACCCTCTCGGAGGCGGCAGAGGCCAAGGCAGGCGGCTTCTTTGCCGATTGGGTGATGAGCGAGGGCCCGGATTTCCTGACCAAAAGCACGACAGAAGACGTCATCATGCGCACAACGCTGGATCAGCGGCTACAAAGTGCCGCCGAAACGGCCTTGGCGGATGTTCTCAAGACCAAGCTGCGCGAAGGGTCCAAGGCGCAGGCCGCCGTGGTGGTGATGTCTGCGGATGGCGCGGTGCGGGCGATGGTGGGCGGGCGCACGCCGCAGCCTGCGGGCAGTTTCAACCGCGCCACGATGGCAAAACGGCAGACGGGTTCGGCGTTCAAGCCTTTCGTCTATGCCGCCGCGATGGATCTTGGCTACACCCCCGCTGATTACGTCGAGGACGCGCCCTTCACGATGAACATCCCCGGATCGGGGGCATGGTCGCCCAAGAATTACAGCAATCGCTATCTGGGGATCGTGACCCTGACCAAGGCGCTTGCCGAATCGCTGAACATCCCCGCCGTCAAGATTTCAGAGGCCGCAGGGCGGGACATCGTGCGCAAAGTCGCTTCGGATTTCGGAATTGAAAGCGATCTGGCCGCAGGGCCTGCACTGGCGCTTGGGGTTTCGGAATCGACCTTGCTGGAAATGACGGGGGCCTATGCGGGCATTCTGAACGGCGGCTCCTCGGTGCGGCCTTTCGGACTGATCGACCTGCGTCTGAAGGGTGATGAGGTGCCGCTTTTTTCGCAGGACACCGGCATCGGAGAGCGGGTGATCACCGAACAATCCGCCCGCTACCTGACCTATATGATGAATCAGGTGATCGAGGTTGGCACAGGCCAGCGCGCCCGCCTTCCGGACCGTGACGCCGCGGGCAAGACCGGCACGACGCAGGCCGCGCGGGATGCGTGGTTCGTGGGCTTTACCGCCGATTACGTTGCGGGCGTCTGGATGGGCTATGACGACAACACCCCGTTAACCGGCGTGACCGGCGGCGGACTGCCCGCCGAAATCTGGCGCGAGGTGATGATTCGGGTGCACCGCGATCTTCCCGCCCATGCCCTGCCCATGGATGTGCCCGCGCCGCGCCTTCCGCCCTCCCCCAATCAGGAGCCAGGGCCAAGGCCCGTGGATCAACAGGGTCAGCCCTCGGGGTCGGGAACTTCGCTGGAGGATGATCTGGCGAACCGAATCCTGCGCGAAGTTCTGGGGATTTTGGGCGGAAACTGAGGTCAATGCCCGTTTCGAACCCGTCAGAGCGCCGACTTGCGCGGAAAGGCGAAAAGGCCATGCCCCGCGCGCCGATAAACGCGTCCCGGCCCGACCCAAGGGCCGACAGTGCCTTGCAGCTTTGGCCTGTCGCCGCTAGCCTTCCCTCATCAAACCGGAGAACCCCATGACCATTGACGCCCGCCTTGCAGAACTCGGCGTGACCCTGCCAGACGCCCCCGCCCCTGCCGCAAATTATGTGCCCTTCGTTGTCACGGGCAATATCGTGCATGTGTCAGGCCAGATCAGCCAGAACGAGGCGGGAATGATCAAAGGCAAACTCGGCGCAGATATGGCCACCGAGGCCGGGGCAGAGGCCGCAAAACGCTGCGCGATCAGCCTGCTTGCGCAGGTGAAAAAGGCCTGTGGTGGCGATCTTTCCAAGCTTGTCCGCGTCATCAAGCTGACGGGCTTCGTGAATTCAACGCCAGAATTCCTCGACCAGCCGAAAGTCATCAATGGCGCATCCGATTTCATGGTTGCCGCCTTGGGCGATGCGGGCCGTCACGCCCGTTCCGCCGTGTCCGCTGCCTCTTTGCCCTTTGGCGTGGCTGTGGAAATCGAAGGCATCTTTGAGATCAAAGCTTAAGCACCGGCCCTGAACAACCCTTAAGCCAAAGCTGGCCCTGCCCGGCTTTGGGCTATCTTCACTGCGGAAAACCTTATGCGCGCGCCCCTTCCCCCCGCCTTTCTGACCGCACCGATCGCCCATCGCGCCTTGCATGACAAAACCAAGGGCCGGCCCGAAAATTCGCTGGCCGCGATCCTCGCCGCAAGCAGCGCAGGCTATGGGATTGAGCTGGATTTGCAGATCTCCTCGGACGGGGTTGCGATGGTTTTTCATGATGAGGACTTGGACCGTCTGACCGAAGAAACCGGCCCGGTCCGGGCAAAGGATGCGCTGACCCTGATGTCCATCGGCCTGAGGCATGGGGCCGAAGGCATTCCGACGCTGGCCATGGTCCTGAAACTCGTGGCAGGCCGCGTTCCCCTGCTGCTGGAGATAAAGGATCAGCACGGAACCCTTGGGCCAACCGATGGACAGCTTGAAGCCGCCACCGCAGCCGCCCTTGCGGGTTACGACGGCCCCGTGGCGCTGATGTCCTTCAACCCGCATTCCATCGCCGAGATGGCGCGGCTTTGCCCCGGCATTCCGCGCGGGCTGACAACCTCGGCCTTCGATCCCGAGGAATGGGCACCTGTTCCCGCCGACCGCTGCGCCGCCCTGCGCGAGATCGGGGATTTTGACCGGGTCGGGGCCAGCTTCATCTCGCATGAGGCGGCGGATCTGGACAGCCCGCGCGTCGCCGAAATCAAGGCCAAGGCCCCGGTTCTGTGCTGGACGATCACCAGCCAAGCCGCCGAAACCAAGGCCCGCCGCATCGCGGATAATGTGACATTCGAGGGGTACATGGCCCCCATCCCGGCTTGACGGCGCAGCGCTCCGCCCCACCTGTGCAGCAGAAAAGCGCTGGTCGGTCTTTCGGATCGCGACGCGGCGCAAGCGGCAAAAGGCCTTTGACGTGCTATGACAGACCCATTGGTTGAAATCACGCTTCACTCGGCTGTGTCAGAGATCCCCGAAGCGGAATGGGATGGCTTGGCCTGCCCCGAGACCGCCTGCGGCGGACGCCCGCTTGACCCGTTCACGACGCATCGCTTCCTGACCGCACTGGAGCGGTCAGGCTCCACCGGGACGGGGACGGGCTGGCAGCCGCGCCCGCTTGTCGCCCGGAAGGACGGGCGCGCGATTGCCGCGACGGCGATGTATGCCAAAAGCCATTCTCAGGGCGAATACATCTTTGATCACAGCTGGGCCAATGCCTATGAGCGCGCGGGCGGGCGCTATTACCCGAAACTTCAGATCGCGGTGCCCTTCACGCCCGCAACGGGACGGCGCTTTCTGACCGCGCCGGGGCAGGAAGACGATGGGCGGCAGGCGCTGATGGCGGGGGCCATTCAGGTGGCCGAACGCAACCGCCTGTCTTCCCTGCATATCACCTTTTGCACCGAGGCGGAGGCGCTTGCCGGTAAGGCGATGGGGCTTTTGCACCGGATCACCCAGCAATATCACTGGGAAAACAACGGCTACGACAGCTTTGATGCGTTTCTGGCGCAGCTTTCCTCGCGCAAGCGCAAGGCCATTCGCAAAGAGCGTCAGACGGCGCAAGCCTCGGGCCTTCGGATCGAAAACCTGACGGGGGAGGCTATTCAGCCCGAACATTGGGATGCCTTTTGGGAGTTTTACCAGAACACCGGCGCGCGCAAATGGGGCACGCCCTATCTGACCCGGCAAGCCTTTCGGGAATTCCACGCAACCATGCGCGACGATATCCTGCTGGTTCTGGCCTTTGACGGCGCAAGGCCCGTTGCAGGGGCGCTGAACTTCATCGGGCGCGAGGTGTTGTTCGGGCGCTACTGGGGCTGCACGGAAGACCACCCCTGCCTGCATTTCGAACTGTGCTACTATCAGGCGATTGATTTCGCCATCGCGCATGGGCTCAAACGGGTCGAGGCGGGGGCGCAGGGCGAACATAAACTGGCGCGGGGCTACCTTCCCGTACAAATCCACTCGCTGCATTGGATCGCCGAGGAAGGCTTTTCCAACGCGGTCGCCAATTACCTTGAGGAAGAACGCAAAGCGGTGTCGGAGGATATCGAGGTGCTGACCAGCTACGGCCCCTTCCGGCGCACCGCATCCGAGGAATGACGCTGGCGCATCGCTGTGCCATACTCCTTCTGACCCCAACTTTCGGCACCCTTGCGGAGACCAATCATGGCCCTGACCCTTTACACCAACCCGATGTCACGCGGCCGCATTGCGCGCTGGATGCTGGAGGAGATCGGGCAACCCTATGAAACCATTGTGCTTGATTACGGCCCCGCAATGCAGACGCCGGACTATCTTGCGATCAACCCGATGGGCAAAGTGCCGGTTCTGGTTCACGACGGGCGCGTCGTTTCGGAATGCGCCGCGATCTGCGCCTATCTGGCAGATGCCTTTCCGCAGGCGGGCCTGTTGCCGGATGACCGTTCAGCCTATTTTCGGTGGCTGTTCTTCGCGGCAGGTCCGCTAGAAGCTGCCGTGACGAATAAAGCGGTTGGGCTGGAGGCCCCTGCGGAGCGTCGGCAAATGCTGGGCTATGGCAATTATGATCTGGCCTGCAAGGCTCTGGATTTTGCCGTGTCTCAAGCCCCGTTCATTGCGGGCGACAGCTTTAGCGCGGCGGATGTCTATGTCGGTTCTCAGGTCGGATGGGGTTTGCAATTCGGCACCCTGCCTGAAACCGAGGCGCTGGCCCGCTACTGGGCGCGGATCAAAGACAGGCCCGCCCGCCTGAAAGCCGATGCCGCCGACAATGCCCTCGTGCCAAAGGAATAAACCATGCCCGCCGAAAAGCTGACAGACCAAAGCCTGCTGGACCCCCTGCTGACCACCGGCTGGGCAAAGACGCCGGGGCGCGATGCAATCGCCAAAACCTTCGTCTTTCGCAATTTCATCGAAGCGTTTGGCTTCATGACCCGTGCCGCCCTCTGGGCCGAGAAATGGAACCATCACCCCGAATGGAGCAATGTCTACAAGACCGTCAATGTCACGCTGACGACCCATGATGTCGATGGGCTGTCGGATCTGGACATCAAACTGGCGACCAAGCTGAACGCTTTGGCCGCCGATTGATCGCTACAGCCGAAGGATCTTGACCTGCGTGCCCTTTGCCGACAGGGCAATCTCACCCTTGCAAAGGCGCAGCGCGTCTTCGCCGAAGGCCTCACGGCGCCAGCCTTTCAGGGCAGCCCCTCCACGTTCGCCTGCCGCAATCTCATCCAGATCGCTGGAGGATGCGATCAGCTTGGACGCAACGCCAAGCTCTTCGGCCTTGGCCTTAAGAAGCACCCGCAAAAGATCCGCCAGCGCCGGGTTGACCTGCAACTGATCGCGCGAGGTGTCCGGCTTTGGCATATTCTCGGCCTTGGTCTCCACGCCCGCCTTCACGGCAGCCAGCAACCCTTCGGCAATATCGCCGCGTCGCGCATCGCGCAGCAAAAGCCGGGATCGCCCCAATTCTTCGATATTGGTGGGCTTGGTCGACGCGAGTTCCAGCAAGGCATCATCCTTGATCACCCGCGACCGGGGGACGTTGTTGCTTTGGGCATAGCTTTCGCGAAACCGCGCCAGCTCTTTCACGATGGACAGGAAGCGCCCCGATGTGGTGCGGGTTTTCACCCTGAGCCAAGCCTCTTCGGGATGCACCGTGTAAGTCGCGGGGTCCGTCAGAACGGCGAGTTCCTCCTCCACCCATTTCTGGCGACCATTCTTGGCGATCTGCGCTGAAAGGCTTTCATAGATCACCCGCAAATGGGTGACATCGGCCAGCGCATAGGTTTTCTGCGCATCGCTCAAGGGACGGCGCGACCAGTCGGTAAAACGCGACGTCTTGTCGAGCGGCTGATGCGCGATCTTGCGGACCAGCGTTTCATAGCCAACCTGCTCGCCAAAGCCGCAGACCATCGCGGCAACTTGTGTGTCAAACAGTGGGGAGGGAAAGACGCCGCCGCCCTCGACAAAGAAAATCTCAAGGTCCTGACGCGCCGCGTGGAACACCTTGACCGTCGCCTCATGCCGGAACAGATCGTAAAGCGGTTCCAGTGACAGATCGGTTCCCAGAACCGGGTCAACCAACACCGCATCCCCGTCTTTTCCGGGCAAAGCCAATTGGATCAGGCAGAGTTTGGACCAATAGGTCCTCTCACGCAGAAATTCAGTGTCGATTGTGACATAGGGCTGGGTTTTGGCAGCTTCACAAAAGGCGGCAAGCTCGGTCGTTGTCGTAATGGTCTGCATCAGGTCCTGCGTTCAACAGAGAGGCGGGCAACAATAGCGCGGGGTCATCCCACCGCTCCGCTATAGGCGTCAGAGCCTGCAAAAGAAAGCCCCGCTTGGAAACCAAGCGGGGCCAGCGGCATTCCCGCCTTTTGTTTGTCCTAACGGCCTCAAGGTTTTCCCCTGAGGCCAAGGCAGAGTCAGATCGCGGCCAAAAGCGCTTCACCACCCGAGATTTCGCAGGTGCCGGGCGCTTCTTCGGCGTGGAAAACCTTGACCACACCATCTTCGGCATAAAGCGCATAGCGCTTGGACCGGGCCATCAAACCAACCGGGGGGGCATCAAAGGTCATGCCCATGGCGGTGGTGAAGGCGCTTGTGCCATCTGCCAGCAGGTTCAGCCCTGCAGCATCAGCACCCGTTGCGGCCCCCCATGCTTTCATCACAAATGGGTCGTTTACCGAAACGCAGATGATCTCATCCACGCCCTTCGCCGCAAACGCGTCTTTGGTTCGGATGAAGCTTGGTACATGGGCCGAATGGCAGGTTGGCGTAAACGCCCCCGGCACAGCAAAGATCACGACTTTGCGGCCTTTGGTCAGCGACGAGACGCTGATCTGCTCCGGGCCTTTTTCACCGAGTTTCACCAGATCTGCTTCCGGCAGTGTATCCCCAACAGAAATTGTCATATGTCGTCCTTCGTCGATTGCGTTTGGTTCAGGGCGGGTTATACGCTCTGGCCGTAGATCGGGCCAAGGTACAATTGTCCGTAAGATTTATCCTGTGACGCAGCAAAGGCAATGCAGATGAAAAATATAGTCGTCATCGGGGCGGGACAGGCCGGGGCATCGCTTGTGGCCAAACTGCGGACCGAAGGGCATGAAGGCAGCATAACCCTGGTCGGGGCTGAAAGCGCGCCACCCTACCAGCGCCCGCCTTTGTCAAAGGCCTATCTGAAGGGTGAAATGCCTGCCGAACGCCTGTTTCTGCGCCCGGCCGAATTCTACAGCGATCATCGGATTGATCTGCGCACAGGGCAGGCCGTAACGGCGATTGATCCTGTCGCGCAAACGGTCACGCTGGGGGCGGAGGTGCTGCCCTATGACGCGCTTGCGCTGTCCACGGGCTCTGCCCCGCGCCGTTTGCCCGCCGCAATTGGCGGCGCTTTGGGCGGTGTCTTTACGCTGCGCGATCTTGGCGATGTGGATGCGATGCGCCCCTATTTCAAACCCGGCGCGCGGGTGGTGATCGTGGGCGGAGGCTATATCGGGCTGGAAGGGGCCGCCGTCGCCGCCCAGCTTGGCCTAGACGTGACGGTGTTAGAGATGTCTCCGCGCATTCTGGGTCGCGTGGCCGCCCCCGAAACCTCAGATTACTTCCGGGCGCTGCACCAGTCCCACGGTGTCAAAATCCGGGAAGCCACCGGGCTGGAAAGGCTGCTGGGCGCGCCTCATGTCACCGCCGCCCGCCTGACCGACGGGTCCGAGATTGCCGCCGATTTCGTGATTGTCGGCGTGGGAATCACCCCTGAAACCGCGCTGGCTGAAGGGGCGGGCCTAACGCTGAACAACGGGATTGAGACGGATGAATTTGGCCGCAGCTCTGCGCCGAATATCTGGGCTGCCGGGGATTGCGCCTCTTTCCCGTGGCGGGGGGGGCGGCTTCGGCTGGAATCGGTGCAGAACGCAATTGATCAGGCCGAATGCGTGGCGCGCAACATGCTGGGGGCTGAACAGGCCTATCAGCCGCAGCCGTGGTTCTGGTCGGATCAATATGACACCAAGCTGCAGATTGCCGGATTGAACACAGGCTATGACCAGATCGTCACCCGTCAGGGGGAGGGAAGCGTTTCCTTCTGGTACTATCAGGGCGACAGCCTGCTGGCGGTCGATGCGATGAATGATCCGCGCGCCTTCATGGTGGCCAAACGCCTGCTGGAGGCCGGGCGCAGCCCAAGCGCCACAGCGGTGGCGGACCCGGCGGTCGATCTGAAAACCTTGCTCAAGTAATGCGGATCATTGGCGGCACCCATCGCGGCACCCATCTGGCCGATGTCGGCTTGGGCGATGCCGCAGCACATCTGCGCCCCACCTCGGACCGGGTGCGCGAGGCGATCTTCAACCTGCTGATCAACGGCAAGCTGGATGGCGGGCCAGCTGCCGTTCCCGGCGCGCGGGTGCTGGATTTGTTCGCCGGAACCGGGGCCTTGGGGCTGGAGGCCTTGTCACGGGGGGCCGCCGATGCCGTCTTTGTCGATGATGGCAAAGCCGCCCTGGCCCTGTTGCAGCGCAATATCAGCTTGATGCGGCTGGAGGGTCGCACACATGTCCAGCGCGGCAATGCCTGCGCCTTGGGGCGCAATCCCGGCGCGGGCTTCACGCTTTTGTTCCTCGATCCGCCCTATGGCAAATCGCTGGGGGAAAAGGCGCTGGAGGCAGCCTTGCAAGGCGGCTGGATTGCGCCCGACGCCGTGATCGTCTGGGAGGAAAGGCACCCGCCGCAGGTTCCGCCAAGTTTCACGACGATCGATCAGCGCAAATACGGCGATACCGTTATCACGCTGCTGCGTGCCCCCAGCGCACAGAAATCTTCGAGCGAAAGCCAATGACCATGCCCCCAAAAGCCATTCTCTTTGATTGCGACGGGGTTCTCGTCGATAGTGAGGCGATCAGCTTTGACCTGCTCGCGACCGACTTCGCGCGCTATGGCGTCGTCATGACCCGGCCTGAAATGGAGCGTCGTTTTCTGGGCGGAACGATTGCCGGGATTTTCACCGGGATGCGGGCCGATGGCGTGGCCCTGCCTGATAACTGGGTGGAGACGTTCTATGACCAGCTTTATGCCCGTCTCTCCGAGGGGACCGAACTGATCGCTGGGGTCACGGCACTCTTGGACAAACTGGATGCGGCAGGCATCCGCTATGCCGTGGGGTCCAACGGGTCGGACCGCAAGATGCAGATCACGCTGGGCCAACACCCGGAAATTCTATCGCGTTTCAATGGGCATCTTTATTCGGGCCAAGCCCTTGGCTGCCCCAAACCCGCACCGGGGCTTTGGCTTCACGCCGCCCGCGCGCTTGGGGTCGCCCCCGAAGACTGCGTGGTGATTGATGATAGCGTGTCCGGCTGTACCGGGGCGGCGCGCGCCGGAATGCGGTGCCTTGGCCTGGCCGAACATCATGACGGGGCCAGCTTGCAGCAGGCCGGGGCGACGGTGATCCACCACCTTGATGAAGTTGCAGGCCAGATCGGGCTTTAAAGCCCGGTCAGAAACAGCCCAGCCGGCGAGAGGGTGAAAATCTCGGCCCCTGTGGCGGTCACGCCGATCGAATGCTCGAACTGCGCGCTAAGCGATTTGTCGCGCGTCACGGCTGTCCAGTCATCGGCCAACACTTTGGTTTCCGGACGCCCCAGATTGACCATCGGCTCAATCGTGAAGAACATACCTTCTTCCAGCATTGCTCCCGTTCCGGGCCGCCCGTAATGCAGCACATTCGGCGGCGCGTGGAACACACGGCCAAGGCCATGGCCGCAGAAATCGCGCACCACGCTCATGCGGTTTGATTCCACATAGGCCTGAATGGCATAGCCGATGTCGCCAAAGGTATTGCCGGGCTTTACCGCCTCGATCCCCTTCATCAGGGCATCATGCGTCACTTCGATCAGGCGCGCGGCCTTGCGCGGCAGGTTTCCGGCCACATACATCCGGCTGGTATCGCCAAACCAGCCATCGACGATCACCGTCACATCGATGTTCAGGATATCGCCGTCCTTGATGGTCTTTGGCCCCGGAATACCGTGACAGACCACATGATTGACCGAAATACAGGAGGCATGCTGATACCCCCGGTAGCCAATTGTGGCCGAGGTGACGCCCCGGCGCTCCACTTCGGCGGTGATGAAATCATCAAGCGCCGCGGTGGAGACACCCGGCACCACCAACGGCCCGACAGCATCCAGAATCTCAGCCGCGACCCGGCCCGCCGCGTGCATCCCGGCGAAATCCGCATCCTCGTAAAGGCGAATGCCATCTTTTGTTATTCGTCCGCGCGTAACGTCCACCAGTCAGGCTCCGCAATGTGAGTTCAGTCAAATATAGCAACCGGGCCGTAAAATGGCCAGACCCGACCCTTTGCCCAATCACGCTTGGCGTTTGAAACCGCCGTCGCCCCGCCCTATACCGTTTCAAGTGGTTCAGACAGGAGATATCCGATGCCCAACCCGACCGCCGCCATGCTGGTGATTGGCGATGAAATCTTGTCCGGGCGCACCCGCGACGGCAACACCCATTACCTTGCGGGCCAGTTGACACAACAGGGCATCACCCTTGCCGAAGCGCGAGTCGTGGCGGATGAAGCCCCCGCGATCATCGCCGCCGTGAATGCGCTGCGCGGGCAATATGACAGCGTTTTCACCTCGGGCGGAATCGGGCCGACCCATGACGACATTACCGCCGATGCGATTGCGGCGGCTTTTGGGGTTGGCATCAGTCACCGCGCCGATGCGATGGCGCTGCTGGCCGCGCATTACGAACGCTCGGGCATGGAATTCAACGACGCGCGCAAACGGATGGCCCGCATTCCCGATGGTGCAAAGCTGATCGACAATCCGGTGTCCACGGCCCCCGGCTTCATCCTTGGCAATGTGCATGTGATGGCGGGCGTGCCTTCGGTATTTCAGGCCATGGTGGCCACGGTTCTTCCGACGCTGACGGGAGGCGCGCCGCTTTTGTCGCAATCCTTGCGGGTTCATCGGGGGGAGGGAGAGGTCGCGGCCCCCTTTGGCGCACTGGCCGCCGAGTATCCCGATCTGTCGATGGGGTCCTATCCCTTCACGGTGAACGGCGCGCATGGCACGAACCTTGTCATCCGCGGCAGCGATGCCGCCCGCATTGACGCCGCAATGACCCGGCTTGCCGCACTGTTTCCGGCATGACCATTACCCGCCAATTTGACCTGCTGGAGGCGACTTGGCCCGCTGCAAGCCTCAGGCGCGAAGGGCCGTGGCTGATCCGTGAGGGGAAAGGCGGCGGCCAACGGGTCAGCGCCGCCAGTCTTGCCGCAGGCTTTGCCGCCATTGCCATCACCCAGACTGACATCACGCGGGCCGA
>JAQWYA010000192.1 GCA_029254215.1 Pseudorhodobacter sp. | reverse complement strand
TCGATCAGCGCGGGGCTGGATTACCCCGGCATCGGGCCGGAACATGCCTGGTTGCACGACATTGGCCGCGCGCAATATGTCTCGATCACCGACAAAGAGGCGCTGGAGGCGTTCCAGCTTTCCTGCGCCCTTGAAGGCATCATCCCTGCGCTGGAGCCGAGTCACGCGCTAGCCCATGTGATGAAGATCGCGCCCGATCTTCCGAAAGACCATATCATTGTGATGAACATGTGTGGCCGGGGCGACAAGGACATCTTTACCGTGGCCAAACATCTTAGCTTTGACATGAAGGTCTGACCCAGCCAAGGGTTGACTTCACAAGGGCTCTGCCGTCGCCGCGGCAGGGCCCTTTTGCCTTTGTCCCTACCGGGCTGCTGCCCGCAAACCCCGCATAAACCTGAGTTTAGGACGGCAAACCATTGGTCTATGGACCGGGGATTAAACTCTGGTCCTATGGTGTGACGGCTGCAAACCGGTTTTCTGACAGGGCCGGTAGCGAAGACGCATCGGCGTTCAGATCAGTAGGAGAAAAAGAGATGAAACTGAAAACTGCATTGCTCGCACTGGGAATTGCCTTTTCTGCCAATGCCGCACTTGCGCTGACCGCCGAGGAAATCGTGACTGATTTGCAGGGCCAGGGCTATACCCGCGTTGAGGTCAAGGTTGGTGCCACGCAGATCAAGGTGGAAGCCATTCGCAGAACCGAGAAGTTTGAAGCGGTCTATGACATTGCATCCGGCCAGCCCCTCAAGACGGAAACCGAAACGGTCGACGGCTCCGATGATACATCTCCGGGCGTGGAAATCCGGCAGCGCAGCGGCGATTTCGTCCGCAGCTCGGGCAATGACCGGGACGAAGATGATGAAGACGACCACGGTTCTTCGGTCTCCTCCTCTGATGACGATCATGATGATGACCACGGCGGCAGTGGCAGCAGCCATGATGATGACGACGATGACAGTGACGACGATCATGACAGCGATGATGACCATGACGACGATCATGACAGTAACGATGACCACGACAGCGACGACGACTGACGGTGGTTAACGGCTGGCCCGCCTTCCGGCTTGCGGAAGGCAGGCCAGCGCGGCTACCCTTGGCAGGATCGTTGTCAAGGATCCGGGACATGAAGGGCCTGACATGAAAAGACGGGATTTCATCGGGATGGCGCTGGTCGCGCTTGTGTCGGCTTCGCCCGCACAGGCTGACGATTTCTCTGACGCGGTGGTGGATCAGCTTCGCGGGCAGGGGTTCAAGAGAATCGAAATTCGCCGAACCTTTCTGGGGCGAGTGCGCATCCTTGCCGAAGGGCGCAAAGGACGGCGCGAAATCATCCTCAATCCCCGTACGGGCGAAATCCTGCGGGACCTGTGGTCGGCAGCGGAAGACTCCGGTTCTTCCCGGAATTCGCGGTCCGACCTGATTGACAACAGCAATCGTGGGCGCGGCCGTGGTGGCGATGACCTGAACGAGGACGACGACGAGGACGACGACGCAGAGGATGATGACGAAGACAATTCCGG
The DNA here is from genome assembly GCA_029254215.1 of Pseudorhodobacter sp. Lineage (GTDB taxonomy): Bacteria > Pseudomonadota > Alphaproteobacteria > Rhodobacterales > Rhodobacteraceae > Pseudorhodobacter. The sequence continues at coordinate 43,098 of JAQWYA010000192.1, read as the reverse complement.
CAAAGACAGCGAGTCGGATGATAGCGATGACAGTGACGATGGGGATGACGGCGATGATGAGTGATCCGGGATCGAGGTGTTCCGTTTGACGGGTCGGATCGCGCTCGTCGTGATCTTCGCGGTGCAGCTCGTCTGCGCTGTTTTTTTCGTGTCTGACATCCTCTCTTCGGTGATCGGTTTCCGGGCCCGGCCGATGTCATGGGAGATGCGTGAACTGGTCGAAATCGGGGCCGCGCTTGGCCTCTTGCTTGGGCTGCTTTTCGGGGCGCTTGCCTTGCGCAAGTCCTTTCAGGATCGGAATCGGGCCGAAGCAAAGCTGCGCCGCGCCTCCAGCGAATTCATCAGCCTGATGGAAGATCGGTTCGCAGACTGGAACCTGACGCCTGCGGAACGAGATGTCGCGCTCTTTGCGATCAAGGGATTGACCACAGCCGAAATCGCAACCCTGCGGTCCACGAGCGAGGGCACCGTGAAAGCCCAGACCAATGCGATCTACCGCAAGGCCGGAGTTGCGGGGCGCCCGCAGCTTTTGTCGCTTTTCATCGAGGATCTGATGGATGCGGCCCCGGACGGCCTTCCTGACACAACGAAGAACGCCGCCTGATCGGGGCCATTTCGCGTTATCGGCGGGGTTCAGCCGTCCTGATGCAGCGCATAGCGTTTCAGAACCTCAATCGGTACAATGCGCAGTGTGTTCAAATGGGTGGCCTCAAGCTTCACTTGAGGCGCCGCGCCTTCTTCATGCGCTTGCAGAAAGCGTCCTGCGCAAAGGCACCAGCGATCCCCCGGCTTCAGGCCGGCAAAGCCAAACTCCGGGCGTGGCGTGCTCAGATCGTTGCCCAGATATTTTGAAAGCGCGAGGAACTCCGCCGTCATGACGGCGCAAACGGTATGCATCCCTTGATCGGAAGGGCCTGTATCGCAACAGCCATTGCGGAAAAACCCGGTGACGGGGGCGGTGGAGCAGCTTTCCAGCGGGCCGCCGAGCACATTGACGGATGCGTCTTTCATTCTTCTCCCTCTCCTTGATCTTTGGCGCTTGCCAGTAGGGCTTATGTAGGCGTGCGGCTGGGTTCTGGCCAGAAAAAAGGCGTCACCTGTGGGGGGTGATAGGCAGGCGGCTAGGGCGGAGGGGCTTGCCAATCCACCCAGCGGCCATGGAAATCACACCGCCCCAGCGGGATTTTGACGTTGCCGGGCCAGAGCCGCAGGTGCAGGGCCGCGCCGGGTTCGGCTGTGTCATCCGCCTCCATGGAGAGATGGGCAAGCGGGGTTTTGGGCGTGGCCCTTGCGCCTGCCGTTTCCAGCAGGCTTGCGACCTGACGTTGAGCCGGAAGCGGAAGGTACTGCAACACCACCGTGTGAAAAACCAGATGGAGGCTTTCGGCGGGCGGGTTGGCAAGCCTTTGGGCCAGCCAGTCAACCGCATCGGCGCGGTCAATGGGGCTGGCCAATCGGGCGGCCTCTTCGCAGGCAAGGCGGGTGCGATGCAGGCGTTCGGTCTGATCCGCCCAGAGATAGGCCAACAACCGCAATTGGTCTGATCTGGGGTTCAGCGGGTTGCGGTCAACACCGCTCCGCGCGGCAACAACCGGCATGGCTTGCGGAGGAATTGCGCCGCGCCAGTCCGGCCGAAGGGTGATCACGGCCGGATCCGGGCCCAGCCGTGTATTGCCTGCCTCCAGCGCGTAGCGATCCCAGATCAGGTTCAGCCCAGCACTCGCCCCAAGTTCCGACAGGGTCAAAGGCAGGCCATACCGGGCCGTCAGCCAATGCCCGGCGGCGATCAGGATGGCAGAGCGGCGCACCTCATTGGTTTGGGGCGGGCTGTCGAGTCAGCTATCCAGTCGCGTCTGGTGCTGCTGTAGCGTCCCTGTCAGCAAATCAAGGAAAGCCGGATCGGAGTGTGTTTCCGGGGCGCTGTAGGCGCTGGCAAGCGCGGGCGCTGTCCCATCCAGCACGAGGGAATGGAGCCCCCCGGTAAGGCGCAGGCCAAGGGCATCCCCTTTGCCAGAAGGGTCATTTGGCCAATCCAGCAAGCGGTGGCCCAAGGGGGTTTTGCGGTTCAGGGATTGTGACAGCAACCGCAAGACCCGCGCGGTCAGCGGCGAGCCCATGGCTTCGCAGCTCTCCGCCTGCGCGATGAAGCTGGCGGGGATGTCTTGGGTCATGGGCGCAGTTTGTCGGCCAGCCGCCGCAGGGCTGCAAAGGGGCCTTCCTCGGTTTCAGCAGGCGGCCGCGGGGTGGTGGTTTGTGGCGTTGGGGCTGGCGTCTTTGGCGCGGCGTCTGTCCGGGCCTTGCCACTCGCCGGGCGGGGCGGTGCCGTGCGCAGCGCCACGGCATTCATGAAGCGCGGCCCATCGCCCATGGCAAGCGCCTCGATCCCGTCGGAGATACCGCGCATCAGATCGTCCAACCATTCCTGATCGGCCTTGGGGAAATCGTGAAGGACGTAATGGGCCACCGCATCCTTATGCCCCGGATGTCCGATTCCAAGCCGGACGCGGCCATAAGCCTCGCCGATATGTGCATGGATGGAGCGAAGCCCGTTATGCCCGGCATGGCCGCCGCCCTGTTTGACCCGCGCCTTGCCGGGGGCCAGATCCAATTCGTCATGCAACACTATCACATCCGCAGGGGTGATCTTGTGATAGGCCATTGCCGCTTGCACGGCCTCCCCCGAGAGGTTCATGAAGGTCTCCGGCTTAAGCAGGATCACCTTTTCCGTTCCAAGGCGGCCTTCGGAAATAAGGCCCTTGAAGGCGCGTTTCCAAGGGCCAAAGCCGTGATCTCCGGCGATCCGATCCAAGGCCATGAAGCCGATATTATGGCGGTTTCCGGCATATTTCGGCCCCGGATTGCCCAATCCTACGATCAGTTTCATCACGCCTTCCTTTGCCGCCTCAAGCCGCGCGCTGGACAAGCCCCTGCGCGCCTTTTACCTCTTTAGGCTATCGGCCTGCGCAGATGCAACCGGCAGACCAAAGACAGCCAGAAAGGGCAGCTTATGGCCGAATTCCAACTGAACGGCGTTACCTTGGTCATTCCCGATGATCTGATGACCGACCAGCTGACCCGAGCGATGACATCCGGCAAATACGAAAGCTCAGAAGCGGACGCGCTGCTGCGGCACCTGCGCCCACGAGACCGGTTTTTGGACCTTGGCGCGGGGGCGGGGTATCTTTCTTCGCTGGCGGGGGCGGCCATTCGCGCGCGTCGTGTGACAGGGGTCGAAGCCGGGCCAGAGATGGCCCGCGTGGCGCAAGCCAACTTGCAGCGCAACGGGATTGAGGGCGGGGTTATCCATTGGGGGGCCGTTGTGCCCGACAGCTATCGCGAGGCGGAGATCACCTTTACTGTGCGGCGCAGCTTTTGGGCTTCGACCCTGACGCCGCCGGAGGGTGCGAAGAACACGCGCGCGGTGGTGGTTCCCGCCCTGCGCTTTGGCGCCGTTCTGGCGCAAGCGGATCCCACGGTCCTGAGCATTGATATCGAAGGCGGCGAGCAGGATCTTTTCGACACGATCCTGCCTGCGGACCTGCGCCTCATCATCATGGAACTCCATCCGGCTGTTTACGGAAAACAGGGCACCAAGCGGATTTTTGACGCCTTGTCGGCGCAGGGGTTTGCCTATTGTCCTCAGGGATCAAAGGCGGGGACGGTGGTGTTTGAACGGCTGCCGCCCGAGGTCTGACAGGCGGTCATCGCGGTTCATTCAAAACCCATCCCGCCCAAGGAAACCCGGTTCGACGACCCCAGCCCCAAAATGCAAAACGCGGGAGGAAATCCCCCCGCGTTTTCAACCATCCCGATGGGATCGTCTTAGCCTTCTGCAGCTTCGCCGTCTTCGGCTGCATCATCGTTATCCGCAGACCGCAGACCCGACGGAGCCGAGATGTTGGCGATCACGAAGTTCCGGGCGACCGAGGGCTTGGCGCCTTCCGGCAGCTTGATGTCGTTGATGTGGATCACATCGCCGATGTTCAGGCCGGTCAGATCGACGGTGACGTGATCCGGGATATCGCCCGCAGTCACTTCCAGTTCAACCTCGTTACGTACAGCGACCAGAGTACCGCCACGCTTCAGGCCGGGGGCCTTGTCGTGGTTGATGAACTCAACCTGAATGAACAGGTTGATGCGGCTGGTGCGACGCAGGCGCATCAGGTCGACATGCAGCGGCGTGTCTTTGACGACATCGCGCTGAACGTGGCGGCAGATCACGCGCACGTCGTCTTGACCTTCAACCTTGAGGTTGAACAGACGCGACAGGAAGCGGCCTGCCTTGAGGTTCTTGATCAGGTAGTTGTACTTGATGTTCAGGGCGATCGGCTCAGCGCCGCCACCGTAAACGATTCCGGGTACGAGTTGCTCACGACGAGCTTGACGAGCGGCCCCCTTGCCTGTCCCCGTCCGTACCTCAGCAATAAGATCCGGGATCTCACCAGCCATTGTATCTCTCCATATGTTAAGTCCACCGCCCTCCAAGGGTGTGCGGTGCGACCGGGGGGCTATAGCGGGGAATCACCGTCAGGAAAAGCGCTAAATCAGGGGAAAGGGGCGGTATTTGCCTCTTACCTGGCTTTGTTTGGCTCCGGGGGAAGCGCGGGGCAGGGCCAGGATAGCTTGCGGTTGGGGCCGTTGGCGATTAGGCGTCGTGCAATGGGCAGCGTAGGGCTGGCCGTCGCCTTCCCGCGTCTCCCGTTTTCAGGGCTGCCAAAGATCATGACTATCCTTGCCACGATCGCTACCGCCCGTGCCCCATTGGCCGCATTTGCGGCTATGGGTGTGGTATGGGGGACCTTCGCGGCGGTCCTGCCCGATCTGAAATCGGCCCTCGGCGTGAATGAGGCGGAGCTTGGACTGTTGATTTTCTTCACCCCGGTCGCGGCAGTGCTGGCGATGCTGGCGGCCCCGGCCTTCGGGGCGGCCTTGGGGCGTGTGGCTTTGCCCGTGTCGGCGGTTTTCATGGCGCTGGCCTTTATTCTGCCGGGGCAGACCGCCTCACTTTTGGTGTTCCCGCTGGCGATGATGGCCTGCGGGGCAGCGACAGGTCTGACCGACGTGCTGATGAATGCGCGTGTCGCCGCCTTGGAGAATGACCGCGATATTCCGCTGATGAACCTTTGTCATGCAGCTTATTCCTTTGGCTATGCGGCGGCGGCCCTGATTACTGGCGCACTGCGCGATGCCGGGGTGGGGCCAAGCGTTGTGACCGGAAGCCTTGCGATGCTGGCCCTTACCTTCGCGCTTCTGACTTATGAAAGGGACGGCCGGATCGAGGGGCTTGGCCGCCCGACTGATGGCAGTTCGGCCCGGCTTGGCCTGATCCCGGTAATCGGAGGGGCGATGGTCCTGATCGCGTTCCTGACAGAAAACGCTGCCGAAAGCTGGTCTGCCCTGCATATCGAGAAAACGCTTGGCGGCAGCCCCGCGCAAGGGGCCATGGGGCCCGCAACGCTTGCACTGACGATGGGGATCGCCCGGATCGCGGGGCAGGGGCTCATCAGCCGGGTGAACCCGTTTACGCTGCTGCGGGGCGGGGCGCTGGTTTCGGCGGTTGGCGCGCTGATTGCCGCCTTGGCGACGACGCCGGTCATGGCCTATTGCGGGTTCATCATCATGGGGATCGGGTCCTCTGTGATCGCCCCCACGGCGTTTTCACTGGTCGGCAGGTTAGCGGCTCCGCGCGCCCGCGCCCGCGCCATCGCCCGCGCAACGCTGCTGGGCTATTTCGGGTATTTCTTCGGCCCGCCGATGCTTGGCCTGATCGCGGGCAGCTTCGGGCTGCGCTTTGCTTTTGTCACCGCCGCCCTGTTTTTAATGGCGATCCTTGTGCTAGGCCCATGGATGAAGCGCGCTAGCCGCTAAGCCACGGGCGAAGAGGGATAAACCCCCTTCGCCCTCAGGTTTCTCAGGCCCAGTCGCCCTCAAACCCTTTCGGGATCAGCAGGTTGTGCCGGCCAAGATCTGGGATCTTCTGCTCTCCGACAAGGCCCATTGTCGTGATCAACTCTTTCTGGATGACCTCCAGCGCCTTGGTCACGCCAGCCTCGCCCATCGCGCCCAGACCGTTGACAAAGGCGCGCCCGATATAGGTGCCCTTCGCGCCCAAAGACAGCGCCTTCAGCACGTCCTGACCCGAGCGGATGCCGCTATCCATATGGACCTCAATCTTGTCGCCCACGGCATCGACAATGCCGGGCAACGCCCGGATGGAGGAAAGCGCGCCATCCAATTGCCGCCCCCCGTGGTTTGAGACGATGATCGCATCGGCCCCAACTGACAGTGCATTGCGGGCGTCTTCGGCATCCATCACGCCCTTCAGAATCACCTTGCCGCCCCACATTTCCTTGAACTTGGCGATCCGCTTCCAGTCGAGGCTTTCGTCAAACGCCTCTGCCGTCCAGGAGGACAAGCTCGACGGGTCCGAGACGCCCTTGGCATGGCCCACGATATTGCCAAAGAAGCGCCGCTTGGTTTGCAGCATCTCCAGACCCCATGGCACTTTCGTCATCATATTGGCGATCGAGGCAGGGGTCAGCTTCGGCGGTGCCGACAGGCCGTTCTTGAGGTCTTTGTGGCGCTGACCCATGATCTGCAAATCGACGGTAATCACGATGGCTGAACATTTTGCCGCGCGCGCCCGTTCGAACAGACGGTTCATGAAGTCATCGTCTTTCAGGGTATAGACCTGAAACCAGAATGGCTTGGAGGTATGGGCCGCCACATCTTCGATCGAACAGATGCTCATCGTCGACAGGGTGAACGGCACGCCCATTTTCTCGGCGGCCTTGGCGGCCAGAATCTCGCCATCCGCGTGCTGCATCCCGGTCAGCCCGACCGGGGCCAACCCCACCGGCATCGCGACCTTTTCACCAATCATCGTGCTTTCGGTGCTGCGCCCGCTCATATCGACGGCCACCTTCTGGCGAAGGCGCAACTGCTGGAAATCAGACGAGTTTTCGCGGAATGTCTGCTCCGTGTAGGACCCGCTTTCGGCATAGTCGTAAAACATCTTCGGGACGCGGCGCTTGTGCATCCGCTTGAGGTCTTCGATGCAGGTGATCACGGGCATTTGAGCGCTCCTTGCCGTTTCGGTAATATTTCTTTACCAATATTGCGGATTTCGCGCAATGCTTCATTCTGCCCCACGGCCCAGCCCAGCCCAGCCCAGCCTAGCCCGGCAAGGCTAGACTAGACCGTGTGGAGGTACAGATCGAAATCAACATCCGCGATGGTCCGCGAAACGCGCGCCAGTTCCGCCGCCTTGATGGCGCAGAAGGTCTTGTGCATCTCTGCCCCCAAAGCATCGCGTACAAAGGCCGATCCTGTGGCCGCCCGGATCGCCTCGCGCCAATCGGCGGGGATGGATTTGTCATCCTCTCCGTCATAGCCGTTGCCAGTGGTCTCGGGGCCGGGGTCGATCCTTTTGGCTAGCCCGTGGCGGATACCCGCCAGAACGGTCGCGGCCACCAGATAGGGGTTGGCGTCAACCCCCGAGGGACGATGCTCGACCCGCCGCGCCTTCAATTCTCCCGCCGGGATGCGCAGGGCGACAGAGCGGTTGTTGACCCCCCAGGACGGGCTGACAGGCGCGTAGGATTGGTTGGCAAAGCGCCGCCAACTGTTGGCATGGGGCGCGAAAATGAGCATGGATTCCGCCATGGTCGCTCGCAGCCCCCCCAAGGCGTGCAGGATCATCGGGGACCATGTCCCTTCATCAGCGGCGGCTTCGGCAAACATGTTCACACCCGAGCCATCCTGCATCGACACATGAAAATGCATCCCCGACCCGGCATAGGCCTCAATCGGTTTGGCCATGAAACAGGCAGTCACCCCATGCGCCCGCGCCTGCGCCCGGACGATCCGCTTGAGCCGGATCAGATCATCGGCGGCCTGCATGACATCACGGCGATAATCCAGCGTCAGCTCATACTGCCCAGGCGCATATTCCGAGATCAGAGTCTCGGCCGTGATCCCAGCCAACTTGGCGCCTGCGTAAATATCCGAAAAAAGCGGCAGCATCCCATGCAGGTGATCGACCGAATAAACCTCGGTCTTGGCGCTGCTGCGACCGTCCAGCACATCCCGCGCGGGTTGTACCTTGCCATCAGGGCCACGTTCATTGGCCAGCAGGAAAAACTCCAGCTCAAACGCTCCTGCCGGAAACAGCCCCTCCTCCGCCAGTGCCGCGACCTGCCGCGCCAAAGCGTGCCGCGGGTCAGATCCCATCGGCTCCCCGTCCAGACTGTACATCGACAGCAAGACCTCACCGCGCCGGGGCGAGGTGCCATGCAGCGGCACCAGACTTCCGGGCACGGGCCAGGCCCGAAGATCGCCATCCCCCTGATCCCAGATCAGCCCGGTCTCATGCACGTCCTCACCGCAGATATCCAGCCCGAGGATTGAAATCGGCAAATGCCGCCCGTTGCGATAAAGCCCCAGCAACTCATGACGGCGGATGATTTTGCCGCGCCCGATGCCATTGGCATCGTTCAGCACCAGATCAAAAGCCTCAATGTCGGGATGCGCCGCCAGAAAGGCCTCCGCCTCCGCCACCTGTGCCCCCGAAGGGCAATGCCCTGCCGTCATCTGTCATCTCCTGCCGTATTGGTCGTTCTGCCCGACGTCCCTACTGCGCCACGGCTCCGCACTCAAGCCCGCACGGCCCCAGCCTCAACGGGCCTCAGGCTGCACCCCCATTCTCCGGGTGAAAATACCTCGGGGGGTGAGGCCGTAAGGCCGAGGGGGGCAGCGCCCCCCTTTTGCGGCGCTGCGGCCCCGCCACAGCGCAATCCTGCCCTACCCAAGAACCTCCGCAAGGCAGTCCTCGAAGGCACCGATCAGCCGGTCGATCTGTTTCTGCGAGGTTTTCGGGCTGACCAGCATCATGTTGTGGAACGGCGCAATCAGGCAGCCCCGGTTCACAAGGCCCAGATGCATCGCCCGTTCCACCGGGCCGCAATGCGCCTCACGGGCTTCGGCCCCGTTGCGCAAGGGGGTGGCGTAGCAAATGAACTCAACCCGTGCGCCGACCCGCACAACATGCCATGGCACCCCAAACCGAGCGATGGCGGCCCCAAGCCCCGCCTCCAATCGTGCGGCCCCTGCCTCCATCCGCGTATAGGCTTCGGCTGTCATCACCTCTGCCAAATTCGCGCGCAAGGCCGCGAACTGAACGGGATTGCCGCTGAGCGTTGTTCCCATCCCCGAATGCCCGGAGGCCCGGCTTTTGTCATAGGCCAGATAGCGCATCGCAACCGCATCCGAGAGGCCCCAAACCGCACAGGGCACGCCCCCCGCCACCGCTTTGCCCAGCACTAGGATATCCGGCATCACCCCATGGGTTTTGGCATAGCCGCCCAGCCCGCTCGAAAGCGTATGCGTCTCGTCAATGATCAACAGCGTGCCGGTGGTGCTGCACAGATCACGCAAGGCCTCAAGAAACCCCGGCTCCGGCAGGACCATGCAGCAATTGGTCATCACAGGCTCGGTCAGAACCGCCGCAACCTCGCCCGAGGCAAGGGCTGCGCGCACCGCCTCTAGGTCATTGAAGGGCACGGCCACCGCCCCCAAGGTCAAGTCGGCGACCTGACCGACCAGACCTTCGCGGTTGCGGGTCTCTTCCCCGGCGAGTTCCACCATCACATCATCGACCGTCCCGTGATAGGCGCCGTCGAAGACAAGCACCTTGGGCCGCCCGGTCACCGCCCGCGCCACGCGAATGGCAAAACGGTTCGCATCCGTTGCCGTCATCGCCACCTGCCATTGCAGCGGCCAGAAGGTCTTGGACAACAACTGCCCCGCCTCCAGCGCGGCTTGAGTGGGCAGCATATAAGTCAGGCCCCGTTTGGCCTGCGCGCGCACGGCTTTTGTCACCGCTTTAGGCGAATGGCCAAACAGGCTGCCTGTATCGCCAAGGCAGAAGTCATCCAGCGTAACCCCGTCGATATCCGTCAGCCGCGCGCCTTTCGCATGGTCAACGACCATGGGAAACGGCATCGGCCAGTCGCGCATCCAATGCATCGGCACGCGGCTTAACCAATCACCGCTGCCACGTTTCAGGGCGTGCTGAGTCTTGGGCCGGCTCGCCCCATAGTGCTGCGCCTCGCGGGTTGCGAAATTCCGCAGACGATCCCGGTCAATCCCAGCCAGAGTGTCGGAGGGGCGCGGCGCGTTAATTGGCGCCGCCGATGCTTCGGCCTCTGCAATGACGTCTGCCATGTTTACTCCCTCGGTCTTCCAGACTTTGCCGCATCCGGATACGGCAATCGCCCGCTACGCCAACAGAATGGCATCGCGACCGATGTCAGCATTGTCAACGCAGCCCTTGGGCCCGTCAATCCTGATGAAACACTGCGGCCCTTAGCCGCGATGCGCCCCGGCGGCCAGTTCGGCCACACGGCCCAGAATAACGGCGACGGGCTTGCCCTCGGCGATATCCTTGACGATGGCAGAGCCGACAACGCAGCCATCCGCGATCCCGGCAATCGCCTCAGCGGCGGCGGGGGTGGTGATGCCAAAACCCACGATAACCGGCAAATCGGTCTGCGCCTTGATCCGTGCGACTTCCGGCGCGACGTCAGAGGCTTCGGGGGCCGCGGCCCCGGTGATCCCGGTGATCGAGACGTAATAGACAAATCCGCTGGTGTTTTGCAGCACCTTGGGCAGACGCTTGTCATCGGTCGTGGGCGTGGCCAGACGGATGAAGTTCAACCCGGCGGCCTGCGCGGGGATGCAGAGTTCGTCATCCTCTTCGGGCGGCAGATCGACCACAATCAACCCGTCGATCCCGGCAGCCTTGGCTTGGGCGAGGAACAGCTCTGTGCCACGCGAATAGATCGGGTTGTAATAGCCCATCATCACGATGGGGGTGCTGTCGTCGTCCTTGCGAAACTCGGCGACCATCGCCAGCGTCTTGTCCAGCGTCATCCCGCCTTCCAGCGCGCGCTGTCCTGCGAGTTGAATGGTCGGACCATCGGCCATCGGGTCGGTAAAGGGCAGGCCGATCTCGATGATGTCCACGCCCGCCGCAGGCAGGCCCTTCATCACCGCAAGCGAGGTTTCGACATCCGGATCCCCGGCCATGATATAAGACACAAAGGCCTTCTTGCCCTCGGCCCGCAGGCGGCTGAACGTCTTGTCGATCCGGGTCATCTGGCTTCCTTTCGCTGTCTTGGCCTTCCTGTGCCGAAAAGCGGCGCGGAAATCAATGGGCCGCGACGGCAGAGCCAAAGCTTTGCGGTCAGGCGTGTCAGCCTTGTAACTTGCGCCGCATTGCATAATAAGCATCCGCGCCGCGATCCTGCGCGGCCCGATTTGCAAGGGGATGAAGATGGGGTTCAGAATGGGTATCGTCGGGCTGCCGAATGTCGGCAAATCGACCCTTTTTAACGCGCTGACCCGCACGGCGGCGGCGCAGGCTGCGAACTTTCCCTTCTGCACGATCGAGCCGAATGTCGGGGACGTCGCGGTGCCAGATGACCGTTTGGAAAAGCTGGCGGCGATTGCCGGCTCCAAGCAGATCATCCCCACCCGGATGACCTTTGTCGATATTGCGGGCCTCGTGCGGGGTGCCTCGAAGGGCGAAGGTCTTGGCAACCAGTTCCTGGCCAATATCCGCGAATGCGATGCGATTGCCCATGTGCTGCGCTGCTTTGAAGACGGCGACATCACCCATGTCGAAGGCCGGATCGACCCTGTCGCTGATGCCGAGACGATTGAAACCGAATTGATGCTTTCGGATCTCGAAAGCATCGAGCGGCGGCTGGCGAACCTTGCCCGCAAGATCAAGGGCGGCGACAAAGAGGCGGGCGATCAGGTCCGTCTGCTGAAACTGGCGCAAACCGCCTTGGAAGAGGGCAAACCTGCCCGCACCGTCGCGGTCGCCGAAGATGACCTGCGCAATTGGCGGCTTTTGCAATTGCTGACGTCGAAGCCCGTGCTTTACGTCTGCAACGTCGAAGAGGCCTGTGCAGCGGATGGCAACAGCCAGTCTGCCCGCGTGGCCGAGATGGCAAAGGTGCAAGGGGCAGGGGTCGTCGTGATCTCCGCCCGGATCGAGGAAGAAATCAGCCAGCTTGCCGCCGACGAGGCGGAGATGTTTCTGGGCGAAATGGGGCTGGAGGAAGCTGGTCTCGACCGGCTGATCCGCGCGGGCTACCAGCTTTTGGGCTTGCAGACCTATTTCACCGTCGGCCCGAAAGAGGCCCGCGCTTGGACAATCTCGAAAGGCACTTTGGCGCCTCAGGCGGCGGGTGTTATCCACGGCGACTTTGAAAAGGGCTTTATTCGCGCCGAAACCGTGGCCTATGCCGATTACATCGCGGGCAAGGGCGAGGCTGGCGCGAAAGAGGCGGGCAAGTTCCGCGTCGAAGGCAAAAGCTATGAGGTGAAGGACGGCGATGTCCTCCACTTCCTGTTCTCCGGCTGATCTTTTCTGGTCAGGCTATGCGAGGCGGAGGGGCGTTTTGCGGCAAGATCGCCCCTCAGGCAGCGGATAGGAAATCCTGCAGGGCGACGAGTTCGCTTTGCTGCAGGTCATGCCCGCCGGAATGCACCGTCTTTGCCACCTCCGCCCCCTGAGCGGTGAAATACGCCGCCAGCGCCTCGGTCAGGGGGGTGGGGCAGATCGGGTCGCGCTGACCTGCGGTGATCAGAATCCGTTTGCCCTTCAACCCCGGCTGATCTTGGGGTGTCCATGGGATCAGCGGGTGCAATAAGGCCGCGCGGTCGATCAGGTCGGGATGGGTCAACATCACAGCCGCCAAGATATTCGCGCCATTCGAATAGCCCATCCCAAAGACAGGCGCGCCCGGATGCGCAGCCTTATGGGCCGCAATAAAGCCCGCCATCTTCTCCACCCGCGCCGCCAGATCGGGCATGTCATAAACGCCCTCGCCCGTCCGGCGGAAATAGCGGTTCGCCCCATGTTCAGACACATCCCCCCGAGGGGCGATCAGCCCCGCCTCGGGCAGGATCTGCGCCATTAGCCCGAAAAACTGGTTCTCATCCCCTCCGGTTCCGTGAAAGGCAAAGATCAGCGGCGCGCCGGGTGACGGTGCCTTGAAGCGGTGCAGATAGGCTGAAGCGGTCATGGCGATCCTGTTTGTTGGCGTCTGGAGGAGGGAGGCCGTGGCGGGCGCGGTCAATCGCGGATCGGGGGCAAAAGTGCCTCGATCCGGGGGCGAAGGGCCTCATGCTGGCGCGGCAGTTTCAGCGCCTCTCCCAGATGGGCGCTGTCTTCGTCGCGGTCAAAGCCCGGTTCGTTGGTGGCGATTTCAAACAGGACACCGCCGGGGGTGCGGAAATAGATCGCCCAGAAGTAATCCCGGTCGATCACCGGGGTCACCTGATGGCCCGTGTCCATCAGCGCCTTGCGGACCTCAAGCTGGGCCGCGCGGTTTTCAACGGCGAAAGCGATATGGTGGACCGAGCCTGCGCCCTGTTGCGCGCGCGGAGCATTGGGCAGAACCTCGACGTCAATCCGGTCCGCGCCATTGCCGCCCGCAATCGCATAGCGCGTGACAGGGCCCTGACGGTCAACGGGGCTGTAGCCCATGAACTGCAACAACTCAGCCGTGGCACCACCATCGCGCAGACGCATCGTCGCGCCGTGAAAGCCGTGAATCGCCTCTGCCGCCGCCACGCCATTGCCATCCCAGGGGGCGTTGGCCGCGGAATCCACTTCGATCAGGGCGAAACGATCCCCATCCGGGGCGGCAAAGCTGAGGCGCTTTTCGCCAAACTCTTCGGTTGGGTTGCCGACGGCAACGCCGCTTTTCTGCAAGCGTTCGGCCCAATAGCCCAAGGTGCCGCGCGACACGGCGAACAGGCTTTCGCCAACCTCGCCCGTGCCCGCGCTGCCCCGCCCCATATTGGGAAAGGGGAAATAGGTCATCACCGAGCCGGGGCTGCCCTGAGCATCACCATAGTACAGGTGGTACACATCGGGGGCATCGAAGTTCACCGTCTTCTTAACCCGGCGCAACCCGAGCGTCTTGGTGAAAAAGTCATTATTGACCTGGGCATTCCCCGTCATCGACGTGACGTGATGCAATCCTTTGATCTGGGTCAGCATGGCGCGCTCCTGCAACATCTTATCGGGGCTTGCACCCGAGTTGGTGTCAAAGATGGGGTGAAACGCACCATTCGGGAATGGATATAATTTCGTATTATTTATTGCGGAATATGCAATAGTGATGGGATGAGCGATTTCACCTCCATTCGGGTCTTTCTCGCCGTCGCGGCTGAGCGCAGCTTTGCCGGGGCGGCGCGGCAACTGGCCATGACCCCCGCCACCGTGACCCGCACGATTGCCGCCCTGGAAGAGGCGCTGGGCGTTCAGCTGTTGCTGCGCACCACGCGGCGGGTGTCGCTGACAGCCGCCGGGATGATCTATGCCGAACGCGCGGCCCCGCTTCTCGCCGGGTTCGAGGCTGCCGCCGATGCGGTCCGCGAGGCAGAAGGCGTCACCTCCGGCTTGATCCGCATCTCGGCCCCGATGTCACTGGGCCTGTTGTTGATGCCGGATGTCATCAGCCAGTTTCGCACGCTTTACCCTGAAACCCGGCTTTCCATGCGCCTCAGCGACCGTCTGGTGGATATCCTTACCGAAGATTTCGACCTTGCGATCCGTATCTCTGCGCCTCCGCGCGATAAATCGACGATCTGGCGCAAGCTTTGCCCGGTGCCGCGCCTGCTGGTCGCAAGCCCGCAGTATCTGACGCAAACCGGGATGCCCGCCAGTCCCGCTGATCTGAAATCCATGGTCTGTCTTGGCTATTCGGGCGAGGGGCGGCAGGAAACCTGGACATTGTCCAAGGCCGGAGAGACGCAATCCGTCAGCGCCGGGGCCGCGATCAGCGCCAATAGTGGCGATCTGCTTTTGGAGATGGCGCTGCGGCATGAAGGGGTTGCCTTGCTTCCCTATTTCATCGTTGAGGCGGCGTTGGCGTCTGGGGCGCTGTCGCCCGTTCTGGCGGATTGGGCCCCGCCTGAACTTTGGCTGACGCTTTACTATCCGCCCTATCAGGCGCTTCCTTTGCGAGTGGCGGCGTTTTCGGAATTCTTTGAAACCTTCGTGACCGAAACGCGGCCGCTGGGGCCACTGGACACTGGGGGCAGCGCCCGGCCCCGCAACAGGATTGCGCCAAAAGGAACTGGACATGACCTTTGAGCAGCTGAGAACTTTTTTCTGGGTCGCCCGTCTTGGCGGATTTCGCAAGGCCTCTGACAAACTGGGCCTGTCGCAGCCTGCGATTTCCACCCGAATCGCGACGCTGGAAGATGAGTTGCAGGTGAAATTGCTGGAACGCAGCCCGCAAGGCATCGCCCTTTCCAAGCCCGGAACGCTGCTGATGGCCTATGTGGAGCAGATGCTTTTCGTGCATGAAGAGATCAAGAAACGGGTGGCGAATTCCTCGGGGGTGGAGGGGCTGTTTCGGATCGGATCGTCGGAAACGATTGCGCAGGCGTGGTTGCCGGATTTCCTCAAGGCGTTCAGCTTGCAATATCCGCGTGTGAACATCGATCTGACGGTCGATATCTCGGTCAATCTGCGTAACAGCCTGCTGGAACGCCAGATTGACTTGGCGCTTCTGATGGGGCCGGTGTCAGAGTTTTCGGTGGAAAACCTGCCCCTGCCAAAATTTCACCTCCATTGGTACAAAGCCTTTGGAAGTGGGCCTGTTAACTTGCATGAAACCCCTGTGATTTCATACGCTTCCAAGACAAGACCGTATCGGGAGCTGATGGCGGATCTGGGCCGCAGGATCGGGCCAGATGTACGGGTTTACTCTTCGGCCTCTCTATCGGCGAGCCTCAAGATGATCGCGGCGGGGATCGCGGTTGGCCCCTATCCGCGTGCGCTGGCCGCCGATCTTCTGGCGGCAAACCGGATCGAGGAATTCGACCCCGGTTTTCAGACCAGCCCGTTGGAGTTCACCGCCTCTTATCTGGGAGAGCCGCGCAGTTTTCTGGCCGAGGCTGCTGCCGACATCGCGCTGGAGGTGGCGACAGGCTGGAATGCGGCACAGGCCATCTAGTCCGGCTTATAGTGATTAAGAAAATGGATCACCTTTGATCCGAAATGATAATTTGAGCGCATGGTGATCCTGTGGAATGGTCGGGGTGAACAGAAAGGTCATTCCGATGTCTCAAGCCGCCATGACACATTCCGACTTGCGCCAAAAGGATGCGCGCGCCGTTCGCGCGGTGATCCGGTCCGGTGGGTATACGCGCCACACGGCGGGTCTGGCGGCGGGCAAGTTGCAATGCAATCTGGCGATCATCCCCGAAGATGTCGCGCTGGATTTTCTGCGGTTTTGTCAGCGCAACCCCAAGCCGTGCCCGGTTGTCGGCGTCTCTGACACCGGAAATCCGTTCATGCCGACGCTTGGCGCGGATATCGACATTCGCAGCGATGTGCCCAAATACCGGGTGTTCCGCGATGGTGCCCTTGCCGAGGAACGCACCGATATTGCTGATCTGTGGACCGACCGGATGGTGACGGTTGCCTTGGGATGCTCCTTCACCTTCGAGAATGCCTTTATCGCAGAGGGCATCCCTGTGCGCCACATCGAACAGGACAAGACTGTCCCGATGTATCGCACCCATGTGCCGCTGGCCCCGGCTGGGATCTTTGGCGGCGAGATGGTGGTGACCATGCGCCCCATCCACCGCGACCGGGTGGCGGATGCCTATGCCATCAGCGCGGCCTTTCCCCATGCCCATGGTGCGCCCATCGCTCAGGGCGATCCTGCGCAGCTAGGCATCGCGGATCTGCAAAAGCCGGACTGGGGTGACCCGGTCCCGGTGCGTGAGGATGAGATCCCCGTCTATTGGGGCTGCGGTGTGACCCCCCAGAACGTGCTTTTGAAGGCGCGCCTGCCGCTCTGCATCACGCATGCCCCCGGCCACATGCTGATCGCGGATCTGAGCGAGCGGCTGGATGAGCCGACCCGCCTTACCCCCTATTCCTGACCCGACATCACATCCAAAACGAATCCAACCCAAAGACGAATCCAACAAGGAGACTGAAATGCGCAAGACACTTGCAATCCTCGCGGCCTCGACCGCCTTTGCCGCCCCCGTCATGGCCGAAGATCTGGCCGTAGTGGGAAGCTGGTCCGGCCTGCCGCTGCACAAGGAATACGAGGCACCGTTCTGGGGCGAGATCCTGCCTGCCGCCTCGAATGGCGCGCTGAACATCAGCCTGACCACCCATAACCAGATGAGCCTTGGTCTGGGCGATATCTACAACATGCTTGGTCAGGGCCTGTTCGATGTGGCCATGACTGTGGCGGATTACGCGGTGTCGGATGCGCCCGAACTTGAAGGGCTTGACGTGCCGCTGATCGCGCTGACCGCCGATGAGGCCCGCGCGATGGTCGATGCCGCCCGTCCGATGGTTGACGATATCTACCGCGACCGTTTCAACAGCCATGTCCTTGCGATTGCGCCCTATCCGCCGCAGGTCGTGTTCTGCAACCACGAGATTGCCGGGTTGGAAGACCTCAAGGGTCTGAAAGTCCGGGCTTCGGGCCGCATGACCGCGAAGCTTCTGGAAGCGCTGGGGGCCGAGGGCGTGAACGTGTCTTTCGCCGAAGTGCCGGGGGCGCTGCAAAAAGGCGTTGTCGATTGTGCGGTGACCGGGGCCGGTTCGGGCTATAGCGCCGGCTGGTGGGAGGTTTCCACCCATCTGATGCCTTTGCCGCTTGGGGGCTGGGATCCGGTCGTCACGGCGATCAATATGGACAAGTGGAACAGCCTGAGCCCCGAATTGCAGACCCTGATCGAAACCAAGATCAAGACTGATTTCGAAGATCCGGCATGGGCGACCGCCCAGAACGCCCTTGTCAACGACATCGCCTGCCTGACGGGCAATGGCACTTGCCCCTCGGGTGAGGCGCGCTCGATGACGCTGGTCGAAGCTTCGGATGCCGATTTTGCAACGGCCCGTGGTATTCTGGTATCGCAAGTGCTGCCGGAATGGGCTGAACGGGCCGGAGGCGACTGGGCCAAGCGCTGGAATGAAAGCGTGGGCGCTGTCGTCGGCGTCACGATCGAGTAAGCGCCGCTTTCCAATCGGGTCAGCCCTCAACGGGGCTGGCCCTTCCAAGCCAAGGCCTGCCCCGGCCTGACAGGGGCTTCCCGTTTTGAGTGGAGTGTATTGCCATGGATTTCCTGATGACCCTGCGCGCGATCAACCGCAAGATCGCGCTTCTGGTTGGCCTTTTGCTGTTGGCCTGTGCGGGGTTCGTCTTGCTGGACATCGTGGCGCGGCAGTTGGGGTCCTCCTTCGGGGGCACGGATGAAATCAGCGGCTATGTGATGGCCATCGCCACCTCTTGGGGGATGGCCTACACTTTGCTGGAACTGGGCCATGTCCGGATTGATTTTCTGCGCAGCGGCAGGCCGCCCCTTCTACGCAGTCTCTTTGATATTCTGTCGATGATCGTTCTCAGCGGCACGGTCGTTCTGATCGCAATCCAATGCTGGCCGGTGCTGGCGCTGTCGCTGAAAAACAGCTCGACCGCGAACACTCCGCTGGAGACCCCCCTGGCCTTGGTGCAATGGCCGTGGTTTGCGGGCTGGCTGTGGTTTGCAGTCATGGCGTGTCTGACCACGCTCGCCGCTCTTCGGCTTATCCTGCGCGGAGAGTTGGAGGCATCGGAGGCCGCGATTGGCGCCTTCGCAGAACAGGAGACACTTCAATGATCGGTTCCGTCGCGATTGGCCTGCTGGGCCTGCTGAGCCTGTCGATCCCGGTGGGGATCGTGCTGTTCCTGCTGGGCTTCGGCGTCGATGTGTTCTTCAGCCCCTTCCCGCTGATCAAGGGTCTGGGCAATATGGTCTGGTCTTCCTCCAACAGCGCGACGCTGATCGCCATTCCCTTCTTTGTCCTGCTGGGCGAAATTCTGGTGCGCAGCGGGGTTGCCACGCGCACCTATGCGGCGCTGGATCGCTGGGTGTCGTGGATGCCGGGCGGGCTGGTTCATGCCAATATCGCCACGGCCACGATGTTTTCGGCAACCTCCGGGTCTTCGGTGGCAACGGCCGCGACAGTGGCCACGGTTGCGATGCCGCAGGCCGAAAAGCTGGGCTATGACCCCAAGCTCTTTTCCGGCGCGATTGCGGCTGGTGGCACGCTGGGCATCATGATCCCGCCGTCTATCAACCTGATCGTCTATGGGTTTCTGACGCAAACCTCGATCCCGAAGCTGTTTCTGGCAGGCCTGATCCCCGGAATTGCGCTGGCCATCGCGTTTAGCGTGGCCGTGATGATCATCTGCCTCATCAAACCCTCGTTAGGGGGGGAGCGCCGCGTCTTTCCGCTGGCCGAGATGATGCGCGCCCTGGTCAACCTTGGCCCGATTATCCTGTTGTTCATGATGATCATCGGCTCGATCTACAACGGTTGGGCCACCCCGACCGAGGCCGCTGCCGTCGGCGTTGCGGGGGCCTTTGTGATCGCGGCGGGCTTTGGCGGTGTGTCCATGCAGATGATCGCGGACAGCCTTTATGGCATGGTCAAGATCACCTCGATGATCATGCTTGTGGTGATCGGGGCGACCTTCCTGAACTTCACGCTGGCCTCTGCCGGGCTGGGGCAAGAGCTGGAGGCCTTCCTTGCGGGGCTTGGCCTGTCGCCCTTTGGCACCATTCTGGTGATCGTGATGATCTATATCGTGCTGGGCTTCTTCATCGAAACCCTGTCGCTGATGGTGGTCACGATCCCGATCATCGTGCCTTTGGTGGTCGAGATGGGCTATGATCCGATCTGGTTCGGCATTCTGATGATTGTGCTGATCGAAATGGCGCTGATCACGCCGCCGGTCGGGTTGAACCTCTATGTCGTGCAGGGCGCGCGGAAAAGCGGCAATATCTCGGATGTGATGTTGGGTACCATTCCGTTTGCGCTGGTTATGCTGGGAATGGTTGCCGCGCTGATCGCCTTCCCGCAAATTGCCCTGTTCCTGCCGCAGGCCTTGTAACCGTCTGGCCCAGAAGCCAAACTGCCGTTGTTCCAGCGAAGAAAGGTGACAGCCGTGGCTGACGCTCTGCCCAACTCCGATCCGCAGACCGGTTTTCCGATGCTTCGCAATGTCGGGTTTTCGGGCGTGTCGGTCTGTTTCTCGGACCATCTGACGGAGGCTGCAAACCGCGCGGCCCTGTCTTTTCGGGCGCGGGTTGATGCCGCCGGCCTGCCGGGGATCATTGAGACGACTACCTCGCTGACGTCGGCTTTCGTGTCCTATGACCCGACGGTTTTGCCGCAGGGCACCTTGCGTGACACATTGGCGGCCTTGCTGGAGGGCGAAGACTGGCTGGCTGCCGACCTGCCCGAAAATCGCAGGCTTTGGCGGATACCGGCCTCTTTCAGCGGCGTTTTCGCCCCGCAACTGGAAGAAGCCGCCGCCCTTGCCGGGCTGACGCCAGCACAGGCGGTGGACAGTATCGCAGGCACGCAGGTACGGGTGATGACCTTGGGTTTCGCGCCGGGTCAGCCATACTTGGGGATCTTGCCGCAAGACTGGGATATCCCGCGCCAGACCGGGTTGACCAAGAACCTTCCGCCGGGGGCGATTGCCGTGGCGATCCGTCAATTGGTGTTGTTCACGACCGAAACGCCAACCGGATGGCGGCAGGTTGGCCGCTGTGGCTTTCGCGGTTTCCGGCCAGAGGCGCCCAACCCCTTCGCCCTGCGCCCCGGCGATGAGATCCGGTTCGACCCGGTTTCGGAGGATCGCATGCAGGACATTCTGGCCAATGACCGAACCGGAAACGGCGCGGCCAGTGTTGAGGATATCCTATGACGGGCCAGCTTGTCGTTCATCAGGCAGGGCCTTCGGTCAGCGTTCAGGATCTGGGCCGACCCGGCAATTTGGCGTTTGGCCTCTCTCCGGGGGGGGCGGCAGATCGCCTTGCCCATATCGAGGGGGCTGTGCTGCTGGGGCAAGGGCTGGACTGTGCTTCGCTTGAAATGGCGGGGTTTGGCGGCGAATTTGAACTGACAGCCGATGGCTGCATCGCCCTGACCGGTGCGCCCATGATAACCAAGCTGGACGGCCAGCCGCTGGTCTGGAATGCCAGCCATAGCGTTCTGGCAGGCCAAAGGCTAAGCATCGGGTCGGTGACGGCGGGCATGTACGGCTATCTGCATATCGCAGGCGGCATCGACGCGCCTGCGTTTCTGGGCAGCCGTGCTGCACATCTGGCCTCTGGCATCGGGGCGCTGCTGCGGGCGGGCGACGAATTGCCGCTTGGGGCGGCGGATGGCTCTGGCCGCGCGGGGATGAAGATCACCGTGGCAGATCGCTTTTCGGGTGGGGTGGTTCGGGTGCTGCCCAGCGTTCAGACCGCCCTGTTCCCCGCCGAGACTTTGGCGCGTTTCGAGGCCACAGATTTCGCTCCGACGTCCCGGCGCAACCGGCAGGGCGTACAGATGCACTTCGACGGCGCCCCTTTTGCCGCTGGCGCGCAACTCACCATCCTGTCCGAAAACATGATCGCCGGGGACATCCAGATGACGGGGGTGGGGGAGCCCTTTGTCCTGCTTCCCGAATGTCAGACAACGGGGGGATACCCGCGAATTGCAACGGTCATTCCTGACGATCTGCCAAAGGTCGCGCAGGCAAGCCCGGCAACCCCGATCCGTTTTGTCTTTGTGACGCATGAGGCGGCACTTAAGGCGCATCGCCCCCCCGAAAGATACCGTCTTGATGTCAGGGCCACGCTGCAACCCCTGATCCGCGACCCCCGTAACATACCGGATTTGCTGGGCTATCAACTGATCAGCGGGGCGATCACTGGTTGGGAATAGACCTGCGCCTTCGCCGGTCGTGGCGCGCGGCTCCGGTCTGTCGCGCGCATCCCCGCTTGATCTCGGGCTGTAATTGAGGTCTGTCCTGACGGGGCGAACCGGCAAGGTCCATCATGCGAAGGCTACGCGCCAAGCCATGCGAACCCAACCCGGAAAGCCGGAACCATGTAGCCGGGGGAGGGGCGGGCATGACGGTGGATTTGGAGCATTTGCGCCAGTGGGTTGGCGCATCCGAGGCGCGGGACGATTGCTTGGCGCCTTTTCCGGCAACGGCCATGGCGGCCACGCTGGACCGCGATGATCCACCTTTTGTGGAGGGCAGCCTCCTGCCGCCTTTGTGGCATTGGCTTTACTTCCTGCCGGTTCACAAGCGCAGCGACTCTGGCCATGACGGGCATGCGGCGCTGGGCGGGTTTCTGCCGCCTGTGCCCTTGCCGCGCCGGATGTGGGCCGGGGGGCGGTTGCGGTTTCGGGCGCCTTTGCGGATCGGGCAGGCGCTGCGCAAAACCTCGACCGTCATGTCGGTGGATCACAAGGCGGGGCGCAGCGGCGATCTGGTGTTCGTGACCGTGCGCCATCAGATTCATGCGGGCGAAGCGCTTTGCCTTGAGGAAGAGCATGACATCGTTTACCGCGCCGCCGCTGACCCGGCTGCTCCGGTGGCAATCGGCCCGCAGGCCCCTGCCGAAAGCCGGTTCTCGCGTGCCGTTCAGCCCGATCCGGTGCTGCTGTTTCGCTATTCCGCCCTGACCTTCAATGGCCACCGCATTCACTACGACCAACCGTTTTGCACCGGGACCGAAGGCTATCCGGGCCTTGTGGTGCATGGCCCGCTTCTGGCCACGCTGATGACGGAGGTGCTGTGCGACAACGCCCCCGATCTGACCCTGACGGATTTTGACTTCCGCGCCCTTGCTCCGGTGTTTCATACAGATGCCTTTTCGGCTCATGCCCATCCCGAAGGCGATGGGCGGGGCTGGCGGCTTTGGATCCACAAGGCAGATGGCACCATGGCCATGAGCGCCACCGCACAAACCAGCCCAAAGGACAGACCATGACCCAAAGCTATCCCGAACTGCGCGAGGCTATTCGCGCCCTTTGCGCCAGCTTCCCGCCCGAATACCACCGTGAGGTGGACGCCGCGCGCGGCTACCCCGAGGCTTTCGTGAATGCCTTGACCGAAGCTGGCTGGCTGGCCGCGCTGATCCCGGAGGAATATGGCGGCTCGGGCCTTGGGCTGGCCGAAGCCTCTGTCATCATGGAAGAGATCAACCGATCCGGCGGCAATGCCGGGGCCTGTCATGGGCAGATGTACAATATGGGCACGCTGTTGCGCCACGGCTCGCCCGCGCAAAAGGCTGCCTACCTGCCCAAGATCGCCAGCGGAGAGTTGCGCCTGCAATCCATGGGCGTGACCGAACCCACCACCGGCACCGACACCACGAAAATCCGCACTGTGGCCGTGAAAAAGGGGGATCGCTATGTCGTCAATGGCCAGAAGGTCTGGATCAGCCGGGTGCAGCATTCGGACCTGATGATCCTTCTGGCCCGCACCACGCCTTTGGCCGAGGTTACCAAGAAATCCCTTGGCATGTCGATCTTTGTGGTCGACCTACGAGAGGCGATCGGCAAGGGTCTTACGGTCAAGCCGATCCCGAACATGGTCAATCATGAAACGAATGAGTTGTTCTTTGACAACCTTGAAATCCCTGCGGAAAATCTGATCGGCGAAGAAGGAATGGGCTTCCGCTATATCCTTGACGGGTTGAACGCGGAACGCGCTTTGATCGCGGCGGAATGTATCGGGGATGGGCATTGGTTCCTCGACAAGGTGACGGCCTATGCCAAGGAGCGGGTGGTTTTTGGCCGACCCATCGGTCAGAATCAAGGGGTGCAATTCCCCATCGCGGAGGCCAAGATTGAACTGGAGGCCGCCGATCTGATGCGTTGGGAGGCCTGCCGTCTGTTCGACAGCCAGCAGCCCTGTGGCGCGCAGGCCAATATGGCAAAATACCTTGCCGCCAAGGCGAGTTGGGAGGCCGCGAATGCCTGCATCCAGTTCCACGGCGGCTTTGGCTTTGCCACCGAATATGACGTGGAACGCAAGTTCCGGGAAACCCGGCTGTATCAGGTGGCCCCGATTTCGACCAACCTGATCCTGTCTTATGTGGCCGAGCATATGCTTGGCCTTCCCCGCTCTTTCTGAAGGTTTCGCCCATGCGTCCGCTTGATGGTATCACCGTGGTTTCCTTTGAACATGCTATAGCGGCCCCCTTTGCTACGCGGCAACTGGCCGATATGGGCGCGCGGGTCATCAAGGTGGAACGCCCCGGAACGGGGGATTTCGCGCGCCATTACGACAGCCGCGTGAAGGGGATGGCCTCGCATTTCGTGTGGACGAACCGGTCCAAGGAAAGCCTGACACTGGACCTCAAGCATCCGCAGGCGGCCCCTGTTCTGGCGGCCTTGCTGGGGCGGGCTGACGTGCTGGTGCAAAACCTGGCACCGGGGGCGGCGGCCCGGTTGGGGCTAAGCCGCGCCGCCTTGGCCAAGGCCAATCCCGGCCTGATCGTCTGCAATATCTCGGGCTATGGCGAGGATGGGCCGGACCGCGACCGCAAGGCCTATGATCTGTTGATCCAATCCGAGGCGGGGTTCCTGTCGACCACCGGCACGCCCGAGGTTGCGGCCAAGGCGGGGATTTCCGTCGCAGATATCGCGGCGGGCATGTATGCCTATTCCAGCATTCTGGGGGCGCTGTTGCAGCGCGGCAAGACCGGGCAGGGGGCGTCCATCGACGTGTCGATGTTCGAGTGCATGGCCGAATGGATGGGCTACCCGATGTATTACGCCTTTGACGGCGCGCCGCCTCCGACGCGTGCGGGGGCCAGTCATGCCACCATTTATCCCTATGGGCCGTTTGTCGCGGGTGATGGCAAGACGGTGATGCTGGGTTTGCAGAATGAACGCGAATGGCAGCTGTTTTGCGAGAAGGTTCTGCAGCAACCGGGTCTGGCAACGGCTGAGGCGTTCAAAGGGAATGCGGCGCGTTCCGCCCATAAAACCGATCTGGCGGCGATCATTCATACGGCCTTTGCTCCGCTGACCGCAGCCGAGGTAACTGCCCGGCTGGATGCTGCCGGAATAGCCAATGCGCGGCTGAACGAGATGGCGGATCTTTGGGCGCATCGCCAGTTGCAGGCCCGTAACGCATGGGTTGAGGTCAACTCTCCTGTCGGGCCATTGCCCGCCTTGCTTCCACCCGCCCGCAATGATGCCTTTGCGCCCCGGATGGAGGCGATCCCGGATGTGGGCGAACACAGCATGTCCTTGCTGGAAGAATTGGGCATCACAGCGGAAACCATCGCCCTTTTGCAGCGCGATGGGGCGATCTGAAAGGCTGGAAAGCCTAAGGGGGCTGTGCCGCCAGCGGGGTCAGATTAGTCCAGCTTGCGGACACGAGTGCCAAAGCTCAAAATTTCATTTGTTTAGAAAAAAGGCGGATGCTAGCGTCCTGCCTAATTTATGCGCATATCCTTCGGGCCTCAGCGATGCGGTTGACGGAGGGCGTGGGTCTTGCTCCTCTTTTGTAGGCACGCAAGGCAAGGTCACGGTTGATAGTTTGCTTGAGGAGCGACGTTTTATGACACTACACAAGACCATTCTTGCCGCGGCCTGCGCGTTGATCTCAGCCCCGGCTATCGCCCAGACGGATATGCCTTTCGCGCTGGACTGGAAGTTTGAAGGCCCATCCGCGCCTTATTTTCACGCGCTGGATGCGGGCTATTTCACCGCCGAGGGGCTGAACGTCAGCATCACCGAAGGCGCAGGCTCGCTTGATGCTATTCCGAAAGTGGCCACCGGCGCTTTCCCGATCGGCTTTGCCGATATCAACTCCTTGATGCGCTTTCTGGATCAGAACCCCGGCGCGCCGGTAACGGCGGTGATGATGGTTTACGACAAGCCGCCTTTCGCGGTTGTGGGCCGCAAATCGCTGGGCGTTTCAGCACCTGCCGATCTGGAAGGCAAGATCCTTGGCGCGCCGCCGCCGGATGGGGCCTGGGCTCAATTCCCGATCTTTGCGGCCGAAACCGGTCTTGATGTGGCCAAGATCACCGTCGAGCCCGTGGGCTTCCCGACCCGCGAGCCGATGCTGGCCGAGGGCAAGGTCGCCGCGATCACCGGCTTCTCGTTCTCTTCGACGCTGAACCTCAAGCGGCTTGGCGTTCCGGCTGACGATATTTCGGTTCTGCTGATGGCCGATTACGGTGTTGATCTTTATGGCAACGCGGTGATCGTGAACACCGATTTCGCTGCCGCCAACCCTGAAGCTGTCACTGGCTTCCTGCGCGCTGTCGCAAAGGGCTGGAAAGACGCGATCGCCACCCCCGATGCAGCGATTAGCGCTTTGATGACCCGCAACCCTGCCGCCGATGCCGCCTTGGAGACCGAGCGTTTGCAGATGGCGATTGATGCCAACGTCCTGACGGATTTCGTCAAGGCAAATGGGATCGGCTCGGTCGACGCGGACCGGATGATGAGCGCGATTGAGCAGACCAAATCCGTCTATCAGTTCAATACCGAACCGGATGCGGCGCTGTATTTCAACCCGGCCTATCTGCCCAGCGATGGCAGCCTGATGCTTCAATAAGCGGTTTTCGGGGCGCGGGGCCGTTCAGGGACGCCGCGCCTCGTCATTTTGGGGGCAGTATGGCAAACCTGATCGAAATCAAAGGCGTAACCCACGCCTATAAAACTGCGAGCGGGTTGCTGCCAGTTCTGGATGGGTTGGATGTGGCCGTGCCGGAAGGCACATTCGCCGCTGTCGTCGGCCCTTCGGGCTGCGGAAAATCGACGCTGACGCGGCTGGTCGCTGGCCTGATGAAACCCGATCAGGGTGAGGTCTGGCTGCATGGCGAACGGGTCAAGGGGCCGCGCAAGACGGTGGGCATGGCCTTTCAGAACCCGGTTTTGCTGGAATGGCGGACGATCCTTGAAAACGTGATCCTGCCGTTGGAAATCGTGGCCCCCTCCATGCCCCGCGCTGACAGGGTCGCCCGCGCGATGGAACTGCTGGAGATGGTCGGCCTGTCGGGGTTTGAAAACAAGCGCCCGTCGGAGCTTTCGGGCGGGATGCGGCAGCGCGCCTCTTTGTGCCGGTCTATCGTGCACAAGCCCGAAGTTCTGATCATGGATGAACCTTTTGGCGCGCTGGATGCTTTCACGCGCGAGGATTTGTGGCAGACCATGCGTGATCTGCGCCGGGCCGAGCCGTTTACCTGCGTTCTGATCACCCATGACCTGCGCGAAAGCGTGTTTCTGGGCGATCAGGTGTTCGTCTTGTCGGGCCGTCCGGCCCGCACGCAGTACTTGATGCAGGTCGATCTGCCAGAGGATCGTACGCTCGACGTGCTTTACACCCCCAAAGTGGCTGACATGCTTCACATCCTGCGTGACCAGATCAAGATCGCGCAAGGCCGTGACGGGGAGGTGCATTGATGCTTCGCCAAATCGCTGTTCCGGTCGCCGCCATCATCACTTTTCTGGGCCTGTGGGAATTGCTGGTCTGGGTCAATGACTGGCCGAATTACAAGATGGCCTCGCCCTCGGACCTTCCCCCCGCCTTCTGGAAATACAAAGAGTTGTTTGTGACCATGGGCTGGCAATCGCTGTGGCGCACCGTCGCGGGGCTTGCACTTGCCGTTGTGTTCGGCACTTTGCTGGGCATGGTTATGGGCTTTTCGAAGATCGCCCGCGACGCGCTTTACCCGCTTTTGGTTGGCTTCAACGCCATTCCGAAGGCGACCCTCGTGCCGGTGATCTCGCTTATTTTCATCGGTCAGCATGATTTCAACACCGTGCTGATGGCCTTCATGATCTCGTTCTTTCCGATTGCCGTGTCGGTGGGCATCGGCCTGTCAACGCTGGAGCCGGAATATCGCGATATTCTGCGCGCGCTTGGCGCATCGCGCTTTACGATCTTCACCAAGATCGCCCTGCCCAAGACCCTTCCGGAGTTTTTCGGCGCGCTCAAAGTTTCGGTGACGCTGGCCTTCATCGGCACCAATCTGGTGGAGATCGTCAGCCCCCATGGTCGCGGCCTTGGGGCGCTTTTCAAGTCGGGAGAGACGAATGGCGATTACCCGTTGATGTTCGCCGTTCTCATCGCGCTCGCCTTTCTGGGCATCATTCTTTATTATGCGGTCGTCTATCTGGAGAAGATCTTTGCTGGCTGGGCAGAGCGTCCGCAGGGCTGACCGAAGGCGGCGGGGGGCCTGAAAATATAGCGCGGGGCGGGCGCTGTCCGCCCTTTCCTCTTCCCCCATTCGCGGCATAGGGTTGGGCAATTGAAATTGCTTCGGGCCCTGCCATGACAACCGCTTCGCTTCGCCTTGGTGTCGATATTGGCGGCACCTTTACCGATGTTGTGCTGGAACAGGGTGAGGCACGGTTTTCCACCAAAGTCCTGACAACCTATGCCGCCCCCGAGGCCGCGATCATCGACGGGATGCATCAGGTTTGCGCCAAGGCCGGGGTGACGCCCGCGATGATTGGCCAGATCATCCACGGCACAACGCTGGCCACCAATGCGTTGATTGAACGGCGGGGTGCCAAGACTGCGCTGATCACGACAACCGGCTTTCGCGATGTGATCGAGATGCGAACCGAGTCGCGGTTTGAACAATATGATCTGAACCTGACGCTGCCAGAGCCGCTTTTGCCGCGCCAAAGCCGCTTTACGGTGACCGAGCGGGTGGACGCGCGGGGCGAGGTTCTGATCCCGCTTGACCGGGCCGAGGTCGCGGCTGTCGTCGATCGCATCGCCCTTGCGGGCTATGAAAGCATCGCCGTTGGCTTGATCCATTCCTATCTGAACCCCGCGCATGAACGTCTGATCCGCGAGGTTCTGGCAGAGCGTCTGCCGGGCGCGATGGTGTCGATCTCGTCCGAGGTCAGCCCGCAGATGCGTGAATATGAACGCTTCAACACCGTTGTCGCGAATGCCTATATCAAACCGCTGATGAAGTCCTATCTCAGCCGCCTCGTGGGGCGGTTGGGGGATGAAGGGGTCACCTGTCCGGTTTTCCTGATGCATTCGGGCGGGGGTATTATCTCGGTCGAAAATGCGGCGGAGTTTCCGGTGCGATTGGTCGAATCCGGTCCTGCGGGCGGGGCCGTTTTTGCCGCCCATATCGCGGCACGCTACGGCTTGGACAAAGTGCTGAGCTTCGACATGGGCGGAACCACGGCCAAGATCTGCCTGATCAAGAACCAGACCCCGAAAACCAGTCGCGTGTTCGAGGTGGCCCGCACCTATCGGTTCAAGAAAGGGTCGGGCATGCCGATCTCGATCCCGGTGATCGACATGGTTGAAATCGGGGCCGGGGGGGGCAGCCTTGCGCATGTGGACAGCCTGCGCCAGATCCGCGTCGGCCCGGAAAGTGCGGGGTCTGAACCGGGGCCTGCCTGCTATGGCCGGGGGGGCGTGCGGCCTGCCGTGACCGATGCCGATCTGGTACTGGGCAAGCTGGACCCGGATAATTTTGCCGGTGGCTCTATCCCGCTGGATACCGAACAATCAGCGGCGGCGCTGGCCTCGGTGCTGGGGGAGCCTCTTGGGATGACGATTGACACGGCGGCTTTCGGCTTGGCCGAGGTGGTCGATGAAAACATGGCCAATGCCGCGCGGGTTCACGCGGTCGAAAATGGCGAGGATCTGGGTGATTACACGATGATCGCCTTTGGCGGCGCGGCCCCGCTTCATGCCGGGCGGCTGTGCGAAAAGCTGGGTGTTTCGCGGCTTTTGGTGCCGCCGGGGGCGGGTGTGGGGTCTGCCATCGGGTTCTTGCGCGCGCCATTCAGCTTTGAGGCGAACCGGTCGGTCTATATGCGTCTGTCCGATTTTGATGCGGGAAAAATCCGCAGCCTGCTGGCCGAATTGCAGGCCGAGGCGACGGGTTTTGTGCGCAATTGCGATGCGGAGGCGCCGATCCTGTCGGAGTTCAAGGTCTATATGCGCTATTCGGGGCAGGGCTGGGAAATCCCGGTGCAGCTGAGCGAAGATCAGGCGATGTCGCCGGACCCTGACACGTTCCGAACCCTGTTCGAGGCGGATTATGCCAAGCTGTTCGGGCGAACCGTCGCGGGGATGAATGTGGAGATCACGGTCTGGTCGGTCAATGCCACCACGCCGCCCGAAACGGTCGCCCGGATTGCTGAGGCTACGCCTCAAGGCATGGCCCCGATCCTTGGCACGCGGCCGATTTTTGACGCTGCCAAAGCGGCCTTCCTGCCCGCCGCTGTCATCGACCGAAACCAGATGGGGGCAGGGCAACAAGCCATCGGCCCCGCCGCGATTACCGAGGCGGAAACCACGATCATCTTGCCTGCCTCTCGCTGCGCCCTGCGCCAGCCCGATGGTTGCATCGACATATCGCCCAAGGCCTGAGGAGGCAAAGATGAGCCAGCAACCGTCGACCGTGGCCTATCAGATCATGTGGAACCGCCTGATTTCCGTGGTGGAGGAACAGGCGCAGGCCCTTGTGCGCACCGCGTTTTCAACCTCGGTCCGGGAGGCGGGGGATCTGTCTGCCGGGGTCTATGATGTGCAGGGCCGGATGCTGGCGCAGGCCGTCACCGGGACACCCGGCCATGTGAATGCCATGGCGGATGCCTTGGCGCATTTCATCCGGCGGATCGGCCGTGAGAATATCTTTGAAGGCGATGTCTACCTGACCAACGACCCTTGGGAGGGGACGGGCCATCTGCATGATTTTACCATGGTCACGCCCTCCTTTCACAAAGGTGTTCTGGTGGGCTTCTTTGCCTGCACCGCCCATGTGGTTGACGTCGGCGGGCGCGGTTTTGGGGCCGATGGGGCCAGCGTCTATGAGGAGGGGCTGTATATCCCCATCCTGAAATTCGCCGAGCGGGGGCAAGTTGATGAAACCTTAATCCGCATCGTGCGCGGCAATGTGCGCGAGCCCGATCAGCTGGTCGGTGATCTTTACGCCCTCGCCACCTGCAACGAGATCGGCCATCGTCGCTTGATCGACATGCTGCAGGAATTCGGTCTGGCGGATCTGGAAGGGATCGCGGCTTTCATCTTTGAAAACTCTCGCCGCGCGACCTTGGAAAAGATCGCCGCTTTGCCGCGCATGTCGGCGGATGGGGAAATGACGGTCGATGGGTTTGACAGCCCGATCACCCTCAAAGTGCGGCTGACGATCAGCGAAGACCGAATCCTGAGCGATTTTGCAGGCAGTTCGGGGCTGGACAAGAAGGGCATCAATTGCCCGCTGGTCTATGCCAAGGCCTATGCCTGCTATGCGCTGAAATGTGCGATTGCGCCGGAAATCCCGAATAACGCGGCCTCTCTCAAGCCGTTTGAGATTTCGGCCCCGGTCAACACCATCGTCAACGCGCTGCATCCCGCCCCGGTGGCACTGCGTCACATCATCGGGCATTTTGTGCCGGATGTGGTCTATGGTGCGCTGGACAAGATCCTGCCGGGGGTTGTGCCCGCCGAAGGGGCGGGCTGCCTGTGCAACTTCCAGCTTTCGTTGCGGCCCCGGTCGGATGCGGTAGCGCCCGCGGATGCGCGGCGCTCTGAGGTGCTGATCTTCAATTCCGGGGGTGCCGGGGCGCGCCCCGCCTTTGACGGGTTGAACGCAACGGCCTTTCCCTCGGGGGTGATGACAATGCCGATCGAGGCCACCGAACATGCGGGTCCGGTGATCATCTGGCGCAAGGAGCTGCGCCCCGACAGTGGCGGCGCAGGCCAGCAGCGCGGCGGCTTGGGGCAGTTCATGGAGGTCGGTGCGCGGGACGGCCATGAGTTCGACTTTCAGGCGATGTTCGATCGGGTCCATCACCCCGCACGGGGGCGGAGGGGCGGCGGCATGGGCGCGCCGACCCTGATTGCGCGCGATGACGGCGAGCCGATGCGGGGCAAGGGTAAGCAATTCGTGCCGCATGGCCGCAGGGTCGTTTTGGCGCTGCCCGGTGGGGCGGGCTATGGCGCGCCCTCTGATCGGGATCGCGCCGCGGTCATGCGTGATCTGGCGCGGGGCTATATCACCGCCGAAGTCGCCGCACAGGATTACGGGCTGTCTGAGGGGGATATTGCAGCGGTTGAAACCGCTCTGCGTGAGGGGAGCGATCTGACATGAACGATCATTTACAAACGTCCGTTCATAAACACTACGATGTTGTCATCGTGGGCGGCGGGATCATGGGGGCCTCCACCGCGTGGTTCTTGTCGAAGGACGCGGATTTTGACGGGCGCGTGCTGGTGGTGGAACGGGACCCGACCTATGAGACCGCCTCGACCACCCATACCAACAGTTGTATCCGCCAGCAGTTTTCCTCGGCCCTGAACGTAAAAATCTCGCAGTTCGCGGCGGATTTTGTGAAGAATCTCCGCCAGTACATGGGTGATGATGCACGGGTTCCGCCGCTGTCGATCCAGAGTTTCGGCTATCTCTATCTGGCTGATACGCCGGGCTTTGCCGATGTCTTGCGCGAAAATCAGAAGGTGCAACTGGCCGCCGGGGCAGCGACCAAACTGCTGACGGCGGACGAGATTCTGCGCGATTATCCCTTCTACAATGTCGATGACATCCTGCTGGGCTCCATCAATCTGGTGGATGAAGGCTATTGGGATGGCAGCACCGTGTTTTCCTGGTTCCGCCGCCAGTCGCGCGAGGCCGGGATCGAATATCTTCACAACGAGGTCATGGCCATCGCCCGGAATGCGGCGGGGACGCAGGTGCAAAGCGTCACGCTGAAATCGGGCGAGGTGATCTCTTGCGACAAACTGGTGAACGCATCAGGCCCGCGCGCCGTGCGCACCAGTCAAATGCTGGGGATCGACATTCCGGTCGAGCCGCGCAAACGCTACACTTGGGTGTTCAAGGCTGACAAACCTTTGGATCGCGATTTGCCGCTGACCATCGACCCGTCGGGCGTGCATGTTCGCGAGCATGGCGGCGGCACCTATATGGCGGGGGGGCATGCCGATTATGACCCGGCGGTGGATTACACCGATTTCACCATGGATCACAGCTTGTGGGAGGATCACATCTGGCCGGTTCTCGCCACCCGCATCCCGCAATTTGAGGCGATCAAGGTGCAGAACGAATGGGCGGGGCATTATGCCTATAACCGGCTGGATCAGAATGCGATCATTGGCCCGCACCCGGAGGTTTCGAATTTCTACTTCCTCAACGGGTTTTCGGGCCACGGATTGCAGCAATCGCCCGCGATGGGGCGCGGGCTTGCGGAACTTCTGGTGCATGGCGCCTATCGCACCCTTGATCTGACGCCCTTCAGCTTTGAGCGTATCGCCGCAAACCGCCCTATTCTTGAAAAAGCGATCATCTGATCGACCCAAACCGAAAAGGCCCGACCCATGAAAAAACTCGTTCTGACCGGCGCCGCCGGACGCCTCGGCTCCTACCTGCGCGAACCTCTGTCCAAGCTGTGTGACACGCTTGTTTCAACCGATATCGCCGAAGGGGTTGGCAAGCTTTATGACGGGGAAAGCTATGTTCGCGCCGATTTGACCGATCTGGAGGCGATGACGGCGCTTCTGGAAGGCGCTGATATGGTTGTGCATTTCGGGGCCATCGGCGACGAAGCCCCGTTCGAGCAGATCCTTGGCCCCAATATCGTCGGCGCTTACAACATCTGGGAGGCGGCCTATCGCAACAAGGTGCGCCGCGTGGTCTATGCCTCGTCAATTCATGCGGTTGGCATGTATCCCAAGACCGAATTCATCGGCACCGATGTGCCGCACCGCCCAGATACGTTCTATGGTCTGGCCAAGTGCTTTGCCGAAGATCTGGCGCGGCTTTATTGGGAAAAGCGGCAGGTGGAATCGGTCTGCATGCGGATCCTCAGTTGCGCGCAGGTCAGCAATCCGCGCGCAGTCGGGTCATGGCTAAGTTATGGGGATCTGATCCATCTGGTGGAACGCGCGATTGACACGCCGGTGACCGGGTTCACAGTTGTTTATGGCGTGTCGAACAATGACCGCGCCCCGGTGAATAACGCGGGCGCGCATTACCTTGGCTACCGGCCCAAAGACAATGCCGAACAGGTCGCGGCCAAGATCTTTGCAGAAGCCTCTCCGATGGACCCGACCGATCCCGGCAACATGTGCCACGGTGGGCCTTTTGCCTCGGTGCCGCTTGGGGAAAGCGGCGTGGCGACGATGAAGATCGTGGATGACAAGAAAGTCACCTGAGCCTGCGGTGCGCCCGCCTTCGCGCATGAAGGCGGGCGGCGGGCGCTACATCGCGGTCAGCGCCATCATTTCCAAGGCACGTTCAGCACTTAGCCCGGCAATCGCCGTGAGCCTGTCGGGAAGCGCTGCCGGGGGCTGGGTTTCCGTGTCGGAGGCAAGCCAAAGCCCTAGGCTCGTCTGGGCCCGCCGCGCACCTGTCAGGTTGATGGCATAGCTTGGCCCGCTGTCCCATCCGGGGCGCTGGATTTCTGTGGCGAGTTTGGTGATCCAATCTTCATCCGCTTCAAAGCTGGCGCAGGCATAGCGATTTGCCTGATCGTCCTGCCAAAGGGCAGCGCGAAAAGACTGCAGATCCGCCACCCCTTGCCCCAAGGCCATGGCAAGTTGGTTGGCGTCGTTGATCATCCCCTCGGGGCAGGCGATTGTGACCCTCATGGCGTTCTCCCAGAAACTTTGTCCAGATAAGCGGCCAGTTGCTGTGCTTCACTCGCATTCAGTGCCCGGTCAATGACCAGCATGGCAAACAAGCGCTGATGGCGCAGGATATCAAACGCCCCCGCCGCAACGGTCTGCCCCGTCAGGATGGACGCGGCCTGATCGGAGGCAAAGGCAATCGTTGCATTGCTGCCCAGATCGGGCAGCGTGACGGGCAGGGCATCGTCTACCCCGTCGCGATAAAGATAGGCGAGCGAGCGGCTGGACGCCTCGGTCACGTCATAGACGCTGCCGACCCGCTGATAGGCCGCCGCTGCCCCCTTGGTGACTTGCATCTTTTCAAGGCCGCTGATCACCGTGGCCTTGTTTGCCCAAAGCACCATGCCGATGAACGCGCCAGAACTTGTATAGGTTTCCTGCACGGCGATCTCTTGCCACTCTGCCGTGGCGGTGACACTGGCCAGTGTCGCGATCGTCGAACCGACAAACAGCGTTGCCGTCGGGTCTGACCACTGCGCGGCGGGCGGCACCCGCAAGCGGGAGTAGAACGTCTGTCCGTTGCGTTGCCCCACATCAAGCACTTGAATGACCCGGTTTGCGGAATTGTTTCCGGCGACGAAAGCCACTGTATTGGGCGCCGTGGCCGAAACCCCTTGTTTCAACCAAGCCGATTGGGTCAGGTCTTCGGAATGCAGCAACAGGTTCTTGCGCCCCGAGGCGGGCAAGATCCCCAGAACGGGCCGCGCTGCAGTGATAGCCTGAAGGGCGGGACCGCCCTTGGTTGAAAGGTCGTTGATGCGGGCGACGGACTGTCCGGGCAGGGTCGCGGCAAGGCTTGCGGTTGTCGTCTGAAAGAGGCTGGCGGTTTGCGCAGGCTCGAAGAACACACCGCGATCCGCGCCTCCGAACAGCCCGGCAGGGTTGAACGAACGTCCAACCCGCACTGGCCGCGACATGACGGAAAAATCGGTGACGATCTTCATGCAAGAACCAGCGCGTGAATGCCGGTGGCCGTGGTGCCTGTCGCCCGGACCCGGCGGACGCCGACGGGAAGGATGGCGAAATCCGGCAGGGCGATCAGCCGCTGATTGCCAGAGGCGGTGATGATTGAAATGCTGCCGCCCTTTTCGACATAAAGCGCGATCGCGATTGTCGAAAGATCGGTGCTGTCATTCGGCACGACCGGCTGGGCATCCGAGGCCGGACCATTGAGGGAGGCCGCGCGGTTTGAAAACGGGTTCGACATGGGGGTCCTCTTTCGTGAAAACGTGTCGGGAAACACAACAGCCCCGAGTTTTCTCACAAAAGCCTTAAGGCCCCCGCCCCATAGCGTTCGCCCCAAAAGCGCTGGCCTGCAACAGGCGCCGCGCCTCCGGGTTTTGGGTTCAGACGATCCGCCCCCACAGATCGTATTCGCCGGCTTCCTCAACCTCGACCGTGACTAGATCACCGGGTGAAAGGGTTTCAAACCCTTCGTCGATAAACAGGTTTCCGTCGATTTCCGGGGCATCGGCTTTGGTGCGGCAAGTGGCGCCTTCGCCGTCCACCTCATCCACGATCACCTCGATCCTGCGTCCGATCTTGGCGGCAAGCTTGGCTTCGGAAATGACCTGCGCCTTTTCCATAAAGCGGTTCCAGCGGTCTTGCTTGACCTCGGCAGGAACGTGATCGGGCAGGGCATTGGACCGCGCCCCGTCGACGTTTTCATATTTGAAGCAGCCGACACGATCCAATTGGGCTTCGTCCATCCAGTCCAGAAGGGTCTGGAATTCGGCTTCGGTTTCGCCGGGATAGCCGACGATGAAGGTAGACCGCAGGGTGATATCGGGACAGACAGCGCGCCAGGCGGCGATTTCATCCAGCGTTTTGGCGGCGGCGGCAGGGCGGGCCATGCGGCGCAGCACATCCGGATGCGCATGCTGGAACGGAATATCAAGGTAAGGCAGAACCAGCCCTTCCGCCATCAGGGGGATCAGATCGCGCACATGCGGGTACGGATACACGTAGTGCAGGCGGACCCAAGCGCCAAGGCTGCCCAGATCCCGCGCCAGATCGGTGATATGCGCGCGGTGTTCACGCCCGTCCCGGCCTTTGGAACTGGCATGTTTTATATCGACGCCGTAAGCCGAGGTATCCTGCGAGATCACCAGCAATTCGCGGACGCCCGCCTCGACCAGCTTTTCCGCCTCGCGGATCACGGCATGGGCCGGGCGGGATTGCAGCTTCCCGCGCATGTCGGGGATGATGCAGAACTTGCACTTATGATTGCAGCCCTCGGAAATCTTGAGGTAGCTGTAATGGCGCGGCGTCAGGCTGACCCCCGAGGCAGGCAGCAGATCGATGAACGGATCGGGCGCGGGCGGCACGGCCTTGTGGACCGCATCCAGCACGGCCTCGTATTGATGCGGCCCGGTGACCGCCAGAACGCGCGGATGCGCGCCGGTGATGTATTCGGGTTCTGCCCCAAGGCAGCCCGTGACGATCACCCGGCCATTCTCGCTCAAAGCCTCGCCAATTGCTTCAAGCGATTCCGCCTTGGCGCTGTCCAGAAAGCCGCAAGTGTTCACGATCACCGCATCCGCTCCTGCATAATCGGGAGAGATGGCATAACCCTCGGCCCGCAGTCGTGTCAGGATCCGTTCGCTATCGACAAGCGCTTTGGGACAGCCAAGCGAAACCATGCCGATCATCGGCTGGCCGTCGCGGCGTGTATCGGGCACCGAGGCGCGGGCAAGATCAGGGCGGAGGGAGGGCGGGTTCTGGCTCATGGCGCGGGTATAACGCCGAACGCCTTGCGGGGGAAGGGCCGTCGCAGGGGGGCGGATTGCGTCGTAACCCGCTGAAAGAAAGGGGTAACCCTTCTTAAATGCGCGATGGCGTGCTGTCCCGGCTGCGCGGTGCCGGGCGCAGAATCACAAGGCGTGGCGGGCGCGCAGGGGGTTTGGTCTGCGACTGTCTGGCGCTCGCGGCCCGGTGATGCCTCTTTAGTTGCTCCAGAGGATTCGGTTGCGTAGTGTAAAAGGGTCAAGAGGGAGTGGTATCATGCGGTGGGTTGTGCGTTTGCTGTCGGGCGTCGTGATGTTGATCGTCGTGGCGGTTGGCCTTGTGTTTCTGATCCCGTCGCAAAAGGTCGCGGATATCGCCACAACGCAATTCGCCAAGGCGACAGGGCGCAGCCTGACGATTGACGGGGATGTGCGGCCCACGATCTGGCCAGTTCTGGGCGTCTCAACCGGGCCGGTTCAGATCTCTAATGCCGAATGGTCGGATGCGGGGCCGCTGCTGGTGGCCGAAGGTTTGGCGATTGGCGTTGACCTTGCCGCGCTGATCGGCGGCACCATCCGGGTCACCAAGGTCGAGGCGATGGGCCCGCAGATCTTGCTGGAGCGGAACGCAAAAGGGCAGGCCAATTGGGAATTTGGCGCCCCGGCAGCCTCTGGAACCAGCGGTGCCAGCGGGGCCAGCGCCACGGCCACGCCGATCACGCTTGACCACGGGCTTATTCAAGGCGGCAGCCTGCGCTACATCGATCACGGCACCAACACGCGCCTGCATCTGACCGACATCGCCGCCGAGGTGAAGCTGCCCGATTTCAACGGCCCCGTCACCCTTTCGTTGGCCGCCCAAAAGGACGGTCGTAATCTGTTGGTGGATGCCGAGCTGGCCCGGTTTTCCGACTTTCTGGCCGGGCGGGTGACGAATGCCGCGCTGTCGGGTGGGGTGGGCGACTCTGGCTTCAAATATGACGGGCTTTTGGGAACTGCGCCCTTTGTCGCTGAGGGAGAGATTACCGCCGATCTGGCCGATCTGGGGTCGATCATGGGGCTTGTGGGGCTTCCCGCGCCCGTCCTACCGCAGGGCTTGGGGGCGCAGACGCGCAAGATCTCGGGGAAGGTGACGCGCACGGCCAAGAACACGATGCATCTGCGGGGAGGTGTTATCGTGCTGGATGACAACCGGCTGGAAGGCGACGCGGATGTCACGCTGGAGGGGGACCGCCCCACGATCACCGCAAGCATCAAAGCCGGTGCATTGGATCTGTCGGCGCTGGGCGGCGGCGCGGGCGGGGGTGGCGCCAGCACGGGCGCGCAAAGTGACGGTTGGTCGCGCGCGCCGATTGATGTCTCGGCCCTTGGGATTGCGGATGCAACGATCTCCATCGCGGCCCAAAGCCTTGATCTGGGAACTGCGAAACTTGGCAAGACGCAAGTCTTGATGACGCTTGTTCGGTCTCGGGCGGTGTTCGAGGCCCGCGAGTTGCAGGCCTACGGCGGACAGATCACCGGGAATTTCGTCGTGAACGGGCGCGGCGGGCTTTCGGTGGGGGGCGATCTGAACTTCGCGGGCCTGTCGATGGAGCCTTTGCTGAAAGACGTGGCCGATTTCGACCGGCTTTTGGGCACCGCTGATTTCCGGCTGAAATTTCTGGGGGTGGGCAATTCGATGGCGGCCTTGGCCAATGATCTGGCGGGGGATGGCCAGTTCCGCTTTGGCAAGGGAGAGTTGCGCGGCCTTGATCTGGCAGGGATGCTGCGCAACTTGGATATGTCCTATATGGGTGAGGGGTCAAAGACGATTTTCGATGGGATGAGCGCGAGTTTCGCCATCAACAAGGGTGTGCTGTTCAACGAAGATCTGATGCTCGATGCCCCTTATGTGACCGCGAAAGGCGCGGGCAAGGTGGGTATCGGCGCGCGCACGCTGGATTACCGCGTGGTTCCGGTGGCGCTGAGCAAAGAGGATGGTACGGGCGGCATCTCGGTGCCGCTTTTGATCGGGGGCACTTGGGCCAGCCCCAAATTCTCGCTTGATCTGAAAAGTCTCGCTGATCAAAAACTGGACGAGGAAAAAGCCCGGCTGGAGGCCGAAGCCAAAGCCCGGATCGAGGAGAAAGCCGCGTCAGAACTGGGGGTGGTGCGTCAGGAAGGGGAAAGCCTTGAAGACGCCGCCAAACGCCGCGCGCAGGAAGCCGCCGAAAAAGAAGCCGGCAAGCTGTTGAACAAGCTCTTTGGGGGGAATTGACGGCCGCGCCAGGGTTGCCCCCGGCGCAGCCTGTCAGCCCGCATCTCTTTAGCGGGTGAACTTCTTGTGCAGCACACGCTTTGGTTCGACGCTGTCGGGGCCAAGGCGGCGGATCTTGTCTTCCTCATAGGCTTCGAAGTTGCCCTCGAACCATTCCACATGGGCGTCGCCTTCAAAGGCGAGGATATGGGTGCACAGACGGTCAAGGAAGAAACGGTCGTGGCTGATGATCACGGCGCAGCCCGCGAAATCGTCAATCGCAGATTCCAGCGCCTGCAGCGTTTCCACATCCAGATCGTTGGTCGGTTCGTCGAGCAGCAGCACGTTCCCGCCCGAGCGCAGAAGTTTTGCCATGTGAACGCGGTTGCGTTCCCCGCCCGACAAAAGCCCGACCTTCTTTTGCTGATCGGCCCCCTTGAAGTTGAAGGCCCCGCAATAGGCGCGCGAGTTGATTTCGGCATCGCCCAGATGGATGACTTCCAACCCTTCGGAGATTTCTTCCCAGACGGTCTTGTTCGGGTCCAGCGCATCGCGCGACTGGTCCACATAGGAAAGCTGCACGGTTTCGCCCAGAACGATCGTGCCTTCATCCGGCTTTTCCTGCCCGGTGATCATCCGGAACAGCGTGGATTTGCCCGCGCCATTCGGCCCGATCACGCCCACAATCCCGCCCGGCGGGATCGTGAAGGTCAGATCCTCGATCAACAGCTTGTCGCCCATGGCTTTCTTGAGACCGTTGACCTCGATCACCTTGCCGCCAAGACGTTCGCCATTGGGGATGATGATCTGGGCGGTCGAGATCTTTTCACGCTCTGACTGGCCAGCCATTTCGTTGTATTTGTTGATCCGGGCCTTTTGCTTGGCCTGACGGGCCTTGGCGCCGGACTTGATCCAGTTGAGTTCGCGCTCCAGCACCTTGGACTTGGCCTTGTCCTCGCGGGCTTCTTGCAGCAGGCGCTTGGCCTTCTGTTCGAGCCAGCTGGAATAGTTGCCCTCATAAGGAATGCCGCGACCGCGCTCGATTTCCAGAATCCAGCCGGTGATATCGTCAAGGAAATAGCGGTCGTGGGTGACGATCAGGATCGTGCCGGCATATTCGATCAGGTGCTTTTGCAGCCAGGCGATAGATTCGGCGTCAAGGTGGTTGGTCGGTTCGTCCAGCAGCAGCATATCGGGCGCTTCCAGCAGTAACTGGCAAAGCGCCACACGGCGCCGCTCCCCGCCCGAAAGCGTATCGACGTTGGCATCATCGGCGGGGCAGCGAAGGGCCTCCATCGCGACATCAATCTGACTGTCCAGATCCCAGAGGTTCTGCGCATCGATCGTGTCTTGCAGCGCCGACATTTCCTCGGCGGTCTCGTCCGAGTAATTCATCGCCAGTTCGTTGTAACGGTCCAGAATTGCTTTCTTTTCCGACACGCCCAGCATGACGTTGCCGCGCACATCCAAAGACGAATCCAGCGCCGGTTCCTGCGCCAGATAGCCAACCTTGGCCCCTTTGGCCGCCCATGCTTCGCCCTGAAAATCCTTGTCGATCCCGGCCATGATCCGCAGCAAGGTCGATTTGCCCGACCCGTTCACGCCCACAACCCCGATCTTCACACCGGGCAGGAAGTTCAGTTTGATATTTTCAAAGCATTTCTTGCCGCCCGGATAGGTCTTGGAGACACCATCCATGTGGTAGATGTATTGGTAGCCGGCCATGCTGCACCCTCGCGCGAAAAAACTGTTGACGGGCTTCTAACCGTCCCGCCCCGGTTTCGCAACGGGGCTAGGGGCCAAGGCTGCGCGTGAACCAGTGATGCGCATAGGGATTGTCATTGTAGCGCGGAATTTCGACCCAGCCGTGGCGGCGATAAAAGGCAACAGCTTCGGGCAAATGGGCCGAGGTATCAAGCCGCAGCGCTGTCATGCCCAAAGCGCGGGCCTCCGTCTCGATCCGGGTCATGAGGCGAGTGGCGAGCCCTTCCTGCCGCGCGGCTTGTGACACCCAAAGGCGCTTGACCTCCCCCCATCCTGTCGCCATCCGGGCGCAGGGCAACGCATCCCACGGGGGCACCCCCGCGCCGCGCGATGACAAAGGCCCCGTGGGGTGGGCGTTGCGCGGCAAGATCAACCGGGTCCAGCGGCCCCGGATCAAACCCACCGGGAAAACGCGCGGAAATCTCGCCGAAATAGGCGGTCAGGCAGGCCAGTGCGTCGGCGCTGGCCGGGTCGCTGATAACAAGGGTGGTTGGTTCGGTCATGGCTGCCTCTGCCTTATCGGCCCTTTGTCGTCCTCCGGAGAGGCCCGCGCAAGCCCCCTGTTTTCTCTGGACAATATGCCGGGCTCACCTGTTATGTGACAGGCATGGCGGCAAATGCGGCGGAGGATCAGTGGGGCCGGGGTATCCTATAGCGACCAAAGGCATGGTGATCGGCCTGCTGGGAGGGTCTTTCGACCCGGCCCACCGTGGCCATGCGCATCTGACCCGTGAGGCGATGAAACGGTTTGGCCTTGATCGGGTGTGGTGGCTTGTGTCGCCGGGCAACCCGCTCAAACCCCGCCAGCCCGCCCCTTTGGCAGACCGGATGGCGCAGGCGCGCAAGGTGATGGATCATCCCCGCGTGAAGATCACCGATATCGAGGTGCTTTTGGGGACACGCTACACGGCGGCCACGATAAGCGCGTTGCAGGCCCGCTATCCGGGCGTGCGGTTTGTCTGGCTGATGGGGGCCGACAACCTGCGGCAGTTCCATCTTTGGGATCGCTGGCAAGACATCATGCGCATGGTTCCGATCGGCGTTCTGGCCCGTCCCGGAAGCCGGACCAGCGCGCGCCTGTCGAAAGCGGCCGAATGTTTTGCGCAATCGCGTCTGTCCCCCTCTGCGGCGCATCGCTTGGGCGAGTATACCGCCCCGGCTTGGGCGATGGTGAACATGCCGATGATCGACCAATCCTCTTCTGCGATCCGTGCCCAAGGGGGCTGGGCCATGCAAAAGGGCGGCAAAGGGTGATTTGCCGCCCCAACCGCATTTGCATCAAGCGAAAGGCTTAGCCCAGAAGATCGCCCGCCAAGGCCTTGTCCATCAGGGCAAGCGTTTCTGCCACGCCATAGAGGGCGATGAACCCGCCAAAGCGCGGCCCCTCAGAGGCGCCAAGCAGCACCTCATAAAGCGCCTTGAACCAATCGCGCAGCGGCTCGAACCCGTGATCCTTGCCGACGGCAAAGACCATGGATTGCAACGCCTCGGCATCCAGCCCGCCATCCCAGGCCACAAGGCGGGCGTGCAAATCCTCCATCGCGGCCCGTTCCTGATCGTTGGGCAGGCGGAAGACCCGCTTGGGCGCGACGAAATCGGCAAAATAGCGGACTGCATAGCCTGCGGCCGCGTCCAGATCCGGGTGAGTCTCGGGCGAGGCTTCGGGCGCATAGCGCTTGATGAAGCCCCAAAGCCCCTTGGCGTCCTTGGCCCCTGCCACCGAGGCAAGGTTCAACAGCATCGAGAACGGCACCACCATCCGGCTTTCGGGCGGGTTGCCGGAATGGATATGCCAGACCGGATTGTTGGCCTGCTGGTCAAC
>JAQWYA010000131.1 GCA_029254215.1 Pseudorhodobacter sp. | reverse complement strand
TGTGAATCGGCATGCAAAAGTGACCCACTTTGGTGGGTTATGATCATCTAAAACTGACCCACCTGCATTGTTAACATCCGTGCGCTTTGGCACGGAGGAAGAGCAGGTGTTACTGATGGAAACGTCAATTAAGATCCGTGGGTGGATCTTGGGGGATGGACGCAGCATCCATGCTGTGGCGCGCGAGACTGGGATTTCGCGAACGACAATCAAGAAGTATCTGAAGGACCCGGAGCAACCGCGGTATCGGAGACGGCAACCGCGTGTTTGCCACAAACTGAACGGGCAATTTGAGGTGCGTCTGCGGGAACTTTTCGAGCACGATCTGCAACTTCGGCGCCGTGATCGGCGCACAGCCAAGAAGCTTTATGAAGAACTTGTCGCGGAAGGCTACACGGGCTCCTATTCGCCAGTTCAGCGTTTTGTCCGTGAGCTCAAGAAGTCATCGGGAACCGACAGAACTGATGCATTCATCCCGCTCTATTTCGCGCCGGGCGATGCGCTTCAGTTCGACTGGAGCGAGGAATATGTCCTGTTGGGCGGTGTCCAACACAAGGTTCACG
Source organism: Pseudorhodobacter sp. (assembly GCA_029254215.1). Lineage (GTDB taxonomy): Bacteria > Pseudomonadota > Alphaproteobacteria > Rhodobacterales > Rhodobacteraceae > Pseudorhodobacter. The sequence goes on along the minus strand of JAQWYA010000131.1, from coordinate 1,817 downwards.
TCGCCCATTTCCGCTTGTGCCACAGCCGGAAGCCTTTCGTTGTGGCCTACATGAACGAGAAGCAGGAAATGGTCCTCGATGCCTTTGTGCGGGCACTGTCTTTCTTCGGCGGCGTCCCGCGCCGGGTGATCATCGACAACCCCAAAACCATGGTGACCTATGTCTCGCGCTCGAAAGATCGGATCTTTCACCCACGCTTTCTGGCCTTGATGAACCATTACGTCATCGAACCTGTCGCCTGCACCGCCGCTTCTGGCTGGGAAAAGGGTCAGGTCGAGAACCAGGTTCAGTTTCTGCGTGGCGAGCTGTTCACTCCCAGGCTTGCCTTTGATGATCTGGCGGCGCTGAATGCCTGGCTGCTTTTGCGCTGCGAGGGGCTGGCTGAACGCCGCCATACTGATCAACAGCATCGCACAATCGCCGAAGTCTTTGAGGATGAGAAGATCGAGCTGCGCCCGCTGGGCCGCCCTTTCGACGGCTATGTCGAAAAAACTGTGCGGGTCAGATCCACCTGCCTGGTGCAATATGACAGCAATCGCTACAGCGTGCCGTGCGAACACGCGGGGCATCACGTCTCGTTGCGCGCCTATGCTGATCGGCTTGTCATGATCGCAAACGACAAAATTATCGCTGAACATAAGCGGCGCTTTACACGCAATATCAGTTGCTTCGAGCCTTGGCACTATGTGCCGCTGCTCGATCGCAAGCCCGGGGCGCTGCGTGATGGCGCACCCTTTGTCGGTTGGGAATTGCCCAAATCGATGGAGCAGATCAAGGATCACTACATGCGCGAGAAAGGTGGCGACCGCGAGTTTGTCGACCTGCTGCTGTTGGCACTTGAGAATGGCATAGACGTGGTCGAAATGGCGTGCGATCTGGCCGTCGAACAGCGCACCCTGCGCTTGCCGGCGATCATCAATCTGGTCAATCAACTGTTGGAGCCGACAATCGCGCCACTGGCGGAGACCCATGCCTATCCGCAACTGACTTTGCGCCCAGAGGCCGATTGCAAGCGATATGAGGCGCTGTGTGCTGCGGGGAGGGTCGCGGCATGAACGCCCTCATTGACCAATTCGCGGCCCTCAGGTTTCATGGAATGGCAGCTTGCGCTCAGGATTTGCTTGCCGCGCGCACGCCACCCAGCCTGACGACAGCGCTGAAGGCCTTGATCGAAGCCGAGACCGAAGAGCGGCGGGTGCGGTCCATTCAGTATCAGATGCGCATCGCCAAATTCCCCCATCACAAGGACTTCGCCACCTTCGATTATGGCGCTGCGACCGTCACCAAAGCGCAGATCGACCCGTTTTGCTCAGGCCAGTTCACCGATGACGCGCACAACATCATCCTCGTCGGTGGAACCGGCACCGGCAAGACGCACATGTCCATCGCGCTCGGGACCAACCTGGTCAATCGAGGAAAACGGGTACGCTTCTATAACGCCGTCGATCTGATCAATGCCCTGATCGCGGAACAGGCCGAGGGAAACACAGGCAAAATCATCAAGCAACTGACTGCACTCGATTGCGTCATCATTGACGAGTTGGGGTATATTCCGTTCCCCAAGTCCGGCGGGGCGCTGCTGTTTCATCTGGTCAGCAAGCTGTATGAAACCACCAGCGTCATCATCACCACCAACCTCGAGTTCGGTGAATGGGTGTCGGTGTTCGGCGATGCCAAGATGACCACCGCGCTGCTTGATCGGGTCACCCACCACTGCAGCATCATCGAGACCGGCAACACTTCTTACCGTTTCGCACAAAGCAAATCTCGAACAAAATCCTGAACCAGAAAAAGCAAAGCCCACAGACGAGCCTGCT
>JAQWYA010000190.1 GCA_029254215.1 Pseudorhodobacter sp. | reverse complement strand
GTGGTTCTGACCATGGCGATCATCGAGCCGATGATCCGCGCCGCGGGGATCGACCTGATCTGGTTCGGGATTTTCATCGTCGTGGTGGTGGAGATGGCGCAGATCACGCCGCCGATCGGTTTCAACCTGTTCGTTTTGCAGGGCATGACCAAGCATGACATCACCTATATCGCCAAGACGGCGGTGCCGATGTTCCTGATCATGGTGCTGATGGTGGCGGTTCTGGTGGCCTTTCCGGGGCTGGCGACATGGCTGCCAGAGCAGCTTTTGCAGCGACCGGGGGGATGAGCCTGCTGGCGCTGATCGGACGCAATGCCTCGCTGGTGCTGCTGGTGGGGATGTTTGGCGTGGCCTGCTTTCCCGGTCTTTCGGCGGTGCTGCGGCCCTATCTGCCGGTGATGGTGTCGGTGGTGCTGGGCTTGGGCATTGCGCGGCTGAACATTGGTCAGGTGCTGGCGGGGTTTACCTCGGCCCGAATGATGCTGCGGCTGTTGGCGGTGGTGGTGCTGTTTCTGCCCGCCACCTGCCTTGTGCTGGGTTGGTCTGCCCGCGCGCTTGGTGTGCCGGAGGATTACATCCTGCTGCTTTTGGTCTTTGCCGCCGCCCCGCCGCTGAGTTCGGCGGCAAGCCTGTGCCTTTTGCTGGGCTATAACGCGCGGATCGCCTTGCAGGTCGGGGTGATCGGGACGTTGGCGATGCCGATCCTTGGCCCCGTTTGCTTTGCGATTTCGGGGGTGGCTGCGGATATGGCGCTGCTGCCGATGGCGATCAGTTTTGCCCAGATGATCGCGGGCGGCTTTGCCATCGGCTTTGGCTTGCAAGCCGTCGCCGGCTCTGAGCGGATCGCGCGCAATGGGCAGGTGTTCAACGGAATGGTGGCGATTGCCATGCTGGTGTTCCTGTTTCCGATCTTTGACGGGGTTGTGGCGCAGATCACCGCCGCCCCGCTGCAATCGGTGAGGTTGGCGCTGCTGGCGGTGGCGCTGAACATCGGGGGGAACCTGCTGACCAGCCGCGCGCTGCGTCTTAAGCTGAGCCCCGAGACGGCAAGCGCGCTGGGCTTCATCTTTGGCAATCGCAACGTGTCTTTCTACCTTGCCGTTCTGCCCGCAAACCCCTTGGTTTCGGTCTTCGTGGCGGCGGCGCAATTGCCGATCTATGGCACGCCGCTGCTGTTTTTGTATCTGCAACGGAGGGCGGCGCGATGAGCGGCTTTCTGGGCATCCTGATGCTCGACACCCGGTTTGAGCGGATCATCGGTGACGCCGGAAACCCCGCCTCGTATCCGGTGGAGGCGCGCTGCCGTGTGATCCCCGGCGCGGGCAGCACCGAGATCGTGCGCGATGGGCGGCCCGCCGAGGCGCTGGTCGAAAGGTTCATCGACGCCGCCCGCGCGCTGGAGGCCGAGGGGGCGGCGGCGCTCGTGTCGACCTGCGGATTTCTGGTGACGGTGCAGGCCGAGATTGCGGGGGCGGTGCGGATCCCCGTTTGCCTGTCGGCGCTGTCACTGCTGCCGTCGATCCGGCTTTTGCACGCGGGGCGCAGGATCGGGGTTCTGACGGCCTCGCGCCCCAGTCTTGGGGTGGCGGCGTTGGCGGCGGCGGGCGTCCAGCCCGAGGAGGTGGCGATTGCCGGGATGGAAGGCTGCGCGGGTTTTGCCGCCTCGTTCCTGCGCCCCGTCGATCAGCAGGCGTTGCAGCTTGACCGCGCGGCGGTAGAGGCGGGGGCGATTGAGGCCGCGAGATCGCTTGTCGCGGCCGCGCCGGATCTGGGCGCTATCGTGCTGGAATGCGGAAACCTGCCGCCCTATGCGCGGGCCATCGCCAAGGCGACGGGTCGCCCGGTTTATTCGATACTGGATGCGGCGCGGCTGATGCTGGGGGCGGCGTAGGGCTTAGCCGCGCTCCAGCAGGTAGATATCCATCAGCCAGCCATGTTCGGCCCTGAGTGCGGCGCGGGTCTTTATGATTTGTGGTGTGGTTTCAGCAAGCGGGCCCGAAATTACGGTCTGAAGCGGCATGCCGACATAGGCCCCCCACCAGATCGTCACGCCCTCGGGCGGGAGGGTCTGAAAGGCGCAATCGCCGTCGAGCATCACGGCGATCCGGCTTGCGCCCTCGGGCCAGCCATGGTCGCGCAGACGCCGCCCTGTGGTGATCGTAACCGGCCCTGCCAGCGCGTTGAGCGGAATGGCATGGGCTGCTGTCAGCGCCTGAAGCGAGGTGATGCCGGGAATGACCGTGACGGCGGGTGTGGGGCTGAGCCGGGCCGCGATGCGCAGCGTGCTGTCGTAAAGCGAAGGGTCGCCCCAGACCAAAAGCGCCACCTTGGCGCGCGGGGCGGGGCTGGTGGCGATGGTTTTGGCCCAGATTTCGGCAATGCGGTCATGCCAGTCCTCGACCCGGTCGAGATAGTCGGGGATGGCTTCGTCGCGCACCGGCAGGTCGAATTCGACGATCCGGGTTGCGGGATTCGTCAGCACATCGGCGCAAATGCTGCGGCGCAGGTCGGCCAGATCGGCTTTGCCCGCGCCCTTGCGGGGGATCAGGATCAGATCGGCGGCATTGAGCGCCTTGATCGCTTGCAGCGTCAGATGGTCGGGGTTTCCGGTGCCGATGCCGATCAGGAAAAGCGCTGTCATCTTGGCCCCTTGCTTGGTGTCATGCCCCGGCGCGTCTTTGCAAATCCGCCGGGGCATGGCAATCGGTTTGACGGATCAGGCCGGTTTTTCGGCCCAAAGCCGGGCTGCAAGCCAACCCAGAGCCGCCCAGACCACCAAGGCCGTGCCCAGAACGCGGGCCGAGAAGATCGCGCCAACCTCGGGCGGGGCGACGCCCCAATAGCCATCGGGCAAGGGGGCGCCGATGGCATGCGGGGCGGCCAGCAGCAAGACGGCAAGACCCATCGTCAGATAGCCCTTACCATAGGCGAGCAGCCCAAGCCCGGTTCCCGTGGCCAGAACCGTCCCCCACCACCAGATCTGACGCGCGGTCAGGTCGGCGGCAATGGTGCCGGGCAGTTCGGGGGCAAGACCCATGGCGGGGGCCAGCTGAAAGCTGACAAAGCCCGCAATGCCCCACATCAGGCCTTCGCGCGGGGTGATCGTCAGGCCAAAGCTTTCCGCCACGCCGAAGCCCGCCACAAGGATCAACCCATAGGCCACATAGATCAGCCCGGCAAAGAGAACGGTCAGCCCGTTGCGTTGCAGCTCCGACACCATGCCCCCCGCGCCGTGATCATGGTCGCCATGGTCATGTGCCTCGAGGGTGGGTTTCGCCGCATGGGCGTGATCGGCCGCGGCCTTGAAATGCACGACTTCCCCGGATTCATATTGCTCGCCCAAGAGGATATACTCTTGCACGAACGCGAAATGCAGCAGGGCCGCAAGCAGGCCTGCTGCAAAGCCAGCGATCAGCGCGCTGGCAAGCATACGTTGGATCATCAGGCTGGAACGCCCTGCCTTAGTGGCAGGGGAAACCGGTTGCGTGACGAATGTCATGGGCTGCGTCATGCAGCACGGCCGATTGCGCATGGCCTGCCACGAACAGCACGGTGCCACCGATCAGCGCCACGAAAAGGGCCGAGATCAGGGCCGAGGATTTCTGGGTCGCGAGGGTCTTTGTCGTCATCATTCTCTCCTTGCCGTCACACCCGACGGCATTAACGTTTCCTCGCAGGGCCGGTCTCCTGACTCGCGGGTCACAGCTGCCTTTTCGCCTTCCCACCCCGGCACTCCGGGGCAGTGGCTTTGTGAAAAGGCCGCTCGCCGCATACAGTCGCGGGGGCGGTTGGGGTTGAGGCGCCGCGATTTGGTCCGCCCCCTCCCATTCCCGTTTCAGTCCGGGCGCTTTGCGCCGATCGAACACCTTGCCCTTTCATGTGCCGCGATGACGCCCCTGCGGTCAAGGTGAAATGCGCCCTCTTGCAGCTGTTTCCCGACCCGTGCCGGATTAAGTGGCTTCAGGCGGGGATGCGGGCGATGGCCTTGAGGCGCAGCGCCCCCAGCGGGCGCGCATCGGCAAGTGTCCCATAGGCAGAATCGTGATAAAGCCGCAGGAAGGTCAGGATGTCGGGCAGGTCTTGCAAGGTGATCTCCCCAAAGAGATAGGCCATCTTGGCCGTTGCCCGAAAGGCAAGGGTGCTGGGCCGCGCGCAGCCCGACATGCAATCGGTCAGGGACAGCTGCGCGGGGAAAGGCAGCGTGGCAAGGCCCGCCGAGATCCCCTCGGCCAGCGCAGATTGATCGGCAGAGCAGGAGCCGCAAAGCGTAACCCGGATCATGCCGGACTTGCCAAGGGGCCGATCAGGATCAGCGCCGGGCCGTCGCTGGTTTCTGCCTCTACAAGCGCTGCAAGGCCGCCCAAGGTGCCATGGGTCAGCTTCTGGTCGGGCTTTGAGATATTCTCGGCCAGCAGGATCGGTGTGTCGGCGGCCAGCCCATGCGCCTGCAAGCCCTGCGCCAGCGCGGCGCTGGTGCGCTTGCCCATGTAGACCACGGTTGTGGCCTGCGCATCGGCAAGGGCGGCCCAGTTCAGCCCTTCGGGCAGGCCGCCGGTGATATCGGCCCCGGTGATGAACTGCACCCGCCGCGCCGTCAGCCTGCGGGTCAGCGGAATGCCCGCCGCCGCCGCTGCCGCCGAGGCTGCGGTGACGCCGGGGATGACCTCATACTTGATGCCGGCTTGGGTGAGGGCGGTGGTTTCTTCCTCCAGCCGGCCGAAAATCCCGGCATCGCCGGATTTCAGGCGCACGACATGCTGCCCGCCGCTGGCATAATCGACCAGCAGGCGGCTGACGTGATCTTGCTTGGGCGAGGTGCGGCCCGCGCGTTTGCCAACCCCCACCAGATCCGCGTTGGGCTTGGCAAATTCAAGGATCGGCCCGGAGGAAAGATCATCGAACAGGATCGCATCGGCCACCCGCAAGCGGTCAACCGCGCGGAGGGTCAAAAGATCCGGGTCGCCGGGGCCAGAGGACACAAAAGAGACAAATCCGGTCATGTTGCAGGGCCGATCAGATGGAAATAAGTGCCGGTGGCCACGCCGCCCCCGTCAAACCGGCGCAGGGAGCCTGTTTCCGGCACGGCATTTTCGGTTGCATCGGTGACGCTGGCAAGGGGGGCGTCGGGTTGCTCAAGGATGGTGGAGTAGTGAAACTCATGCCCGCGCAGGCGCTGGCCTGCGGCAAAGCCGGGCATCGGGGCGGTCAAGGTCGCGGCGCGGTAGCCTAGATGCATCTTGCGCTTGGCATAAGAGGTGACGAGGCCCAAAAGCCCGGCCATTTCATGGCGCGCGCCGTCCTTGTCGATCAGGGCTGCGCCCATCGCCATATAGCCCCCACATTCGCCATGCACGGGGCGGGTTTGCGCAAAACGCCGGAGGCCGGTGCGGAACCGGGTGGCGGCGGCAATCTGCCCGGCGTGAAGTTCAGGGTAGCCGCCGGGCAGCCACGCGCAATCGGCGCTGTCATCAGGGGCCTCATCGGCCAGCGGTGAGAAGGGCAAAACTTCGGCCCCGGCTTGCCGCCATGCGGCCAGAACATGCGGATAGACAAAGGAAAAGGCGGCATCGCGGGCAAGGGCGATGCGTTGGCCCGGCGGCGGGAAGGGTTGTGCGGGGCCTGCCGTGGCGGTAGTCGCGGCCACCACTTGCAGCGCGTCCAGATCCAGATGCTGGGCGATAAACGCGCCTGCGCGGGCAAGGATCGCGTCAAGCTCGGGCGTTTCTTCGGCCTGCACGAGGCCGAGGTGACGCTCGGGCAGGGTGATGTCGGGGTTGCGGGGCAGGGCGCCAAAGACGCGGATCCCGGCGGTTTCCATTCCGGCGCGCACCAGCGCCTCATGCCGGGGGGAGGCGACGCGGTTCAGCACGACGCCCGCCAGCGTCACATCCGCGCGCATCGCGGCAAAGCCAAGCGCCACGGCGGCGGCCGATTGCGCCTGCCCGCCGACATCCAGCACCAGCACCACCGGCCAACCCATCAGGGCCGCGATATCGGCGCTGGCCCCGCTGCCCGCCTCGCCGGGCTTGGCCACGCCGTCAAAGAGGCCCATGGAGCCTTCGGCAAGGATCAGATCAGCGCCGTCAGCCTGCGCCAGCATTGCGGTCAGCCGGGCCTTCGGCATTGCCCAACTGTCAAGGTTGAACGAGGCCCGCCCCGAGGCCCGCGAGTGAAAGGCCGGGTCGATGTAATCCGGCCCGCCCTTGAAGGGCTGCACCGTGACGCCCCGCGCGCGCAGCGCCGCCAGGAGCCCCAGCGTCACCGTGGTCTTGCCCGTGCCCGAGGCCGGGGCGGAGATGAGCAGTCCGGGGATCATGGCGTGCCTTCGGGAAAGCGCGGATCGGTGCCGACGGGGCGATAGCGGCGGTCGTAATCGCCCGCATAAAGGCGGCTTTCGTCGAACTCCTCGGCCCCGATGGCATGGCCCACAAGGATAAGGGCGGTGCGTTCCATTTCCGCCCCGATGGCGGTTTGCAGGGTAGAGAGCGTGGCACGCACGACGCGCTGATCGGGCCAGCTTGCGCGCCAGACCACGGCCACCGGGCAATCCGCGCCGTAATGGGGCGACAGATCCGCCACGACCTGATCGAGGATATGGATTGAAAGGTGAATCGCCAGCGTGGCCCCGGTCGCCGCGAAATTCGCCAGCGTCTCACCGGGGGGCATCGCGCTGGCGCGGCCACTGGTGCGGGTCAGGATCACCGATTGCGCGACCCCCGGCAGCGTCAATTCGGCCCCAAGGGCGGCTGCGGCGGCGGCAAAAGAGGGCACGCCCGGCGTCACGTCATAGGCCACGCCCATCGCGCGCAGGCGGCGCAACTGTTCACCCATGGCAGACCAGACCGACAGATCGCCCGAATGCAGCCGCGCCACGTCATGGCCTGCGGCATCAGCGGCGGCGATCTCGGCCATGATCTCATCCAATGACAAAGGCGCGGTGTTGACGATCCGGCACCCGGGCGGGCAATGCGACAGCAGGGCCTCGGGCACCAGCGAGCCTGCGTAAAGGCAGACCGGAGAGGCCGCAATCAGGTCGCGCCCGCGCAGGGTGATCAGATCGGCGGCTCCGGGGCCTGCCCCGATGAAATGCACCGTCATGTGCCGTTTCCTTCTGCGATGGCGATGGTGACAAGCCCATCGCCGGAGACTGTTTTGCGAACCAGCAGCCGCGCCTCTGCGCCTGCGATGGCAAGGGCGGCTGCCTCTGCGACCGAGCCTGTTCCATAGCGGCTGGGCTGGTGGGGGGAAAGGGTTTGCGGGGCTTGGCTGCGGATTTCCGTCAGCGGGACGGGCCGGATCAGATGGCCTGTTGCCGCTGCAAAGGCGGCAAGCGCCGGATGGGTGGCTTTGTCTTCGACACAGGCGAAAACATCCGGCCTCAGGGGCGTGCAGGCCTCAAGCGCCATCTGCACCGAGGCCAGCGTCGCCTCTGCCCGCAGCCCAAAGCCTGCGACGATCACCGGACCACGCTCCATTGTACGACGGGGCGGGCGGCTGTCCAGCCGCGCATCTGCCCCAAGGGGGTGGCCTGCGCCAGATCGATGCGCAGCAGGCTGCCGCCCTTGCGGGCCTGCCAGCGCGCCAGAAGCGCCTCGGTTTCCAGTGTCACGCCGTTGATCACGAGCCGCGTCGCGGGGGGGAGGGTTTGGAACAGCGTCTCCAGAAGCGCGTCATCAGCACCGCCACCGATAAAGACCGCATCGGGGGCGGGCAGGGTGGTCAGGGCCGGGGGAAGGCTGCCTGCGGTGATGCGGGCCTCGATCACCTGCATCTGCGGGCTGAGGTCGAAGCGGTCGATGTTGCGGGCGATATTTGCCACCCGGTCGGCGCGCGCCTCAAGGGCGATGGCCGCCCCGCCCGCAAGGCACCATTCCACCGAGATTGATCCAGAGCCTGC
>JAQWYA010000164.1 GCA_029254215.1 Pseudorhodobacter sp. | reverse complement strand
GCCGACAGTCGCGGCGTCGATATCATCCAGAACTGCGAAGTGACGGGCTTTCGGATTGAGGGCGGCAAGTGCTTGGGCGTCGAAACCTCGCGGGGGTTCATTGGCGCGGGCAAGGTCGGCGTGGCGGTTGCCGGGTCTTCGGGCCAGGTGATGGCCAAGGCCGGCATGCGCCTGCCGATCGAAAGCCATGTGTTGCAGGCCTTTGTGTCCGAAGGGCTGAAGCCGCTGATCCCCGGCGTGATCACCTATGGCGCGGGGCATTTCTATGTCAGCCAGTCCGACAAGGGTGGCTTGGTATTTGGCGGCGATATCGACGGCTATAACTCTTACGCTCAACGCGGCAACCTGCCGGTGGTCGAGGATGTCTGCGAAGGTGGCATGAGCCTGATGCCGATGATCGGCCGCGCCCGCCTGTTGCGGATCTGGGGCGGGATCATGGACATGTCGATGGACGGCAGCCCGATCATCGACAAGACCGATATCGACGGGCTCTATTTCAACGGCGGCTGGTGCTATGGCGGGTTCAAGGCGACGCCGGCCTCGGGCTGGTGCTTTGCGCATCTGCTGGCCACCGACGCCCCGCATGACACCGCCACCGCCTATCGCTTTGATCGGTTCCGCAAGGGGTTGATGATCGACGAAAAAGGCATGGGCGCCCAGCCCAACCTGCACTGACCAACCAGCACCGAGGCACCGACATGATCATCAACCACCCCCTGCTCGGCCCGCGCGACAGTCAGGAATTCACCTATCTGGGCGATGCGAACCTGATCGACCGCCCCGACTGGCAGGCCGAAGATGCGGTCGACCAGTTTCACGACTACCTCTACCTGCGCAACAACCCGGCGGGCGCGCACCGCGAATTGTGGTTCCACGAACAGGGCGATCGCAGCTGGCTGGTGGTGACGCGCGACACCCGCACCCATGAAATCACGGCCGTAGAACTGGCCCGCGACGTGGCCCGTGCCAAGGGGCGCAGCAAATGAGCCAGACAAACCGGATCGCGGGCGGCCTGATCGACCGCAGCCAGACGTTGAATTTCAGCTTTGACGGCAAGACCTATCAGGGCCATGCCGGCGATACGCTGGCCTCGGCGCTGATCGCCAACGGCGTGCGCCTGATGGGGCGGTCGTTCAAATACCACCGCCCGCGCGGGCCGCTGACCGCCGGGTCAGAGGAACCCAACGCCCTTGTCGAACTGCGCAGCGGCGCGCGGCAGGAACCCAACACGCGCGCCACCGTGGCCGAACTGTTCGACGGGCTGACAGCCCGCAGCCAGAACCATGTCGGGCCGCTGTCATTCGACCTGCTGGCGGTCAACGACCTGCTATCGCCCTTCTTTGCGGCCGGGTTCTATTACAAGACCTTCATGTGGCCCAAGGCCTTCTGGGAAAAACTGTATGAGCCGATCATCCGGCGCGCGGCCGGGCTTGGCAGCCTGACCATGCAGGCCGACCCCGACACCTATGACAAGGGGTTCCTGCATTGCGATGTGCTGATCATCGGGGCCGGGCCTGCCGGGCTTGCCGCCGCGCTGACCGCCGGGCGTGCCGGGGCCGAGGTGATCCTGGCCGATGAGGATTTCCTGCTCGGCGGGCGGCTCAACTCTGAGACTTTGGCGCTTGGCGACCAGACCGGGGCCGAATGGGCCCGCACCACCCTGGCCGAACTGGCCAGCCTGCCCAATGTCCGCATCATGGCGCGCACCACCGTCATCGGCGCTTTCGATCACGGCATCTACGGCGCGCTGGAACGGGTGTCAGACCATCTGCCCGAACCCCTCCCCGGCAAACCGCGCCAGACGCTCTGGCGGATTTATGCGCGGCGCAGCCTGCTCTGTGCCGGGGCGACCGAACGCCCGATCGCCTTTGAAAACAACGACCGTCCCGGCATCATGCTGGGGGGTGCCCTGCGCAGCTATGCCAACCGCTGGGCCGCCGTGCCGGGCGAAAAAGTGGCGATCTTCACCAACAATGACGATGGCCACCGCACCGCTGCTGACCTGATCGCCAAAGGCGTCAAGGTGACCGCCGTAATCGACAGCCGCGCCGACGCCCCCCGTATCGCGGATTGCGAATTGCTGGCGGGCGCGGTGGTGACCGGATCGACCGGGCGGCTTGGCCTGCGCTTCGTGAAAACCCGGACGGCCGATGGCCGCGAACGGATGATCGAATGTCAGGCGCTTGGCGTCTCGGGCGGCTGGAACCCGAACGTGCACCTGACCTGCCATCAGCGCGGGCGGCCGCAGTGGAACGCGGCGCTGGCGGCCTTTGTGCCCGGCGGCACGCTGCCCCCCGGCATGTTGGTCGCGGGCGCAGCCAATGGCGTAATGTCCACCGCAGGCGCGCTTGCCTCGGGGGCCGAGGCCGCCGTTGCCACGCTGGCCGATCTTGGCCGCAAGGCCAAACCCGCCGACCTGCCACAGGCCGAGGATGCGCCGGTTCAGATCACCCCACTGTTCCATGTCCCCGGCAAGGGCCGCGCCTGGGTCGACCAGCAAAACGACGTCACCGTCAAGGACGTCAAACTGGCCCATCAGGAAGGTTATATCTCAGTCGAACATCTCAAGCGCTATACCACGCTTGGCATGGCCACAGATCAGGGCAAGACCTCGAACATCGGCGGTCTGGCGGTAATGGCGGAAATGACCGGGAAATCCATTCCCGAAACCGGCACCACCATCTTTCGTCCGCCCTATACCCCGGTGCCGATCGCGGCCTTCGCGGGGCGCTCGGCTGGCCGCGATTTCCGCCCGACCCGCCTGACCCCCAGCCACCATTGGGCCGCCGAACAGGGCGCGGTCTTTGTCGAGGTCGGCATGTGGCTGCGCGCCCAGTGGTTCCCGCGTGAGGGTGAAACCACATGGCGGCAATCTGTCGACCGCGAAGTTCTGGCCACCCGCAAATCGGTCGGCATCTGCGATGTCACCACCCTGGGCAAGATCGACGTGCAGGGCAGCGACGCTGCCGATTTCCTCAACCGCATCTACGCCAACCCCTTTGCCAAACTGCCGGTTGGCAAGGTCCGCTACGGGCTGATGCTGCGCGAAGACGGCATGGTGATGGATGATGGCACCACCGCCCGTCTGGCCGAGGATCATTTCGTCCTGACCACCACCACCGCCAACGCGGTCGGCGTCTACCGGCATATGGAGTTCTGCCGCCAGTGCCTCTGGCCCGATATGGACGTTCAGATCATCTCGACCACCGAGGCCTGGGCGCAGTATTCCGTCGCCGGCCCCAACGCGCGCAAGCTGTTGCAAAAGATCGTCGATCCGGCGTTCGACATCTCGAACGAGGCCTTCCCCTACATGGGCTGCGGCGACATCACGGTTTGCGGCGGGCTGCGGGCGCGGCTGTTCCGCATCTCGTTCTCCGGCGAACTGGCGTTCGAGATCGCCGTACCCACCCGCTATGGCGATGCGCTGATGCGGCGCATGGTCGAGGCCGGGCGCGAATTTGACGCCGTGGTCTATGGCACCGAGGCGCTTGGCGTCATGCGGATCGAAAAAGGCCATGCGGCAGGAAATGAGCTGAACGGAACCACCACCGCGCTTAACCTTGGCATGGGCGGCATGGTCAACAAGAAGAAAGATTCGATCGGCTCTACCTTGTCGGAACGAGAAGGGATGAACCGGGCCGATGCGCTGAACCTTGTAGGCTTCCGCCCGGTGAACCCCGCCGACACCTTCGCTGCCGGGTCGCATCTGATCGCCCGCGACGCCGTTGCCAATGCCGCCAACGATCAGGGTTATCTGACCTCGGTCGCCTTTTCGCCGAACCTAGGCCATACCATCGGCCTTGGCCTGCTCAAGAACGGCGCGGCCCGCAAGGGCGAGGTTCTGCGCGCCGTCAACCCGGTGCAGAACTCTGAGACGCTGGTCGAAGTGGTCAGCGCCCATTTCATCGACCCCGAGGGGGACCGTCTCCGTGCATGATCTAGGCTCCCTGACGCCGCTTGGCGGCAAAACCTCGAAAACCGATCAGATCGGCGCAATCGGCATTACCGAAGTGACAACCACGGCGCTGGCCTCGGTATCGTGCCGGATGGGCAAGGCGCAGGCCTTTGCCACGGCCGCCACTGCGCTGTTCGGCGGCCCCCTGCCCGGCCCCGGCCAGTCCACCAAAGGCGATCCCTATGGCGTGATCTGGACAGGCCCCGAGCAATGGTTTGCCGAAGCCCCCTTCGACAGCCACGAAGATATCGCCAAGACCCTCAAGGCAGGTCTGGGCGACACGGCCTCGGTCACCGAACAGACCGACGGCTGGGTGCGGTTTGACGTGAGCGGCGCGACGGTCGTTGACCTGCTGGAACGGCTTTGCCCGGTGCCCGCCCGGCAAATGCAGACCGGGGCGGCCACAAGGACGGTTGTGGAACATATGGGGTGCCTTGTGATCTGCCGCGCCGCAGGGGCGCAGTTCAGCATCCTCGCGCCAAGGTCCTATGCGGCCTCGCTCCACCATGCGCTAGTGACGGCGGCGCGCAGCATCGCCTGACGCCGCTCAGGCCGAGGGCAGCGGACGGTTATCCTCAACCCGGAAGCGGTTGATATTGTTTCGGTCTTCGGCCGGGGTCACGCCGAATTCCTCGCGGTAGTGGCGCATCAGGGGCGGCACGGTTTCATAGCCGACCGCCACCGCGATCCGCGGGATCGGCTCTTTCGAGAACAACACCAACTGCCGCGCGGCCTTCATCCGCAGGGTGCGGTAATAGCGTGACGGGCTTTGCCCGGTGGCCTTCTTGAACTGCCGCTCCAACTGGCGTGGCGACACGCCGACGCTTTGCGCCAGATCCTCGACCGCGATGGGGTCGGACACATGCCGCCCCAAAAGATCGACCGCGCGGGCCACCGGGGCGGGCAGCATGTCGGCGGTGCTGTCCCGGCGGAAGGTCGGCGTCTTTTGCCGCACCCCCCGGCCCCGGACCACCGGATGCTGAAACCAGCAGGCGACCTCGGTCGCGATCTCCGCGCCCAGACGATCCTCGATGAAACTGAGCATCAGGTCAAAGGCCGCCGCCGCCCCCGCCACCGTATAGCGCGGATGGTCAAAGACGATCACATCGTCGCGCATCGGCAGATCCGGGAATTCCTGCGCAAAGGCCGCCTCATAGCACCAATGCACCGAAACCGCGTGCCCATCCAGCAACCCCGACCGCGCCAGCGGAAACACCCCCCCACTGACGCCCCCCACAGCCGTTCCATGCCGGGCCAGACGGCGCAACTGGCCCTCGCCTGCCTTGCGGTCGGTGAAATTGGCGGTCGGACTGCTAAGTAGGAACAGATAGTCTATCTCGGCCGCCTCCTGCAGCGTCAGGTCGGGGTCAAAGACCACCTGCGCGCTTGACGGCACCCGCGCGCCCGTTTCCGACACAATCCGCCATGTGAAAGCCCGGCAATCCGCGATTTCATTCGCCGCGCGCAGCGGTTCAATCATCGACGTCAGGCAAGACATCGGAAAGCCTGGGAAAATCAGGAAACCGATGGTGATTGCACGTTGATGAGAGGCTGGTTGCATATTGCTATCAGGAAACACCGTCTAAAGTTCAGGGGCAGGTTCGCTTTTGGCCAGCCGTCGTTGCAAGTCCGTGGCGCAGACATTCGATCCAGAGTTTGTATGACCGCTGTCCTCTTGGCACAAGGCCCCCCACAAGGTCAGCGAAGAACATGAAAACAGCCTCGAGGTCGCCAGCGGGCGCGAGGTGCGGGCTTTTCAACATCAAGGCGGCATGACCATCGCCGATCTGTCGAACCGCACCGGCCTCCCGATCGGGATGCTGCCCAAGATCGAGAACGGCAATACATCACCCGCACTGTCGATCTTGCAAACGCTGGCCAATGCGAAAAGCGTGCCGCTGACCTCGTTCGTCCGGCGGTTCGAGGATGCTCCGAAGGGTGCCAACGTCTCCCCAGGCTTTCCCTGCCAAAATCGGCATTAAAACGCTCCAACGGATGTCAGCGGTGCGAACTTCGCGCGCGCTGATTTCGGCGGGGTGTCGTAAGGCTGTTTACCAGCCAACCGCGTCATGATCGAGGGGCGCGACGGGATAGTTGAAGCTCTGCCTCATAGTCGGCGCTGGCTTGATAACGCTGGCCGGCGTCGCGGTCCCGGCGCTGCCGCAAAAGCCGATCCTGCCAGCTCCAGACTTTATTCGGAAGAGGAGGCCGTGGCCTCCCTCTTGGCACGGGCCCGGACGAGGAGGTCTTGCAGGGCGGCGTCTATCTTTGACATCTCAGCCCCCTGTCTCAGAGCGCGCGGCAACCAGAACCGCGCCGACCGCAAGAAACCAGGCGATGGCCCCAAGGCCGAAGACCGCTCCGGCGATATCGCCAAACGCCGGAACTACGGTTGCAAGCCCGCCCAGACCTGTCAAAAGCCCCAGATACACAACGGGCCGCGCCAAATTCTTGCCGATCAACCCCGCGAGGCTAACGCAGCCGATCCAGACGCCGCCTGCGATCTCATTGCCACCGCCCAAACCAAGCTCGACCGCGTGGAGCGTCGTCCACAGTTCAACCGCGCCCGCAGGGTCCGAGGAGTAAAGGTGCGCGGTCCGCT
Organism: Pseudorhodobacter sp.; assembly: GCA_029254215.1. GTDB lineage: Bacteria > Pseudomonadota > Alphaproteobacteria > Rhodobacterales > Rhodobacteraceae > Pseudorhodobacter. The sequence continues at coordinate 15,699 of JAQWYA010000164.1, read as the reverse complement.
CAAGCGCGACATTCGCGACCATGCCCGCGCCCAGAACCAGTGCGGCCCAGACGAGCCCGAGACCTTTCGTGACCGCGGCCCAACCGGGCGTTTTGGAGGTTTGCCTCTCGGATAGAGCCACCACCAGGATAATAAGCGCGAGGGCGTTTAGCACGTAGATTGCGCTGTTCCACAGGGTCAGGATGCCGGGGCGTGCGGCGTCGAAGGCCACGACGGCAGCAGGGTCGATATCGTTCGAGCCATAGCCTAGTGGCGCAAGCACCGTTACGAGAAGCGCGAAGCCGAACAGATAGGTCGCGGCACAGATCAGGGCGGCCAATCCGCCAGTACGTGTCAAAGTCATGTTGTTGCTCCCGCGGCAAATCGATGGCCCGTGGCGCCGGAAAGACTGCGGAGGTATTCGGACAGCCGACGGGTTCCATGAGCCTCGCCGACCATGTCCTCGGCGAGCGCCGTCAAGAAGAATTGCGCCGGACCGTGGATCCTCCGCGGCGTGACCCAGGGTAACACGGCAAGTACGGCCCTGCGCAACATGTCGGGAAGCCGGGTGATCCGCGCCGGGCGGTCTAGCACGGCAAACGCCAGTTCTGCGATTTCGACTTGGGTGAAGGTTTCCGGCCCGCCAACGTTTAGCCAGCCGCATCCGGCCTCGGTTGCATCAATCACCGCCTCTGCCAGATCAGCACCATGGATCGGGTTCATGCGGGCTGCGCCTGAGCCGAACAACCAGACCCGCCCCGACCGCGCCATGGCGAGAAACTCACCCATGTCCGAGAAGTAGCCCGACGGCGCGATTACGGTCGACGCCATCCCGGACGCTTGCAGCGCGTCCACAAAATCCGCCTTGGCGGACACCAGCGGAACATGACGCATAACGGCCGCGTTCAGGACATGGACATAGGCGAAGCGTCCCACTCCGGAGCGCTCCGCCTCGCGCAGAAGGTTCAGGTTGGCCCCGAAATCCACATCTGCATAGCTCAGCCCATCGGCTTGCCGGGTGATCCCGAGCGCGGAGACGACAAGGTCGATGCGGTGCATGACGCCAGACAGCGCTTCGGGCTCGGTGGCTTCGGCCTCGATCAGCCTGTCGGCGTCAAGGGCCTCCACGCGCCTCCGGTCCCGTACCAGCGCGGTGACGTGATAACCGCGCGCGCGGTACGCTGAACAAAGGAAACGGCCGAGATAGCCGGTCGCACCGGCGATGAGGACGGAGTGCATGAGTAAGCTCCCTTCCGTTAGCGGGTCAGCACTTGCGATGCGGCATCCCAGGGGCTCCGGGTACATTTTCGATCTCGGGCAGGCCGATATCGCGCCTGAGACGCGCCGAGGTCGGCAACTGTGGCCTTATGGGGCCGCCGACCATGCCCGAAGGGCAAGGTCGAAGAGAGAGGCAACGCCCGCCAGGCGGCGCCGACGACGAAAGAGATGCGAGTGCATTTTGGTCTCCAGTGCATTTTAAGGTGGGTTAGGCGGTCATCCGACCACGCGGTGCCCGCGTCCGCGCAAACATTCCACGACGATGGCTTCCCGCCGTTCGCTTGCATTGACGGCGCCAGCGACACCTCCGGCCAAGGCGCCTGCGATGGCGCCGCCCGCCGCGTCCGCATCGTCATCGGCGGCACCCAGAAGCGCACCGGCGCCGGCCCCAAGGACGGCCGCGCCCGCGGTCTCCTGATCGAACTGGCGCTGGTCGCGGGCGAGCGACTGGCAGACGGAAAGGTCGCTCCGGAAGGCAGCCGTGGGCGGGCCGTCGAGGATTGGGGTGTAGTTTGCACCGCTGTTCGCGCAGGCACTCACAAGAATGGGCAAAAGGCAGAGCGAAAAAGGGACGTATTTCATGGGTTTTTCCTAAGACAAAGGGGGTAGCTGCGTGCAGAGGGCGTCTGCACGGGATTGCTGTTGCTGGCTGTTTTCTGTGGATCCGGCGGTCTAGCCGGGACCGTCGCGGATCAGGGCCTGCGCGTCGGATGTTCGACGAAACCGCTCGCGGTATTCCGACGCGGATATGCCGAGATGACGTTGGAATGCCCGGCGCATGCGTTCGGCGCTTTGGAACCCCGCGCCGATCGCGATCTGTTCGACACCCTTCGCAGTCGTCTCGAGCGCGACCCGTGCCGCCTGCACCCGGGCCGTCTCGACATAGGCCGCCGGCGTCATGCCGGTCTCATCCTTGAAGCGGCGCGCGAAGGTGCGCTCGGACAGCCCCGCGCGTGCGGCCAGCGCCGTCACGGTCAGCGGGTCGCCCGGGTTGGCGAGGATGAAGTCGAGCGTCGCGTTGATCGCCGGGTCCTCGGCGCGCTGAGCCACCAGATGCGCGCTGAACTGCGACTGACCGCCCGGCCGCATCATGTACATGACACTGAAGCGCGCGACCTGCAGGGCAATCTCATGGCCGAGGTCCTCCTCGACCAGCGCGAGAGCCAGGTCCATCCCCGAGGTCACACCGGCCGAAGTCCAGACATTGCCGTCGCGCACATAGATCGCGTCGCGGTCCACCTGAACGCCCGGATAGTCGGCTTCCATCTTCGGGCACCAGACCCAGTGCGTGCTGGCGCGCCTGCCATTCAGGAGGCCCGCCTCCGCCAGGACAAGCGCCCCGGTGCAGATCGACGCGACCCGCCGGGCGCGCGGCGCGGCGGCGCGGAGGAACTCCACGAGAGCGGGGTCCTTCATGGCCGCGGAACTGCCGTGCCCGCCCGCGATCATCAGCGTGTCGATGGCATGATCGCGGGCCAGCACATCCGCAAAGGACAAGCCAGCCGTGATCGTCAGGCCCGAACTCGCCGACAGCGGCCCGGTTCTCTCAGCGACGATTGCGATGTCGTAGGGGTTTGCTCCATCAGCGGCGAAGTAGGCCGTCGTCGCGAGGATCTCGAGCGGTCCGACCACGTCAAGGTTATGGGCTCCCGGATAGGCCACCATCAGAACCCGTCTGGGCTGCGAGGACGTTATATGATGTTCATTCGTTGTCATGGTCCGACACTAGCGCAAATGACAGCTTGTCGGTTAGGACAAAGACCCCACTGATCCTGCCAATCCGCGCTGGTTTGCCCCTCGGTCCATTCGATCTGGAATGGCCGGCATGGGCTAACTCACCTCTCTCTTCGCGCGAAAGATGGTCGCAGCGGCTGGCGTGGTCATCGACGGCGCAGCGTTTCTGCGCGATGCGGGCCTCGATCCTGACGACGCCTTGGACCCAAAGGTCATGATCCCAGATAGGGCGTATTACGACATGCTGGAAGGGATTGCGGCCGAGATCGATCAAGGGGCCGCGCAAGCCGAGTTCCGCACCCAATCTGGCAACCATGATGATGAGGCAGAGCAGTCCAGCAAGCCAGATCTGGCGTACAAGGCCGGGTTCAGAACAAGTGCGGTCATGGTTTCGGTCCTTCGGGAATTGCGTAGGGCGGATGTGTCCGCGTTCAGTCCGCCTTAGGCGCAGCAGCCGAACCGGCCAACAACCCGCCGTCCACGGTCAGCTCCGTTCCGGTCATGTAAGAGGCCTCGTCCGAGGCGAGCAGAAGTGCAATGGAGGCGACCTCTTCGACCGTGCCAAACCGGCGCATCGGCGTGTCGGCCACGAAGGCTGCCATGCGCGCCTCGCGGTCTGGCCCGTCGCCCAGCATCGGCTCCCACATCGGAGTAAGGATCGCTGCCGGGTGGATCGAATTGCAGCGGATGTTCAGCCCCTGTTCGGCGCAGTAAAGCGCGACGGACTTGGTGTGGTTGCGAACGGCCGCCTTGGATGACGCATAGGCCGCCGCCGCCGGAATACCCACGAGGCCCGAGCGCGACGAGATGTTGATGATCGATCCCGCGCCCTTGGCGCGCATCGCGCCGATCGCGTAGCGGCAGCCGAGGAACGTGCCGTCGAGATTGACCGCATGCACGGCCCGCCAATCCGCCAGCGAGGCGTACTCGGGGTTGTGCGGACGCATTGCCTCCTCGAAGCCGGTGATCCCGGCATTATTCACCAGAACGTCGCAGGCAGGCCACCTCTCGGCCAGCTCTGCCCAGTCGGCCTCGGACGCAACATCGAGCCGCAGGTGATGCCCGCCGATCTCGCGGGCCAAATCGGCGGCACTCCCCTCATTTTTATCCGTCACGACGACAGTGGCCCCTTCTCGGGCGAAGGCCCGCGCGATCGCAGCGCCAATGCCGCGGCCCGCACCCGTGACGATGCAAATCTTGGTGTTCAATCGGGACATGGTATTCCTTTCGATATTGGTTGCGGTCGCTGTGCAGAGCCATCAAGCCGGGCTTTCCGTCAGCAGGCCCATCCCCGACCGCTAGGACAGGTTTGGCAATGACAGGCGCATTTCAGACTGAACGATGAAACGATCCCCTCCAAGTTCCTGTAGGAGAGAGCACAAGACACTATCGGCGGACTCGACATTGACCAATGTCAGCGAGCCGACCGTCGCTGCCGCGGCGAGAAGGTCCGCCAAGGCCGAGGGGTCGCTGGCGGCTATCTGATGCACGAGACCACCTGCACCGATGATCGCGCCGCCTTTGTCATGCAGGAAGGACGTCAGTGGCAAGCCAGAGATGGTTTCCGTGGCGTTCTGCCAAGTCGGCTCCCAGGTCGAATACCTCTGAATGGCCTGCGCAACGGTCCCGAAATCCGACAGTTCGCATCTGGACGGATCAGCAGATGGATGATGAAGCCGATAGCAGTCGAGCTTTCTGGTCACATCAAACCCCAGCTTCTGATAGAGACGTTCAGCACCTGTGTTACCCTCAATGACCTCGAGCCAAAAGCTTTCGGCTCCCGCATCCTCTGCCGCATTTATCGCCGCCATGCCCAAATGGGACGCCAATCCCCGGCCTCTGTGGCCGATCCGTGTTCCGCTGCCGATCAGATATCGTTTGGTGTTCCGCGTCGCGACATTCCAGAATCCGATGATGTCACCACCGTCGACGGCGACGAAGGACGCCTCGGGATTAAAACCTCTCGAACTCAGCGCCGCCTTGAAACTGTCTGCATCTGGCTGCAAGGGAACGACATAGTCAGAAAACGCGGCAAGCATGGCGCAATGCAGAGCACCGAGGTCAAAGCCTGATCCGGCAAAGGACGTAATTCGTGTCATTTTGTGCTTTCATGGCCAAAGGACGCGCGCAGACGCAACGAACGGGTTTCTTCTGCGAAGTGCAAGTCTTTGAGGTCCTCTCGTTATCATTCTGAAATCATTGAGTTCCGGGTCGTTTTCTGAATGTTCCAAGTAGTGATCGGAGACATGGCAGCGAACGGCCTCTACATTGGCTGCCAGTGTGGCGCCCTCTCACACGACGACGACATTTCCGCGCTTGTGCCCAGTTTCCATATGGCGGTGCGCTTCGATCAGGTCGGCCAAAGGGTACACTCTGTCGATGAAGGGCACCAGCTTGCCGTCCTCGACCATCTCGACGAGGGTGCCGAGCATCGGGCGTAGCACGTCCGGCTTGAGCATCCCGGTAGCCGAGAAGCGCGCCTTGCGCGTGCCAGCGACGCTCGTGCGCAGCATCGCGCCCAGCAGACCGAGGCCCAGCACAGGGCAGACGTAGCGTCCGGAACGGGTCAGGCTTCCCTTGGCCTTGGCGAAGGACGAGACGCCGAGCGTGTCGTAGATCACGTCGTACCGCTCGGCCTGTCGGGTGAAATCCTCCTGCGCGTAGTCGATGACCCTGCCGGCCCCGAGTGCGGCCACCATGTCAGCGTTGCGGGCGCTGCAGGTTCCGGTGACATCTGCCCCCATCGCGGTGGCAATCTGCACCGCCGCGCTGCCAAGGCTACCCGAGGCACCGAGGATCAAGACCTTCTCACCCGCGCGCAGCTTGGCCACCTCGCGCAGGAAGTTCAGCGAGGTCAGCGGTCCGTCGCACATCACGGCAGCCTCCTCAAACGACAAGGCCGCTGGCTTCGGCACCAGCATGTCGGTCTCGCTCAGGCAGATGTGACTGGCGTTGGCGCCGAACTTCAGGCCAGCAAGGCCGAAGACTTCATCACCGATCGCAAAGCGTGACACGCCCGGCCCGGTTGCGGCGATCTCGCCCGACAGGCAGGTGCCCACAAGGTCATGGCGCGGTCGGCGCAGGCCCAGAAACAGACGGGCGAAGCGCGGGGTGCCCGCCCGCATCATGCCGTCGGCGCGCGAAACCGCCGAGGCACGGATCCGGATCAGGACCTCGCCAGGGCCCGGTGTGGGGATCGGGCGGCTGACCGGGGTGAGGTGTTCGGGGGCGCCATAGCGCCGGATGCTCCAGGCGGTGAGAGTGGCAGTCATCGGGGTCGTCCTTCCATTGAGTTGACGGCCTTGCTCTAGAGGAACATATTCAATCCTAATACTGACCAAAATGAACCGTAGTGGATTGAAAGCGAACCGGACCCATGGATTGGAAATCTCTTCCGGCCTTTCTGGCCGTCGCCCGGACGGGGTCACTGCGCGCGGCAGCCGAGCAAATGGGTGGCACCCATGCAACCGTGCGCCGACAGGTCGAGGGTCTGGAGGCGCAACTGGACGTGCAGCTTTTTCGGCGCAGCGCAGGCGGGCTCGATTTGACGGCGGCGGGCCGCAAGCTGCTACCGCAGGCGATCGAGGCCGAAACGTCGTTGCGGCAGGGGTTCAACGCCGTCCGCGGGCTGGATAGCGAGGCGGCGGGCCGCATCCGCCTCTCGGTGGATCCCATGACAGCGCATTTCCTGCTGGCCCCGGTTCTGGGCGAGTTCCTGTCGCTCTACCCGGACATCCACATCGACATGAACCTGTCCTACACGATTGATTCCATTGAAAAGCTCGAAACGGATGTGTCGATCCGCCATGTGCGCGCGCTCACGGGCGACGCGGTGGGGCGAAAGCTGTTTCCGCTCTCGATCGGGGTCTTCGCCTCACGCGCCTATATCGATCAGAATCTGCATGACGCCGGGCCGCGCGGCGAAGGGCTGACGTGGCTAGGCTACGGAGAGGTGCCGGAATTGCAGGCCATGATCGCCGCTTCACCGTTTCCGCGCGCGACCGTGCGCCATGCCATCCCTGATCCAGCCATGCACCTGCACCTTGCCCGCGCCGGGGCTGGGATGACCTTCGTTGCAGCGTGGGTTCAAAGCGTCTTTCCCGAGTTGCAGCGCGTGCCGGGCACCGACCTTGACCAAAGCCGCTCGACATGGGTGCTGATGCATGACGATCTGCGCCGCGTGCAACGGGTCAGGCTCTTCGTCGATTTCCTCTACGAAAGCCTGCTGGAGCGGCGCGCGGATTTCATCGGGCGCTGACGAAAAATCTCTGAACCAAGAGCGGGACAAGCGTTGCGATGACGCCGAGTATGGCAACGGAGGTTGAGCCGGATTTCAGAATGGTCGCCATGCTTGCTGCGTGGATCAGCGTAGGGTGCGACCCCGCTCCGGCGAGTAGCATGAAGACGATCCCGAGGTTTTCGAGATAGTCGAAGACCGCAGCCATGACTGCCAAAGGTCCGCCGATCCGGGTCATTAATGTCGGCCCAAACCTCGCGGCACGCCATCGCAGCGTCGATATCAGGGTCAGCGCCAGCAATGCCGGGTAGAGCGTGTCCAGAGGAATTTGCCGCGTAAGATAATAGTGGCGTCCAGTCTCGCCGAGCGCGTCCAACAGGCTTGCGGCATCGGCCTGTGAATACCCTGTGGGTCGCAGATCGAACGGTTGCATCATTGCGAGATCGCTCAGGACTCTCAGCGTTCCCAGCACCATCAGAAGATAAATGATCATGGCGCCCAGTCCGAATAGGATTGCCGCCTTGCCGTTGTGCCCGATTTTCATGTGAAGAACTCCTGTCGCGTTTGGGATATGGTTGTTTGTTAGGGGCACCCTGCTTGCGAGGCATTGTCTTTTGTTAACGGAGCGTCAGACATGCAGAGCGTAGTCAGCTTTGAAAGGGACAAACGGATTTTCGGTGACTTGGCGACTGCCGATGCCCACGCACTGGCCAAAGCGTTCGAGGCCAGAACGATCGCGAAGGCCCAGCACCTCGCGCGACAAGGTGATCCGGATGCCAAGGAATACATCCTGCTATCCGGGAAGATGGTCAGTCTGATCGGTGACGCTGAAGGGCGCGAAGTGTGTGTTGGCTTCTTTGTCGGGCCGTGCGTGATCACGCCTAATCTGGCGCGCACGGCCGGGGCCACGTCCCTTGTCAGCCTGAGGGCCGAGACGGATGGACACGCCGCCTCAGTGGACGCCACGGGTCTGCTGGACCTGATGCGTGGGTCGTCAGCGATCGAGGATTGGGCCAATGCAGTCCTGCGTGCCGAACTGGCGCGCAAGACAAGCCGGGAATGGAGTCTCGCCGCACTCAAGGCCAAGGAGAGGCTTGAGTGGTTTCGCAGCGTTTATCCTGATCATGAAACCCTGTTCAATCACAGTCAGATAGCATCCTTCCTGGGAATGACCCCTGTGACGCTGAGCCGACTGCGAAATCCGGGTGGGGAATAGCGAATAGGTATAATTTGCAATACCTTAGGGTCTGGATAAGGTTCGACGTCAGCCCCCCATCACCAAGATCATTTATCGTTCTGGATCAATGATCTTGGTGCAAAATTTAGGTTTCTGGGGGCAACACAAAAGGTCACACAGTTGATCCGGTTGTTCGGACCTGGGGCCGATAGGGTTATATGCAAGCATGTCCCTGAGGATGCCCTCTTCGAATACATCGACGGCTTCTACAACCCACGTCGCAGACATTCAGCCTTGGGCTGGAAAAGCCCCGTGGCGTTCGACCGAAAGGCCGCTCAAAATGACGATCTGACCGGAACAGAACCGGGGCAGGTCCAACCTTCAATCTGGACGGAAAGTGGTCATTCGCGGAGGCAACTCAGCGGTCTTCGGAACGAGACAAGGCGAAGGGTCATCCTGCATCGAAAACCTAGGCGAATTGACGCCGCACTTTTGCAAAGCCATAGCCTATGTGTATGCGCTGCGTATATCCCACTGCTTTCGCGTCACCTTGACACACCGCCGCAACAAGATCGGTCAGTTCCTCGATCAACGCGGCGACGACATCTGCGCCAAGGGCGTCTGCAACACCGTGCCAGGTGCTGGCGGCTTGATAATAGGTGTGGAGCCATGTGGCGCGCAGGATCTGATTGCCGATCATCGTGGCGATCAGCATGTTCAGTTCATGGTTGATGCGAATGTAGTCGTCGGCATCGAAGGCCAACTGCATTGCCTTGGCGCGGGTCAGAAGTGCGGTCAATTTCTCCAGATGCCCGGTATCGGGCACGATGGGTGACAGCGTGCCGATCAGGCAGGCCAGTTCCAGCCGCAATTCGTAGACCTGTTCGATCTGCGCCAAGGACAGGCTGACGACAACGGTGCCCACGCCATTGCGCGTCGAAATCAGGCCGAGATGGCTGATCCGGTTCAGCGCCTCGCGCACAGGCGTGCGGCTGACGCCGAATTCGCGGGCAAGTTCGGCCTCTTTCAATTGGTCGCCCGGCTTGTAGTGCCGCATGCAGATCCGCTCCAGCAGGCGATGCTGAAGCTCGGATACGTCCATATCGACGCGAGGCGCCGCAACATCTTTCAGGGTTTCTCTGTTTCGCATCAGTTCTCCGTCGCTTCACCAATCGCAATTTTCCGCTAGATGCATACACCACTGGTCTTTTTTTGGCCATATGCGGTGATTTCAGCGTTTGACAAGGCTATCTGTATACAGCACATATGGCCAGACGAAATTTCGCAACCCTGATTCCCCCGGAAGCCCCCATGCTGAGCGAAGCGAAAACAAGAACCCACCAGTTGCAGGAGCGCATGAAGGAAGCGGGCATCGACCTTGCGGTCCTCACCGACGAAAGCTCTATCGCTTATCTGGCCGGGTTCTGGGGGTATCTTGGTATCGAATTCGGTCGCCCCACGATGCTGGTCGTTCGGGCCGACGATGCCCCTGTCGTCATCACGCCGCTGATGGAAAGTGAGATGGTCGCCGAAATGACATGGGTGACTGACCTGCGCCGCTGGGAGGATATGGGTCAGAACAGCTGGGGACGCGCCCTGCGCGGAGTCATTGGCGACACGCCGTCGGAAATCTGGATCGAGAAATCGCACATTCCCGCAATCGTGCGCAATTTTCTGGACGAAACCTATGTCGGCGTGCCGCTGAAAGACATCGGGCCGGTTCTGGGCGCGCAACGCATGATCAAATCGCCCTTTGAAGTCAGCGTCATGAAACAGGCCGGCGAAATTGCCGGCGCAATGATGGCGGCCGCACACGGGTCATTGCACGTTGGTGCGGCGGAATATGAAAGCACGCTGGCGGTGATCGAGGCGGGCACGCGCAAGGCGGCAGGCTTTCTGACCGACAAGGGCTGGGAGCGTTTTGTTTCGCCGATGATCCACAATCTGCAGATCGTGCAAAGCGGCAAGGATACCTCGATGGTGCATCGCCGGGCGTCGGTGAAGCAGTATCAGCGGCTGGACCCGGTCTATTTCTGTTTTTGCAACATGGCGCAGTTCAAGCAATACAAGCTTGGCTTCGACCGCATGTTCCATATCGTCGAGGTTTCGGACGAGGGCGCACGGGTCCAGCAGGCCGCCATTGATGCCCAGCAGGCTGCCATCGCCGCAATCCGTCCCGGCGTTCTGGCAGAAGATGTCGCGGCGGCCGCGAACGAGGTCTATGCCGAACGAGGCTATCAGACAGGGTATCGCACCGGGCGCTCGATCGGCGTCGCCTATCTCGAGGCACCAGAGCTGAAAACCGGCGACAAGACCGTGTTGCGGCCTGGCATGACCTTTGCGGTCGACGGCGGCATTTCGATCGATGGCGTGACGGCGGGACGCATTGGCGACTCGATTGTCGTCACGGAAACCGGCTGCGACTACATCACCAATTATCCACGGCAGCTTTTGGTAACGGAGTCCTGAGGTTTGCGCATCGCCATTGCCCAGACGGCTGCAGAAATGACCTCTGCCCGCGAGCGGGTGGATTGGCTGGCGAGTGTGCTGCCCGACCTGCGTGACAGAGGCGTGCAGCTTGTGCTGTTGCCCGAGCTATTTCTGTGCGGCTATTTCATCGGAGCCGAGATCGTGACGAGGGCCGAGGAAACCGACGGCCCCTTCGCGCAGGAAATTGCGACCCTCGCCCAAAGCCACGGGGTCGCGATCCACTACGGATACTCGGAACGCGCAGGCGGCACCTACTATAATGCCGCCCAATGTTTCGGCCCGGACGGTCAGCGCCTAGGTGGGCATCGCAAGTTGATCTTCCCCCCAGGGTTCGAGGCCGATCATTTCACCCCCGGCGCGGGTTGCGAGGTGTTCGACTATTGCGGGCTGAAGGTCGGGATGCTGATCTGCTATGACACCGAGTTTCCCGAAACCGCGCGCGAAGTTGCGCTGATGGGGGCGCAACTGGTCTTGGTACCAACCGCACTGGCCGCCAAGTGGCAATGGGTTGCCGATATGATGATCCCGACCCGAGCCTTTGAAAATGCCATGTTTCTGGCCTATGCCAATCATGCGGGCCATGAGAACGGGTTCGACTATCTGGGCGGCAGTTTCCTTGCGGCCCCAGACGGAGAGATTATCGCGAAAGCCGGGGCCGGACCCGAGATTCTGGTGGCTGACATCGACACCGCGCTCCTGCAAAAGGCGCAAAGGCAGCTCCCCTATCTGACCGACCGGCTGCGGATTACTCTTTGACCCCTGCTTGAAACCCCCGAAGGGTGCCAACTTCGCCCCAGGTTTTCCCTGCCAAAGTCGGCATTAAAACAATCCAGCACATGTCAGCGGTGCGAACTTCGCGCGCGCTGATTTCGGCAGGGTGTCGTGAGGCTGTTCACCAGTCAGCCGCGTCAGGACACTCACCCGATCAACTGAAAAGACGTCGCGCATAAAGATAGCGCCCGAAATCGGGGGATGGCGGCGAGGATGACGCGCACCATCAGACCGGCGCAGGCGGCCTCAGCACCAGTGACGGCCCCTTAATTCCGCCAGAGCCACGTCACCGCAGGGTCCGGCAGCAGAACAATCGCGATCTCATCCAGATAATACCACGCGGCGGCGGCACAGATCAGGCCAACCAGCAGGCTTCCCAGCACCACCCGGCGCGTCAGGCTTTGCCATTTGCAATACCACGCCGCCGCGAAAAGCCCGGTGGCCACGGGCAATCCCAAGGCGAAAACGCCCAGTGGCAGCAGGCAGACAAGGGCCAGCGGCAGGCGATGCGTTTCCGGCAATCCAACAAGCGCAGCGGCATCCGCCCCCGGCTTTTGGCGCCAGGCGCGCAGCGTGACGATCAGACAGACAAGGGTGGTCAGGGCAGCGACGCTTTGCGCGAACAGCGAATACGCAGCCCCGCTTTGTACTGAGATCAGCAACAGAACCCCCGCAATGGCCGTCAATCCCCCGGCAAAAAGCGTGCCAAGGCCGCGCGGCATATGCGCCTTGATTTTCGTAGACGCCCCGTTCCCGTCCCCCTTGCGAACCATCCAGAGCAGGGAAAAGACGATCAGCCCGAAGATCACGAAGGCAATCGGGCGGCCCCAGATATCCAGCCGGTCAACCCGGTGCAATTCCTGCGTCAGCGCGAAATTATCCTCGATAAACCCGCCCAGAACGAAGGCGATCACGAAAGGGATGCGGGGCCAGTCGAACTGTCCAAAAAGATAGCCCAGCACCCCGAAAAACACCGCGATATAAAGATCGGTGACAGAGCCATGCAACTGCACCACCGTCACGAGGCTCGCCACCAGAACCGGCAGAACGATGCGGTCGATCCGCAGGCTGGTCAGCCGCGCCAGATAGGGGGCGCTGGTGATCCCCACGGCCGAGGTCATGATGTTCGAAAACAGCAGGGCCACGATCAGCGTGAAGGAAAAGGTCAGCTCGGTCGTCAGCATCGGCAGGCCGGGAACGAAGCCGTGGATCATCAGCACCGAAAGCAAGATCACACCCGCCTCGCTCCCCGGCAGCCCGAAGGCCAGCAGCGGCAAAAGCGAGCCTCCGTCTTTGGCATCAACCGCCGCTTCCGGCGCAATCAACCCGCGAATATCACCCTTGCCGAATTGGCTGCGATCGCCCTTGGTGGCCTGCACCGTCTGGCCATAGGCGACAAAGCTGGCCACCGTGCCGCCTACGCCGGGGATCACGCCCACAAGCGTCCCCAGCACCGAAGATCGCAGCGTCACCCCCAGATGCGTGAACACCGACCGGATGCCGGCGCGGGTCGAATCCCGCTGGTTTTTGCTCTGCATGGAGCCGCTGAGCGAGACTTGCGCGCGCCATGACATGACCTCGGACAGGGTGAAAAACCCCAGCAGGACCGCAATCACCGGCAATCCGTCGTAAAGGCTGAACGAGCCAAAGGTCCAGCGCGGCTGCCCAGAGGTCGGATCGCTACCGACCATCGCCAGCAACAGGCCCAGCAAGGTCGCCGCCAGCGCCTTGCTGGCCGAACGATTGGGAAGGGCTATGATGGTTGTCAGCCCCCAGATGCCCAGCAACAGCCTCTCCAACGGGCCGAATTGCAGGATGAAGGGCCGCACGATGGGCAGGATGCAGATCAGCACCAACACCCCCAGAACCGACCCGACAGCCGAGGCCGTGGCAGCCGCGGCAATCGCGGTTTTCGGCAGCCCCATCCGCGACATCGGATGGCCATCCAGCAAGACCGCCGCACTGGAGGCATTGCCCGGAATGTTGAACAGGATCGCGGTGATCGAGCCCATGTAAGTGGCCCCGCCGGTCAGCGCGCCGAACAGCAAAAGCACCTGCACCGGATCCCAGTTCAGCGTCAAAAGCAGCATCAGCGTGGCAAGGCTTGTGCCTCCGATGCCCGGCAGAAAAGCGCTGAACATCGCGATCACCGTGCCAAGCATCGGGATCAGGATATTGGGAAAGGAAAAAACATTTCCCGCGCCCTGTGCAAGCGCCAATAAATACTCAGACATCAGCGCCCCAATTCATGCCGCAAAACTCACTGCTTTGCAGCGTCGCTTTCCTGCCAGTCTTGCAGGCGCGATTGCAGGGTCGCGAACCGGCCCAGCACGGCGGCCACTTCATCGGCGGGCATCGGGGTCACAGGGCGGCCCTGCTTTTCCGCAACCTCGCGGAAGGCATCGCTGAAGATCACCTCTTGCGCCGCTTCCTCAAGGCAGGCCTGCAGATCGGGCCGCATTGTCGCCGAAGAAAAAATGGCGCGAATATCAAAGCTCATATCCGCCGCGAGGCCCGCGCGTTCGATGTGCAGGGCGCGATCTTCGGCGGGCAGGGTTTTGGCGTATTCGGCGGCAAGCCCATCTTCGCCCGCCAGATGCGGCACGCCCGGTGCGCGCGGATTTGGCTTGTCAGACAGCAGCATCAAGATTTCAAGGTCGCCAGAGGCCGCCCGTTTCAAACTGGTCGTCAAAGAGTTCGAGACAAGATCCGCCTCGCCGCGTAGCACGGCAGCCTCCATGTCCTTAGAGCCGCCATATCCCGCAATCGTATCAATATTCAGCCCGATCGCCTGCCCGCCAAGCTTGAACTCTACAACACCCTCGTTGGACGAGATAGCAGCGGCGACAAACTTTGTGCCAGGCGTGTCAAGCAATGTGCCCGTTCGGCCAAACCATGCACTGGGTTCATTGTGGAACACACCCAGCATCCGGACCTTGTCAATCCACGACTCCGCCCCATCGGGACGTTCGGCTCCCAGAACGTCATTGATGTTTTCCACCATCACGACCAGATCATCCGGGCCGGAAGTGGTCAGCCGCGTCAGCGCAACAATGCCGCCAGCGCCCGGCATATTGACCACATCAGCCCGCAGGCCCGCGACCTGTTCAAACACCGGCGCAAGCGCCCGACCATAGGTGTCATAGCCGCCACCAGCCGCGTTCGGCACAATCACCAGCAGCCGCTTGTCGGCCAATTTGCCGCTACATTCCGCGCTGAGATCTGCAAATCCGATGGACGGAAGGACCGCCATGGCTGCTGCAAGGGTAAGCGGAAGGCTAGAGAATTTCGGCATCAGTCGGCTCGCTTTCGAGTTGGGATTGGTTTCGCAGGCTGTGATGCAAAGGGTTTAGCCCGATCTTGTGCAGATTGCCACGCTCTTTCAATCGCCCTGCCGGCGGATTTCAAGCCGCCGCCCCGAAATCCGCTGACCCATAGGACCGCGCGGCCTGCGCGATGCGGCGTTCAGCGCGGCGATCCACAGCGAGCGATGCAGCGGACCCGGAGGGATGATCGGGTCCGTGGTTGCGCTGTGGGATCGGACATACGCCGACGCCGGAAAGCGGCCAGCGCCCGCCCTTCACCCTTCTGATGCCTGACGGCTTTGTGCCTCTGGTGGTAGCGCGTATCGGCCGCGTATTCGCTTCCCATGGGATTTGCCTCTGCCCACGGCCCTTGACCAAAGGCACTCGCAAAACCCCGCCAGCGGCGCGAAACAGGCAGAATCGCCTGTCCCAACTCACCGCATAAAGACCGCATCAGAACGGCTTCCCCCAACGGTATGTGACAAAAGCCTAATTCCGGGAATTTTTGATAATCCAACCTTATCATTGTGTTAGCCAGATAACGTCACAAGACAAAACCGCGCTTGTCATAAAACTGTTACATTTCTTTTGCATGAGTGTCACGGACCAGGCGTAGACCTCCCGCCAAGCCGTATTGGCTTTGCTATGGATAGACAGGAGACTGCCATGAAGACGAAGATGCTCACCTCGGCCATCGCGCTGACCGCCCTTTCCGTTACCGCCGCTGC
>JAQWYA010000120.1 GCA_029254215.1 Pseudorhodobacter sp. | reverse complement strand
GAGGATTACTTCGACCACGCGCCGGAGCTGGAAAGCGAACTGCGCAGAAAAGGCAAGACCGAGCTTCTGGAGACGCTTAAGGAAACCAATATGGACAGTGGCGCAATCGCCTATGTCCGCCAGAACCGGGCCATGGGCCTTGGCCATGCGGTTTGGTGTGCCCGCCGTCTGATCGGCAATGAGCCTTTCGCGGTTCTGCTGCCGGATGATGTGATTGCCGCCGAAAAGCCCTGCCTTCAGCAGATGATTGAGGCCTACGAGAATACCGGCGGCAATATGGTTGCAGCTATGGAAGTCGCCCCTGAAAAGGCAAGCTCTTACGGCGTTTTGGATATCGCCGAGGATATGGGCTCCATCGTGCGGGCCAAAGGCATGGTTGAAAAACCGAATGCCGAGGATGCTCCGTCCAACCTTGCCGTGATTGGCCGTTACATCCTGACGCCGAAGGTTCTGAACAATCTCAACAAGATGAAACAGGGCGCTGGCGGTGAAATCCAGCTGACGGATGCTATCGCGCAAGAGATTGAAGCCAGCAACAATGTTCACGGTTTCCGGTTCCGGGGGCAGCGCTATGACTGCGGTTCCAAGGCTGGGTTCTTGCAGGCAACGGTGGCCTTCGGTTTGGCTCGTCCGGAATTGCGCGGAGAGTTTGCTGGCTATTTGCAAGATATGGTCGCCCAGCAAAAGGCGGCGCAATAATCCCATGACAGGCCCCGGCACGCCGCCGCCCGCGCGGCTGCTGGACCTGACGCGGAGTATGTCGCGCCTTGGAAAAGGGCCGATGACAGGCGTTGACAGGGTGGAGGCCGCTTATCTTGCGGCCCTGCTGGATGATAAAACCCCCCTTTTTGCCTTGGTCAAAACGCGGCTTGGCTTTCTGCTGCTGGATCGGGAAGCCGCGCGCGCTGTTCTTGCACTGATGCAAGGGGGTGCTTTGCCAAAGGCAGATCTTTTGTCCCGTCTTACCTGTCGGGGGGATGGGGCTCGTGCACGGGCGGAAACGGCGTTGCGCCGTCTTGCGATGGCGCGCGCTTCGGGGCTTGGGTTGGCGGGATTGCTTCGGCGCTGCCTGCCCCATGGGTTTTCGGCCCTGAATACCGGGCATAGCAATCTTACGCCTCGGATGTTCCGAAGGTTGCGGGCGGGGGGAGCGGGTCGGATCGCGGTGTTGATCCATGATGTGATCCCCTTGGACTATCCGGCTTTTACCCGTCCGGGGATCGCGCCGGTTTTTGCCCGCAAACTCGCCGCCGTTGCGCATGGCGCCGATCTTGTGATCCATACGGCAGAGGCAACGCGCCGCGATACCGAAGCGCATCTGGCGCGCTTGGGCCGGGTGCCGCCGGGAGTTGTCGCTCCGCTGGGTGTGACGCCGGCTGCGCCCGCCCCACTGCCAGCCCGCGCGGCCCCTTATTTCGTGACCATTGGCACGATTGAGCCGCGCAAGAACCACGCGTTCCTGTTGGACCTTTGGGAGGAGATGCACAAACGCCGCCCCGGTGATGAAATCCCGCATCTGCTCATTCTGGGGCAGCGCGGCTGGGCCAATGAAGCGCTGTTCGCGCGGCTTGACCGGTCGCCCTTGGTCGGGCGCAGCGTTTTCGAGATGGGCAGAGAGCCGGATGGTGTTGTGGCGGGGCTTCTGGCCGGATCTTGCGGGTTGCTCTTTCCCAGCTTTGCGGAAGGCTATGGATTGCCCCCGCTGGAGGCCCGCGCCCTTGGTAAGCGTGTCATTGTTCCCCCACTTCCAATTTATCGTGAAACACTAGGGGATTATCCCGTTTACCTAAGCCTGTCCGACAGTTATTCTTGGATGGAAACAATATTAAATCTCGGCGATGCGGCCCGCAAAGCGGCAAACGACGAGGGCATAAACGGGGAAGGCGAGGGTCAGACAGATAAATCGCGGGTTGGTCGGGTGGCAGGTGTGCCGCGCTGGGAAGACCATTTCAAGATTGTCTTAAGCCTCGTTTGATAATGAATTGACCGGCTCGGCAGGCTTGCTGGGCGGGTTTGTGGCATGAAAGCGTAGGCATTGAGCATTTTTTCTCGGTACAGGCTGCGTTTGGCTCGCAAAAGATGGCGCATCCGCGCTTTCCGGAAGCGGCGCGAATTGGCGGTTTGTGCCAATCGGACAAAGGCTATCGTCGAGCAAGACATCCTGCTGTTTTCGACCCTGCGCAATGAACGTGTCCGCCTGCCGTTCTTCCTGCGCTACTACCGGAACATGGGGGTCAATCATTTCCTGATTGTGGACAATGGCAGCGATGACGGCTCGCGGGAATATCTGCAAGACCAGCCGGATGTGTCACTGTGGAGCACGGAGCACAGCTATAAGCGGTCTCGCTTCGGGGTGGATTGGCTGAACTGGCTGCAACTGCGCTATGGCCATAACCATTGGACCTTGGTTGTCGATCCGGATGAATTCTTCATCTACCCGTTCTGCGACACCCGCCCCCTGCGCGCGCTGACCGATTGGCTGGATGCCTCCTCGATCCGGTCCTTTTCTGCGATGCTGCTGGATATGTATCCCAAAGGGCCGATTGGGGCGACGCCCTATCAGGAAGGTCAGGACCCGTTCGAGATCGCACAATGGTTCGACAGCGGCAATTACGGGATCAAGCGCAACGGCCATTACGGCAATCTGTGGATTCAAGGCGGGCCAAGGGCGCGGATGTTCTTTGCCGAAAACCCGGAACGTGCGCCCGCGCTCAACAAGATCCCTTTGGTCAAATGGCACCGCGATTATGCCTATGTCAGCTCCACCCATATGCTGCTGCCGCGCGGTCTGAACCTTGTCTATGACGAATGGGGCGGTGAAAAAGCCAGTGGATGCCTGCTGCATGCCAAGTTTCTGGATACCTTCGCCCTGAAGGCCGAAGAAGAGATGCTGCGCAAACAGCATTATGCCAACAGCCATGAATACAAGGCCTATAAGGCGGGCCTGAATGACAGCCCGGACCTTTGGTGCAAATGGTCTGAAAAATACATCAACTGGCGACAGTTGGAGATTTTGGGCCTGATGTCCAAGGGGAACTGGGCATGACCGTGGGCATCGTCATGCTGTGCCACACGGCACTGGACAGGGCCGCGCAGGTGGCCCGGCATTGGGCCGAACGGGGCTGCCCTGTGGTCATTCATGTCGATCGCCGCGTCAAGAAAGCCCCTTACCAAAAGCTGATCGCCGATCTCTCTGATTTGCAGACGATCCGCTTTTCAGAACGATTTGTCTGCGAATGGGGAACATGGGGGATTGTTGCGGCAACGCAGGCGGCGGCCACGATCATGCTGCGGGATTTTCAGCAGGTCCGGCATGTTTATCTGGCCTCCGGGTCCTGCCTGCCGCTGCGCCCGGTGTCAGAGCTTGTCGCCTATCTTGATGCCCGGCCCCGAACCGATTTCATCGAATCCGTGACGACCGCCGATGTTGGCTGGACGATTGGCGGCCTTGATCTGGAACGCTTCACGCTGCGCTTTCCTTTCTCATGGCGCAAGAATCGCCGGTTGTTTGATGCCTATGTGCGCCTGCAACGCCGGGTGGGCTTCAGGCGGAAAATCCCGAAAGGGATTGTCCCGCATCTGGGCAGCCAATGGTGGTGCCTGACGCGCCAGACCCTAAGCGCCATTCTGGAAGATCCGGACCGATCGCTGATTGATCGCTATTTCCGCCGTGTCTGGATTCCGGATGAAAGCTATTTTCAAACTCTGGTCCGGCTGTACTCGGTCAATGTGGAAAGCCGTTCCCTGACCCTGTCCAAGTTCGATTTTCAGGGCAAGCCGCATATCTTTTACGATGACCATTTGCAGCTTTTGCGCCGCTCCGATTGTTTTGTTGCGCGCAAGATCTGGCCTCATGCCAGCAAGCTTTACCGCGTTTTCCTGACGGAGGAGGGGGCCGGGCAGGCCGCAGCCGAACCCAACCCCGGAAAGATTGACCGGCTTTTCTCCAAGGCGGTTGAACGGCGTACAAAGGGGCGGGCGGGGCTTTACATGCAAAGCCGGTTTCCGAACGAGAACTGGGAAAACGGGAAAAGTGCGGCACCCTTTTCGGTGTTTGAAGGCTTCTCTGAACTCTTTGAGAATTTTGAGCTTTGGCTGGGCAAGATGACGGGAACGCGGGTGCATGGCCATCTTTTCGCCCCCGAGCGCGCCGAGTTTGCGGGCGGCGAAGAAATGTACAACGGTGCCCTGTCAGACAGCGCCGCCTTGCGCGACTACAACCCCAAAAGCTTCCTTGCCAGCCTGATGTGGAACACGCGCGGCGAACGCCAGTGCTTTCAGTTCGGCCCGCGCGACTTGCAGGATCTGAACTGGATGCTGGCGATGGACAGCAATGCCACGATTTCCGTGGTCTCGGGGGCTTGGGCGGTGCCTTTGTTCAAATCCAACCTCAATTTCTCGGAAATCCGGCGAGAGGCCGCGCGGCTCCAAAAGATCGAGGCGGATCATCTGGAGATTCTGCGCAGCCCTTGGACAAAGGCACGGGTTCGGATCTGGAACCTTGCGGAATTTGTGGAAAACCCGATGGAGCCGTTGCAGCTGATCGTCGATGAGATCAGCCCGCGCGCCATGCGCCGTTTGACAGAGGCCCCGCGCCTCGCCGATCTGTCGGGCTTTGGGCAGTTCTTGCAAAACTTGCGCAATCAGGGGATGCAGCCGGTCTTGATGGGGGATTTCCCCGTGACCGATGATTTCCAGAACAATCCGGGGCGGCGTGGGCGCCCCTATGCGGTAAAGTGATCTGATGGCCAAACCCTTTGACAGTTTTGTGCTGCTGGCCGAAATGCGCACGGGCAGCAATTTTCTGGAGGCCAACCTGAATGCCGTTCCGGGCATCACTTGCTATGGCGAGGTGTTCAACCCGCATTTCATCGGCAAGCTGAAGCAAGACAGTCTGTTCGACATCACCCTGCCGGAGCGCGAGAAAGACCCGATCGCCTTGCTGCGCCGAATGCGTGAGCGCACGGAGGGGCTCTCGGGGTTTCGCTATTTCCACGACCATGACCAGCGCGTCCTTCCCGAAGTTCTGGCCGATCCGCGCTGCGCCAAGATCATCCTGACGCGCAATCCGGTTGAAAGCTATGTCAGCTGGAAGATCGCCAAAGCCACCAATCAGTGGAAACTGACGGATGCCAAACGCCTGCGGACTGCCAAGGCATTTTTCGATGCTGCCGAATTTGAGGCGCATCTCGATCAGTTGCAATCCTTTCAGCGGCTCTTGATGCATGGGTTGCAGACATCCGGTCAGACGGGCTTTTACATCGATTACGACGATATCAACGATACCGATGTGCTCAACGGCCTTGCGACGTTTCTGGGAGCCCCGGCGGCGTTGCAGGCGCCCGACGAAACGCTTAAAAAGCAAAACCCGGAAGAGATCAGCGACAAGGTCGAAAACCCCGAGGCTATGGCCGCCGCCCTCGCCCGGCTTGATCGGTTCAATCTTGCCCGCACACCCAATTTCGAGCCGCGCCGCGCCCCGGCCATCCCCTCGTTTCAGGCTGCCGGGGGGGCGCTTTACATGCCTTTGCGCGGCGGGCCAGAGGCTGCCGTGGCCGATTGGCTGGCGTCTTTGGGGCCGGTGCAGGCCGAGTTCAACCAAAAATCCCTGCGGCAATGGATGCGCGCCCATCCGCGCCATCGCAGCTTTACCGTGCTGCGCCACCCATTGGAGCGCGCGCATTACGGCTTTTGCGCGATGATCCTGCCGGCAAAGCTGCCCCATATCCGGGAGGCGCTGATCAAATCCTACAAGATCGCCCTGCCCAAACCCGGCGAGGCGATGGACACGGCCTCTCATCGGGCGGCGTTTCTGGATTTCCTGCAATTTCTGAAGCTGAATGTCTCGGGTCAGACGGGGCTGCGGGTGGATCCGCATTTCGCCTCTCAGACCGCGATTTTGCAGGGGTTTGCGCAGTTCCAAGGCCCGGATATCGTGTTGCGCGAAGAAAGCCTGCCCATGGGCCTTGGCTTTATCGCCGCTGAATTGGGGCTGGAATGCCCGCCCCTGACCTTGATACCCGATCTGGCAACGACCCTTCTGGCCGAGATTTACGACCAAACGCTGGAGGATGCCGCCCGCGACGCCTATGCGCGTGACTATCTGGGCTATGGCTTTGGGCCTTGGCGGCAGCGGCGCGAGGCTTAGAAATCCAGATCGGTGTAATGGGCGGGCGGCGGAAAGCCCGGCACCTGATCGGCCAGCAAGGGCCGGAACGACGGGCGCGATTTTATCTTGGCATACCAGTCTTTGACATTGGCGGACCGGTTCCAATCCACATCGCAGATGTAATCCAGACAGCTAAGATGCGCCGCCGCCGTGAAATCTGCCAGCGTCATCACATCGCCAGCCAGCCAGCGGCGCTGATCCAGAAGCCAGCTCATGTAATCGAGGTGATACTTGATCCGGGCCGCGCCGAACTTGACCGCCTTGCTGTCGGGATAACCCAGCTTCATGATCTTCTTGTTGACCCGTTCATAAAGCAGTTTGGAGGTCACTTCCTCATGGAACTTGTCATCGAACCACGCACAAATGCGGCGCACCTCATAGCGTTCTTCGGGCGCGCGGGGCATCAGTTGTGGCGAGGGGATGGTTTCTTCCAGATATTCGCAGATCGCCTGACTTTCCGTCATGATCCTGCTGTCCACCTTCAGAACCGGCACTTTCCCAGCAGGGTTGCGGCGCAGAAAATCGGCGGAGGGTTCCCAGTACCGCTCCTCGATCAGCTCGATTTCCTGCTTTTTCTCGGCAAGGGTCAGGCGGACCTTGCGGCAAAAGGGCGAAAGCGGAAAGTGATACAGGCGATTCATTCGGGGGTCTTCCGGGTCAAGATATACAGTCTACTTAGCCTTGCGGGGGGGCGGGTTTCAATCCCAAGCGCGGCTCAGGGGTCAAAGCAGGCGGCCCTGCCGTCTGCCTTGATCGTGGCGGCGCCGTCCAGAATTGCGGCGGCCCGGCCCCGGACAAAGCTTGAGGGGCGGGAGGCGCTGCGGTCTTTGGGGTCAGGCAGAATGGCGGCAAGCCGCGCGGCCTGAACCGGGGTCAAAGCCTTTGGTTCCACCGCGAAGGCAGAGGCCGCAGCCGCCTTGATGCCGAAAATGCCTTCGCCAAACTCGGCCACGTTCAGGTAAACCTCAAGGATGCGGCGCTTGGTCCAGATCAGTTCGACCATCGGCGTCAGCACGGCCTCGGCGGCTTTGCGGATATAGCTGCGGCCATGCCACAGGAACACGTTCTTGACGACCTGCTGACTGATTGTGGAGGCCCCGCGATTGCCGCCCGCATCAATGGCGGCACGAATGGCCCCCATATCAAACCCCCAGTG
>JAQWYA010000088.1 GCA_029254215.1 Pseudorhodobacter sp. | reverse complement strand
TCGGGGCCCATCAGCACCGTATGGAAATTGCGTTTCGCGTCCAGAACGGTGACGTTATAGCTCATATGGGTCGGAACGCGGGCCAGAACCGCAGCGGCCTCGGCGGCGGTGGTGCAGGTCTGCAGAACATAGCGCAGGATCAAAGGCACGCCAAAGCCTTCGCCCACCACGCGCCGGCCCCCAAAGGTCAACGAGACGGAAAGCCCCGCGTCATTGATCCCGTCGACAAGGCCCCAAAGCCCGTCCGACGTGCCCATGACGCCCCGACCCATCCAGCGCGTGTGCAGGACGACGCGGTCAAAGGCGCGCGGGTTGTAATCGTAGTTCCGCACCAGCATCGGGGCCTTGCCCGGCCAGATCGCTTGCGAGCACCCCGAGAGATAGGGCGGCGGGTTGTGAAAGCTGAGAAAGCGCGCGGCAAGATCGCCACCCCCCGCCAGATCGCAAAGCTGCTCATAGATCGACACGATCTCGGGCATATGGGTGCGCAGGGCGGTCAGGCTTTCCCAATAGGTCGCGCGCGCATCCAGCCCTTCACGCAGCCACCACCGTTGATAGGCGGGCCAGTATTCATGGAAAATCCCGGCCCATTTAGGGCCGGGCTCCGGTTCGCTGACCGCGCGCCATAGCAGATCCATTCGGTCAGCCCGCCTGTGTTACAACATCTTGAACGCCGGGTCCGCGAGTGCAGGACCAGCCTCGGCCGTGGGCAATGGCCGGGCCGCGAAAGAGTTCTTTATACCATGAACCCAGCGCTTGGCACGTTCATTCAACTGGAAACTGCTGGTCATTGACCGGCCACGGGTCACCAGAATGCCCAAATCCGCGCCTTCATAGCGGTAATCGCCCGGTTTTTGAATACGCAG
Source organism: Pseudorhodobacter sp. (assembly GCA_029254215.1). Lineage (GTDB taxonomy): Bacteria > Pseudomonadota > Alphaproteobacteria > Rhodobacterales > Rhodobacteraceae > Pseudorhodobacter. Next base: position 3,660 of record JAQWYA010000088.1, on the reverse strand, counting down.
GAAGAAGGCTTCATTCTCGGATTCGACCGCGCGGCGGTGATAATCGAAGCGGTCAAAGACGACGCGGCCATCCTCATGCATCTTGTAGATCCCGGTCTGCGGGGCCTCGGTGATGATGTCGACGCTGTCTTCGGTATGCTTGATGACCATCTGGCTCCAGCCGTCGATCATGTCCGGGTCAGCCCAGCGCCCGTTCAATTCGGCAACATCCAACTGGAACGGTTTTTTGGAAAACTCCAGCAGGTGGAACAGGAACAAGGGCGCATCGGCATGGGCAAAGGCCGCATGGTTCGTCATCGAGGAACAGCCGGTGATCCGCGGGTTCAACTCGCCCAACCACAGATCGCCGGTCTTCTTGTCGATCAGGAAGTCGAGTTCGAAATAGCCGCGATAGCCCTCTTTGCGCAGTTGCTCCCCGAACTTGAAGGTCAGATCGCGGGCCTTTTGGCGCACTTTCGGCGGGAAAGCGGTGGCGAGGATCTCATTCCCGCACCAGCCGCCGCGATAGGGCGTCAGTTCCTTAAAACCCACAAGTTCGGTCATCAGAGGGCCAACGATCGTGCCTTGCTTGGTCACGCAGCCTTCGATGGCAGAGCCGCGGCAATCAATCCGCTTCATGATCTTGATCTCGCCCTCGCCGATGATCTCATGCTCATGTCGGCGGAAATCAGCCTCGGATTTGATGAAGAACGTGGTGTGCCCACTGTCGCCGAAGGCCGATTGCAGCACCAGATCATGGCCGATCCCGGCCTTTTCGGTGGTCTTGCGCAGGTCTTCGTAGCTTTTGACCTCGGCCAGAACGTTCGGCACCGAAGGCACCCCGGCCTTGTTGCCGATGCGCACGGTTTCGATCTTGTTATCCATCGAGGTCCGCAGGCTGGCCTTGGGGAACCAGACATCCGCGCCCAATTCTTTTGCCAGACGCTCGGTTTCCTCATCGAACATCAGGAAGACAAATTTCGGCTTGCCGCCGCGACGCTTCACAAGGTCGATGACTTCTTTGTGTTGCAGCAGGTAGTTGTTGATGTCTTCGATCGACTGGAATTCCGCATGGGGCTGTTCAGACGGGCAGAACACGTTCGGGTGACGGCCATCATAGCAGTCGATATAGCAGATATACTTGAAGTTCTTGCACCATTCATCAATCCCCAGAAGATTGAAGTTGGTGGCCGAGATGAAATAAACCGGGTCCGCATTGGTGTGGAAAAAGCGACGGATTTCCGAGATATTGTTCAACTGCTTCTTGGGCATTCTGGTTTCCCTTCCCTGTGAATTCTTGTGATCTTTCGCGGAGATACTTGGTTACTTGGCGGCTTTCGCCACGAGGTCGACCTGCTTGGCCAAAGCCTCGGATGTGAAGACACGCAGCCCCAGATCGGGCCGGTATCCGTGGATTTCGTTCACGTCCAAGGCCCGCATGAAGGCAAGGATTTCCTTACTGACCACCTGCCCCGGCACGAGGATCGGAAAGCCCGGCGGATAGGGGATGATGAAGCTGGCTGAAACCACCTCTTGCCCGCTGTCCATGGCCGCTTTGATAGAGCCGTTAAGCTCCAGATAATCGCAGTTATTCTCATCATAGCTGAGGAAGAACGCAGAGCGGATATCGCCCTCGCCCGTCTCCCCATCCAGAAGGAAACCCTTGTGGAACCGGCTGAAATCGGGAAGCGGCGGCAGGTCTTTCATCAGGTTGTTGACGCGCCGCTCAAAGGACAGACGTTCCATCTTGGAGGCGTCATCCAGAAGGTCATCCAGATCCTTGGCGATCTCGACCAGAACCTCGATCAGATAGGCGACCGAGGATCGCGTGGTGCCGATATTGGTCATGAACAACACGGTATTGCGCGAGGTCTTGTTGATCTGGATCCCGTATTTATCCATCAGGATCTTGGTCTTGAACGTGTCGCCGTCCCATCCGGTGCCGCCAACAGCCAGCGTGACCCGCGTGGCATCCAGCACGAATTCGTCCTTTTCCCAGCAGTCCCAGATATCCGTCCAGCCCTGATCCGGGTCGTAATAGCTGGAAACGCCGCTTTCGCGGTAGCGGTCGGGGATCATGTCGCCCGCCGTCAGAACCTTGAAATACTTCTGCAACAGCGGATGGGTGGAAATCGCGCGGCGCATGGACATCGCGGCCTCAACCTGCCGCTGCACGAACTCATAGCCTTCCAGTTCGACCTGTCGGCGACCCACATCAAGGCTGGCGATGATCTGATAGTTCGGGCTGGTGGAGGTATGGGTCATATAGGCTTCGTGGAAGGCCTGTTCGACCTCTCCCTTGAAGTCCTGATCGTTGACATGGATCATCGACCCCTGCCGCAAAGAGGTCAGCGTCTTATGGGTCGATTGCGTGGTATAGACCCGTACCCGCGAGGTCGGCGGCGGAAGCAGCCGGGTCTTCATCAATGTCTCGTGGTCGGCGTCCTTCAGCTTGTCTTGCTGGGCCGCATAGGCCTTGGCATGGTCGGGCGAGCGCAGCTTTTCGCGCAGGTTGTTCGCCGCGTTCATGCCCGTGCGCTGGCGATAGGTCGGACCAAAGCGCGCGAAGGCAAACCAGGCCTCATCCCACAGAAAAACGAGGTCAGGCTTGATCGCCAGACATTCCTCCATCACCCGTTCGACATTATAGACAATGCCGTCAAAGGTGCAGTTCGTCAGCAAGAGCATCCGCACTTTGTGCAGCTTGCCCGCGGCCTTCATCTCTAGCAGGCGGTGCTTGATCTCATTCAGCGGAACCGCGCCATACATCGAGTATTCATTCAGAGGATAACTGTCGAGATAGCTGACCTGCGCCCCCGCAAGCACCATGCCGTAATGGTGCGATTTGTGGCAGTCCCGGTCCACCAGCACGATATCGCCGGGGCGCACCAAGGCTTGCACGACGATCTTGTTACAGGTCGAGGTGCCGTTGGTCGAAAAATAGGTATGTTTTGCGCCAAAGGCCCGCGCGGCAAGCTCTTGCGCTTCTTTGATCGTGCCATGCGGGTCCAGAAGACTATCGAGCCCGCCCGAAGTGGCACTGGTTTCCGCCAGAAAGATGTTGGGGCCATAGAATGCGCCCATATCCTGAATCCAATGGCTGCGGCTGATGGATTTTCCGCGGCTGATCGGCATCGCATGGAAAACGCCGGTCGGCTGCTTGGAGTATTCTTTCAGGGCCGTAAAGAACGGTGTCTTGTAGCGCGCCTGAACTCCGCGAAGGATGTTCAGGTGCAGTTCCATGAAGTCTTCCTGATTGTAGAAGACGCGACGGCAGATCCCCAGATCAAGGCCCGCGATATCCTCGACCGAGCGGTCGGTGACCAGATAGGCATCCAGTTCAGGGCGCACCCGCGCCACCAGACGGCACAGCGCCGGGCCGTAATCTTCGGGACGCAGGGATTTGAGATCCTGCGCACCGCCAGCCCGGTTCAGGTAGCGGGTCAGAAGGTCCAGTTCGACCTTGCTTTCCAGCTTGAGACCGGGGCGCACGACGATGGCCTGAATATTGTGGTTGAACAGCACGCCGATCAGCGCGTCCTGCAAACTGGGCACCACGACCGGCGCATAGGCAAAGGCATCTTCGGGACGGCGCATCGAGGACATGTTCTGGCGCAGCCAGCGGTCCTGATGCTCGTTCACGTCATCGACGATCAGCACCTCGAAATAGGGTTTCGCAAG
>JAQWYA010000013.1 GCA_029254215.1 Pseudorhodobacter sp. | reverse complement strand
GAGGTCGGGTTGATTGTCCTGTTCAAAGGGCATCGGCAAGCCGGGGGCGACATCCAGCAGACGGCATTTATTCGGCCCCATCACCAAAAGATCCAGCGTCCAGTGATCAAGCGGCAGACGTGACATCGCTGCGGCAAAAATGCCCTGCGCGAGTGGTTTTGAAAGCTGCATCGCCGGGTCCGCCAGCCCTTCGCTTTTGGTCAGCATCAAGGGCTCTGCGATGCCGCCGCGCCCGACAAAGATCATGCGCATCTGCCATTGCGCCTGCTTTTCCGCCGGATCTGCCTGCACCATGAAATGGGCCCGCCCTCCACCGCCGAGGTTGAACGCCGTCTGCCAGTCAAACGGGTGTTCGATCCAGATCCTGCCCTGCCCGTTCTGCGAGGCGGTCGGCTGCAGCGTGACCGGATAGCGAAAGCCGGATGACTCAAAGCATTCGATGAAACTGAGCGGGCTTTGCGCCAGAAAACGGCGGCAGAGCGGAACCTCCAGCCCCTCAATCCCGTGCAACAGCCTGCCGGCAATGTCGCGCCGCGCCGCCATGACCGCGCGCGGATGGTTAAAAATGGGGACCGACCGCGCGTCATAGGTCCTGTCCAAGGCGGCAAGGGCAGCGCCATAGCAATCCGCATCGGCGCAGGTGTTCACCACCCAATCGGCCCGCGCCGGAAGAGGGGTCTCTTTTTGCGGATACCAGAAAGATTGTCCCGCCGTGTCCAGCTTGTTTTCGGTTTCCGGCAGAAAGGTCAGCCGGTTGGGCATCGCCAGTTCCGGAACCCCAGCCGGATTGAGGTAGAGCTTGGCATTGCCGGAATCCGGGACGGCCCTGAAAATCAACCCATTGCGATTCATGCGGCCCTCCGTTTGCGGGGGTGGCGATGCGGCACGCCCGGCCCCCTGCGGCTGTCAGCCCCGCCCCTAGCCACGATGCCCCACCGAAAGTTCAGCGCGAAAGCGGCGCAAGGCATCGGATTTCATCACCATGGGCGACACGGTTTTGCCCGAACTGTCCCGCTCGATCGTGATGATCGACAATCCGGCGTCGGTCAGCAGGTCGGTCAGCTCTTGCTCGCCCAGTTGCGGCGTGCCGACCCCCTTGCGCCACAGCTCCAGCGCCGCCTCGGTCATCGCAGCGGCGCGCAAGGGGCCAACATCCTTCTGCTTTAGCTTTTGTGCGAACTCCTCCGCGCGCTGCGCCAAGTCTTCGGGCGACGGCTGAGGGCGCACGCCGACCGGCCCGACAGTTAGCCGGTTGGACATCAGGACACGCCCCGCAGGCGCCAGATTGCGCGCCCACATATTGACGACGGCTTGACGGGCTTCGGGGGCGAAGAACCCCAGAAAGCTGTGAACGATCACTGCATCGACGGGGTCAATGATCACATCAGCGGCATCCTGATGCAGCGTTGTCAGCGAGAAACCGGCATATTGCGCGAACAGCCGGTTCTGTTCCAGCGTGGTGCGACACCGGTCAACCAAGGTGATCTCTGGCTCGATCCCAAGCGGACGCAGCGCTGACAGCACCATAGCCGCAAGCCCCGTATCGGCAGCGCCCGACAGCAAAATCCTGATCCGCCCATCCGAGGCGAGCGCCGAAAGCTCTCGTTGAAAGAAATCGAAACCGGCGGGAAGGGCCGCGTCAGCCTCGATCAGGCGCACCATGCTCCAAGCTTTGTGGTAGCGGGTGCAGCCGATCTCGGGATCGCAAAGGGTCTCGGCCCAATCGAAGGCGAAATCGGCAAGGGCGTTCAGGGGTTCGGGCGGTGTTATCGTTTTGGTCACTGTCATTTGGTCCTGAAACTCGGCCTAATAACGATCCGGGCCCGGCCTCTGCTCTGGGTCCGCGTAGGGTCAACTGTAATCCCTCCCCGCGGCTTCGTCACCATCGCAGAGCGGGTTTGAAACGAAAGACATCCTGCCAAAGGCCGGATTGGGTAGGGCGGCGGGCGATCTGCCGGGCTGGGATCGCAAGAAAAAACTGCCCGGTCCTGAAACCGGGCAGTTTTTCAGATCACATCACTGGCCCGAAGGGGCCGTGCGCCCAATCAGAACTTCACGCTGAAGCCTGCATTGGCGGTGTAGCCCGTCTTAGCCGTTCCGTTGCCAAACACCGCATCGACACCGAAGTTGAACGACCCGGTATCCGACACAGGCAACTGAAGGTCGACGCCGAAGGTCCCGAATGTGCCATCCGCATAGGGGATGGACACCGAGTTGGTATCGCCGATCAACTCAACACTTGCCGAGCTGTTGCCCGTATGGCGCGACATCAGACCCAAGGTGCTGGTGAACGTGCCAAAGTCGAACTGCTTGGCGACGGCCACGCTGGCCTCAACATCGGTGATCCCGACCGAGTGGGAGCCAACCTGCGCATTCGCAGAGGAGCCCGTTTCGGTGTAACCATCGATCGACACGCTGGTGTAGCGCAGACGCAAGCCGGGCGTCACGCTCCAGCCATTGTCGGATCCGGCAAGCCGGTGCGATACACCCAGTTCAGCCGCAACAAAGCTGCTGTCGAAGCTGGCCTTGGCAACGGTCGGGCCATTGATCCCGACAAAGCCGCGGCGCGTGTCATTCGACTGGATCCCGGCGATCACCCCGAAGGAGATGTTCGTCCCCTCCATATCCCGCGAAATCACACCACCGACATAGGTCGCGTCAAAATCCGCATCGGAGTAGGAGTTGCCGCTGCTGCCGCCGTTCAGGCTGCCGCGACCGATCCCGCCCAGAACCGTGAAGTTCACGCCGTTCTGCAACTGGCCGGTATAGCCCAGCGTCACGCCGCTGGATCTGGTGTCTTGGTCCGGCCCGGAATTCACGCCACCATAGGTCACATCCGACACATGGCCCATGATCCAGCCACCGCCAGAGTTATTCTGCCAGCCGCCGCCCATCGTGCTCTTGGTCAGATCGCTGCCGGGGCCAGAGCGCGTGGCAAGCAGGTTGGCACTAAAGGCAAGCCGGGCGATATCTGCCGTGGCCACCCCAACACCTGCCGTGTTGATCGTGCTGAATGTCGCGTATTCATCCTCATCGTCCGGGTTGTTGAACCAGACTGAGCCGCCATTTTCCTCAAGCACGACATTGGCGGAACCATCGACCATCCAATGCGAGGATTCACCGGATTCCGAGACCAGAACGACCTCGGAGTTGTGGAAGGTCATCCGGCCCGTGATCTCGGAACTGGTGGAGATCGTCGCCGTCCCATACCCGCCGCCGACATAGATCGCTCTTTCATCCGTCGGCACCATGATATCGCCAGTCTGGATCAACTGACCATCGAGCCTGTCGATATCGATACCGCGGATGTTGTCGCCGGGTCCGACCATGATGGTGCCGCTATTGGTGACGATCCCATCCTGTTCGACGGTGCTGATCTCGATCCCTTCGGCATAGGAATAGCCGCTGTCGCTATGCGCGCTGACCATGATCAGGCCCGCATTCTCAAACGACCCGTCAAGCCTGTCGATGTCGATCCCCTTGGCACCAGCGTCGCCGGAAACGCTGCTGGTTGTGACCTTCACTGTTCCGGTGTTGGAAAGCGTCCCGTCAAGATCCTCATCAACTTCGATCCCGTCGGCATAGGCACCACCCGAGTCACTGCTCGCGGTGACGTCCAACGTGCCGGAGTTTGAAACCGTGCCGTCAAGATCGTCATCAACGGCGATTCCCTTGGCATTGGCGGACCCCTCATCCGCCGTCGCGGTGACGGTTACGGTGCCCGAGTTGGACAGCGTCCCATCGACATCATCGTCCGTCCCAAGGCCGCGCGCGGAGGCATAGCCCAGATCCGTCGCCGTCGCCTCGACCGTCAGGTCTTCGGTGTTCGACATGGTCAGGTCCGAATAGACCCGATACGCGTTCAGGCCCTTGGCAATTGCCGAGCCGTCCTGAGTGACCGCCGAAACCTCGATCGTGCCGCTATTGGTCATCGTGCCATAGACGTAATATGCATCAAGGCCAATGGCGTTAGCATTATGTCCGCTTGCGTACACCGTCAGTGTCCCGGCATTTTCCATCCGGACACCAAATTCGATGTCATGCGCGGACATACCCCGCGCGTAGGCGTCGCCGTAACCGTAATAGGTGTTGTCATTCGCATAGGCACGGACTTCGATTTCACCCGCGTTGATCAGATCAACGGCCAGATCATCGTCAATGTAGATACCGGTGGCATCTGCGCTGCCACCATCTGCTATCACCCTGATCGACCCGGTGTTGTCAATCGACCCGTTATTGGCGTCCCCTTCAATCCGAATGCCCGAGGCGCCAGCCGACCCTTGGTACCCTGCAAAGGTTTCGACATGGATCGAGCCACTGTTGGCAATAATGCCTTCGCCTGCGCCGACATCTTCAAGGTAGATCGGACCCTCCAGCACAGACATGCTCATAACATAGGGTTCGCCAAGCCCATAATAACCGCCAAGCTGGCTCATCGAAATGCCTGCCGCCTGGGCTGACCCGTCATTGTCGCGGTTTTCGGCGGTAACGACAATCGAGCCCTGATTGTCGAGGGTCGCGGTGCTGCCCTCCGCCCCAAGAGCGCCCTCGACGAGGATGCCAGCGCCCACAATCGGACCATTATCATAGTAATAGCCGGAGTCGTATTTGGTCACCGTTGCCTCAATCGACCCGGTGTTGCGCAGGGTCGCTGTGCCGCGCACCTCAGCCTCATAGTCGTAAGACCCGGCAGAACCGAGCACAACCATGCCAAGGGCACCGCCATCCGCGTCTTCCTGCGTGATCGTCGTTTCGGCATAGATGGAACCGCTGTTTTCCAGCACCCCCTGGAAGCCAATGTTCATTGGGCGAAGCGGACCACTATCGAAGCTCTCGACTGGGATCTTTTCCAACTTGTTTGGCTGGCCAAAGGTCTCCAGATCACCGACGGCCATACCGACAGAAAGGAAAGACCCGCCGTTGTAGTAGGCATACTGCGTTGCTGTCACCTCGATCGTGCCCGCGTTTTCGACGGAGCCAGAAGGCCCGACGCCATAGGCCCCAATGCCCACCGCAATCGCGTTTTGGCCATCGGCGTCAATAATCAGATCACCTTCGTTTGAAAGCGCCCCGTAAACATAGCCTTCAATCGCGATGCCAAGCGCAGACGCCACACCAGTGTCGCTTTGCGCCGAGACGTTGAGATCGCCTTGGTTTGTGAGGCTGCCCTCGGTGCCAATGCTCCCCTCCCGGCCAAAAATACCGGCAGCCATGACACTGCTTCCGTCTGCCTCCGCCGTGACACCGATATCGCCGGTATTCACCAGCGAACCGTCGAGATCATTGAAAACAATCCCGCCCGCCAGAATCTCCGCATACTCTTGGCTGATGGCCTCCACCGTAATGGTGGCTGCGCTGTCTACGGTGCCGTCGACGTCCTGCATCAATACGCCGACGACATCGATGTCCGCATTATCGGACCCATAATCAACTGTCGCTGTCGCATCGACAGTCCCTGACAGCGTCACCGCGCCATTAACATCACCGACCGAGATGCCAGCCACGTCCACGTCGGCATTGTCATTATTGTTTTCAACAGTTGCTGTCGCCTCGACGCCTCCGGTGCTGCTGAACGTGCCTTCGATATGCCATGCATCAATCCCGGCAACACTGGCCTGTACCCGTCCGCCGCCATTATAACCGTCCTGAACCGTCGCATGGGCGATGACCTGCCCGGAATTTTCGACCGTTCCATGTACCTCGCCAATAAACAGGCCCAAGGCAGTGGCATACTGGTTATATGCTGAGCCGACAGTGCTCATTACCGTCACCGTACCGGAGTTCTTGACCTCGCCGAACACGTCGCCGGTTTCAATGCCATAACCCTTGGCATAGGCGCCGGTGCCCGATCCGGACGAGCCATCTGCTTCTGCCTGCACCAAGATCGTATCGGTGTTCTCGATGCTTCCCGTCTCGGTCACGTCAACATCAACATAGATCCCGGTCGCCTTGGCATCGACCCGATAATAGCCATCCGCAAGGCTTGTTGCGTTGATCGTGCCATTGTTCGTGATCGCGCCGTTCAGGTCGCCCTCGATGTAGACGCCCGTCAGGTCAATATCTGAGTCGTAGTCGTCAGAAATGTCTACAGTGCCGTTGACAAGCACCGTCCCGTCGAAATCACCCTCAGAGAAAATCGCTGCCGCTGAGCCATTGTCCACCGTCAAGCTTACGTCTGAAAGGATCTCCAGATCCTCATCGAAATCAAGGAAATACGGCGTAGAGCGATCTTCGCTGATCACATCCGCAAGCACGACGCCGCCGCTGCCAGCACCGATCGAAAGGACAACGGCAAGGCCCACGCCGGGCGCGTAGCTTGCAACTTTACCCTTCCACTTTGTCAGACGCCCACCGCGGACAACGGTTTCCAAATTGTGCATGTTACGCATTATATAAATCTCCACCTGTGCGGCCGACGGGGCACACCCTCGGCTTCGCAGACACTATTAAAGCCAGCGCAGCATTATATGATCATCAAGGTCAACTATTAAGACACTCTAGGCACTAAAAAATTCGCCCGCGTTGCAGCGGAAAAACACGCCCGAAAACCCCGCTTTCTATAGCCATCAGCCGCGCGGCCTGAAAAAGGCACGCCAAGCGAAAGGAATTGGGGGCTTTTAACGCTAGAATTTAACGACTGAGCATCAGGACGCACGCAGCCCCTCGCGCAATAGCGAGTGCCCGTGGCCAGCGGTCAGAACAGACCGCCGCCCAGCGCCAAGTATCGGGTCGGCTGCCGGCAGCTTAAACGTCCAGTTCTTCCACAAACTGGGCGTTTTCCTGAATATACTGGAACCGCAATTCTGGTTTCTTGCCCATCAGACGTTCCACCAGATCGCCGGTTTCGCCCGGTTCATCCTCGTCGATGCTGACGCGGATCAGCTTGCGACTGGTTGGGTCCATTGTGGTTTCTTTCAGGTCCTTGGCGTCCATTTCGCCCAGACCCTTGAAGCGCTGGACGTCGATCTTGCCTTTACCGCCAAGGCCCTTCCCCAGCCATTCGTCCTTTTCCAGATCATCGGCGACGTAAAGACGCCGCGCCCCTTGGGTCAGCCGATAAAGCGGCGGACAGGCCAGATACAGATGGCCACGATCAATCATCGGGCGCATCTGGGTAAAGAAGAAGGTCATCAACAGCGAGGCGATATGCGCCCCGTCCACATCGGCGTCGGTCATGATGATGATCTTGTCATAGCGCAGATCATCGACGCGGAACTTGGTGCCCATCTGCACGCCCAAGGCTTCGCAGATGTCGCGGATCTCGGAATTGTCGTGTAACTTGGAAGAGGCCGCGCCCAGCACGTTCAGGATTTTGCCCTTCAGGGGCAAGAGCGCCTGATTTTCACGGTTGCGCGCGCCCTTGGCCGAGCCGCCGGCGCTATCGCCCTCGACGATGAACAGCTCTGTCCCCTCGCGGGTTTTGGCGGTGCAATCGGTCAGCTTGCCGGGCAGGCGCAGCTTTTTCGTGGCGGTCTTGCGGGCGGTTTCCTTTTCCTGACGGCGGCGCAAGCGTTCTTCCGCGCGCAGCACCAGAAAATCAAGGATCGCCCCGGCTGATTTCGTGTCGGAGGCCAGCCAGTTGTCGAAATGGTCGCGCACCGCCCCTTCGACATATTTTGCGGCCTCATCCGTGGCCAGACGGTCCTTGGTCTGGCCCACGAATTGCGGCTCGCGGATGAACACGGAAATCAGCGCGCAGCCGCCGGTGATCATGTCGTCGCGGGTGATTTGGGCGGCTTTCTTGTTGTTCACCAATTCGCCGTAAGCCTTGATGCCTTTCAACACCGCCGACCAGAACCCGGCCTCATGCGTGCCGCCCTCGGGCGTGGGCACGGTGTTGCAATAGCTTTGGATGAAGCCATCACGTGAGGGCGTCCAGTTGATCGCCCATTCGACCGAGCCGGGCACATTGTACTTGTCAGGAAAGCCGACCTTTCCGGCGAAAGGCTTGTCGGCATAGGTGGTGGAGCCTGTCAGCTGCTCGCCCAGATAATCGGCCAGACCGCCGGGGAAGTGGAACACCGCCTCCATCGGGGTGTCGCCATCCGGAATCGCGGTTTTCCAGCGAATTTCAACGCCCGAAAACAGATAGGCCTTGGAGCGGACCATCTTCATCAGCCGCGCGGGCTTGAACTGCAATGATCCGAAAATCTGCGGATCGGCATGGAATGTGACCGAGGTGCCGCGCCGATTGGGGGCGGAGCCTGCGCTGCGCAAAGGCCCTTGCGGGATGCCGCGCGAAAACTCCTGCACCACCAGTTCCTTGTTGCGCGCCACCTCGACCCGCATGTGATCCGAAAGCGCGTTGACGACCGAGGCCCCGACCCCGTGCAGACCGCCCGAAGTTTCATAGGCCTTGCCGGAAAACTTGCCACCCGCATGAAGGGTGCAGAGGATCACCTCCAACGCGGATTTGCCGGGGAATTTGGGGTGTGGATCGGTCGGGATGCCGCGCCCGTTGTCACGGATCGTGACGGAGTAATCGGCGTGAAGCTCCACCTCGATCCGGTTGGCATGGCCCGCCACGGCTTCATCCATCGAGTTGTCGAGCACTTCGGCCACGAGGTGGTGCAGCGCGCGTTCATCCGTGCCGCCGATATACATGCCGGGCCGTTTGCGCACCGGCTCCAGCCCTTCGAGCACCTCGATTGAAGAGGCGTCATAGGTCTCGGGGGCCGAGGAAAGAAGGTCGTTCGCCATGCGCTGCTCGATTCTTATGTGGGTCTTATGGGGGCGGTCTTTGCGCCGGATTAGACCATCCGGGGGGGCGGGGCGCAAGACCTAGGGGCGTGCGGGTTGGCGGGTCGCGGAATCAGGTATTTTTGCCAAGAAGAAATCCGGGGCCGGTTGAGGCAGGGGGCCATGCGGGCTAGATCATGGGGTCTGGAACAGGGAGGCATCGGGATGCGGATTTTCTTTACGGGCGGAAGTGGCAAGGCGGGGCGGCATGCGGTGGCCTATTTGCTGGCGCAGGGGCACCGGGTTTTGAACGTCGATCTGGTGCCGCTGGACCTGCCGGGGGTGGATAATCTGATCGCGGACATCACCGACAGTGGCCAGATGTTCAACGCAATGACCTCTTATGCCGGGTTTGACGAGATGGAGCCGGGCCATGGTGTGCCTCGCTTTGATGCGGTGGTGCATTTCGCGGCCGTACCGCGCATCCTGATCAACCCCGACAATGAGACCTTTCGCGTCAATACGATCGGCACTTATAATGTGATCGAGGCAGCCGCGAAGCTGGGCATCTCCAAGGTGGTGATCGCGAGTTCGGAGACGACCTATGGGATCTGCTTTGCAGACGGGATCGCCGACCCGGATTTCCTGCCTCTGGACGAAGACTATGACGTGAACCCGGTCGACAGCTATGCGCTGTCCAAAGTGGTGAACGAACGGACGGCGCGGGCCTTTGCCAAGCGCTTCGGGATCGATATCTACGCCTTGCGGATCGGCAATGTGGTGGAGCCGCATGAGTACAAGCGCGATTTCCCCCGCTATTTCGCCGATCCCGGCCTGCGGCGGCGCAACTTCTTTTGCTACATTGACGCACGCGATCTGGGGCAGATCGTGGATTTGTGTCTGGCCAAGGATGGGCTTGGCTATCAGGTGTTTAACGCGGGCAACGACGAAAATGGCATGAACCTCGACAATGCCGAGTTGCTGGCGCGGTTCTTTCCGAATGTTCCCGTCACACGCGCCCTTTCCCCGCGCGAGGCGCTCTATTCAAACCGCAAGATCCGCGAGGTTCTGGGCTTTCGCGAGGCGCATAGTTGGCGCGCGGAACTGGCCAAGCCCTAAGCGGGTTCTGCCGCGCGTTTGGCCATCATCGCCTGAAAGCCGGGGCGGGCCTGACACCGGGTTATCCAAGCCTGCGTCGCAGGATGGGCTGCCATCAGCGGGCCGTGGCTTTGCGCATAGCGCAGGCATTCGGCCAGCATCAGGTCGGCCACGGTGAAACGCGCGGCGATCAGCCATTCACGGCCTGCCAGATGTGCCTCCAGCCGGGCCATCGGGCGGGCCAGAGCCTCCAGCGCGGCGGCGATCTTGGCGGATCCTTCCGCTGTGTCGGCCTTGCCCTGCCCAATGGTGTAGAGGATGTCGAGGCCGGGGCTTTCCAGCGCTGTGGCCCCGAAAAACGCCCATTGGTCGGTCAGGGCCGTTTCCCGCGCATCCTGAGGCGCCAAAGGCCCCGCCGATTTGCGCGCCAGATACAGCGTCATCGCCAGCGATTCCGTCAGCACCAAGCCATCATCCTCCAGCACCGGGATCGTGCCTTGCGGATTGATCGCGCTGAACGAGGCGGTCGTCGTGTTCAGCGGAGCATCGGCGCGGGTCGCATCCGGCAAACGATAGCCCTGGATGACCGGCACATGCCGAAAAGGCTGGCCCGTTTCCTCCAGCACCCAAAGCGGGCGCGACGCGCGGGATCTGTAAACGCCGTAAAGAGTGATCATTTTTCTACCCTAGCCAAATGGCTCCTGATCCGCATTCCCACCAGCCGAACCAGAAAGGCGGGTTTCCCCGAGACTGTGCCCGCCCCCCTTGGAAGGCAAGGCCGAAAAGGCTATTTTACGGCTATGCCTGTACAAGGACCAAGCCCATGACAAGAACAGCGACCCTGACGGCCTTGCTGATGCTTGCAGCCCCCCCTGCCCTCGCGCATCCGCATATCTTTATCGCAACGGGGGTTGAGGTGCTATTTGACGCCCAAAAGCAGGCTACGGGCCTGCGCATCCGCTGGGATTACGACGATTTCTACTCGATGATCATCATTGAGGACCGCCAGCTTGACCCCGATTTTGACGGCGCGCTGACGCCAGAGGAAGCCGCCCTTCTCAACGGGTTCGACATGCGCTGGGATGAGGGGTTCGAGGGCGATACCTATGCGCTGTTTGCCGGTCAGCCGCTGACCCTTGGCCCGCCGCAAGATCCGCAAACCGCCTATGCCAACGGACGCCTGACCACCTATCACACCCGCAGTTTCGCCGCCCCGCTGGACCTTGGCCAAGCGGAGCTGGTGATCCAGGCCTATGATCCAACCTATTATTCCGCCTATCGGATCGAGGCGGCGCCGGACCTGTCCAGCGGCCCAAACGGCTGTTCCGCCACGGTTTTCGAGCCTGACCCCGCGGCGGCAGATGCCGTGCTGCAGGCCGCTCTTGCCGAACTCGAAGGCCAAGACGGGGCCGAGATGGATTTCCCCCCCGTCGGGGCCGCTTTTGCAGATGAGGTGCGTCTGACATGCCCCGCGCAGTGATCCTTCTGGGGGCCGGGCTGGCCCTTGCCCTTGCCGCGCTCTGGGCCTTTGGGCTGTTTGACAGCCTTGGGGCCTGGGCGGCGGAAGGCCAGCGCAATGCCCAAAACGCGCTTGCCGGGGCGCTGCGTCGCCTGCGCGCCGAAGAACCGGGCGCTCTGGCGGCCCTGATCGCGCTGGCCTTCGGATACGGCGTGTTTCATGCCGCTGGTCCGGGCCATGGCAAGATCCTGATCGGCGGCTATGGGCTGGCGGAAAACATCCGGCTCGGGCCGCTTTTGGCAATCGCGATCGGCTCCAGCCTCGCGCAGGCGACGACAGCGGTTCTGCTGGTGTATTCCGGGGTCTGGCTGCTTGATTTGACGCGCGAGGCGATGGTGGAGGTGACCGAAACAGTCTTTGCCCCCGCCAGCTATGCGGCGATCGGCCTGATCGGGATCTGGCTGATCTGGCGTGGTGCGCGGCGGTTGCGAGCCTCTCAATCCGCCGGACAGAGCCACAAGGATCACGCCCATTCTCACGCCCATTCCCATGACCACCACCATGACGCGGCCTGCGGTTGCGGCCACGCCCATGGCCCGACGCCCGAACAACTCAGCCGCGTCCACAGCCTGCGCGACGCTCTTCTGGTGATCGGCGCCATCGCGATCCGGCCTTGCACGGGCGCGCTGTTCCTTCTGATCCTGTGCTGGCGGCTGGGCATCGACGCGGTTGGCATCGCGGGGGCCTATGCCATGGGCCTTGGCACGGCCTTGATCACGGTCGCGGTTGCCGCCCTCTCGGTCTGGGCGCGGGCAGGCACGCTTGAGGCGCTGTCAGGCGGCCGCCTTGCCCGCGCGGCCCCGGTGATCGAGGTCTTTGCGGGCCTTGTTGTCGTCCTCCTCTCCGTGCAGATGCTCCGCGCCGCGATCTGACCCAAAACCCACCCCATGGGCTTCTTCTTGGAAAAAATACCTGATCCTTCTGCCAGCTTCGCGCGCCCGTCCCGGCCCGATGCGCTGCCGCTTGCGTCACCCGGATTTGAGGCGTAAGCGAAGAGAATGACCCTCGCCCCTTCCCAAATCCATTCGGCACCTCTCGGGAAAACCGCCCATGCCAAGGCCGTTCTGACGCTGGGCCTGCCGATCATCGGCAGCCATCTGGCGCAAATGGCCCTGCATGTGACCGATACCGTGATGCTCGGCTGGTACGGCGTGACAGAGCTTGCCGCCGTGGTTCTGGGCGCTTCGGCCTTTTTCATCGTCTTCATCCTCGGCTCGGGCTTTGGACAGGCGATCCTGCCGATGGTCGCCCAAGCCCTTGGGCGCAAGGATGAAACGCAGGTCCGCCGCGACACCCGGATGGGGTTGTGGCTGTCGTTCCTGTTCGGCGCGGCCTGCTATCCGATTTTCTGGTGGTCTGGGCCCATTCTGCTTGCACTGGGCCAGCAACCTGATGTCTCGGCGCTGGCGCAAGAGTATTTGCGCATCGCAGGGTTCGGGATGATCCCCGCGCTTCTGGTCATGGCCCTGAAAAGCTACCTTTCAGCGCTTGAAAGGACACAGGTCGTTCTGTGGATCACGCTCGCCGCTGCCGTGGCCAATGCCGGGATCAACTGGATGTTGATCTTCGGCAATTGGGGCGCACCAGAGCTGGGGGTGACGGGGGCGGCGATTGCCTCTGTCCTGACGCAGGTGCTGACGGTTGTCGCCCTTGGCCTTTACGCCCATTGGCAACCGGCGCTGCGGCGTTTCAACCTGTTTCAGCGCTTTTGGCGGCCGGACTGGCAGGCCATGGGGCAAGTGTTTCGACTGGGTTGGCCGATTGGCCTGACCGGGCTGGCCGAGGGCGGCCTGTTTCAGGCCTCTGCGCTGATGATGGGCTGGATCGGCACGATCGAGCTGGCGGCGCATGGCATCGCGCTGGAGGTGACGGCGCTGGCCTTCATGGTCCATCTGGGTCTGTCCAACGCCGCAACGATCCGGGTCGCCAATGCGACCGGGCGGGATGATGCCCAAGGGCTTCGCGACGGGGCGATGGTGGCGCTGGCCTTGTCGCTGGGCTTTGGGGTTTCGATGGTGGTCCTGTTCCTGACCCTGCCCGAGCAGATCGTCTCGCTGTTTCTGGACCCCGGCAACCCGGACACCGGCGCGATCATCGCCTTTGGCACGGTGCTGCTGGCGCTTTCGGCGCTGTTTCAGATGGTGGACGCCACGCAGGTCATGGCTTTGGGCTTTTTGCGCGGGCTCAAGGATACCCGCGCGCCGATGTGGATTGCCACGCTCAGCTATTGGGTGATCGGGATCCCGATCAGCTATGCCCTTGCTTTTCCATTGGGATCTGGCGGGGTTGGCCTATGGCTTGGCCTGACGGTGGGGCTATCGGTCGCCGCCCTTTTGCTGATGCTGCGGTTCTGGGCAAAGGTCCGCAAATCATAGGGTCAGGGGGTCTCCCAACCTTCGACGATCACCAGATCAGCCGTCGCCGCAGAAAGACGCAGTTTCAGCAAAGCCTGATACTTATCCCCATGATAACAATCGGTTGCCGCCTGAACGCTGGGAAATTCAATCACGACCGTGCGGGGTTTTGCGGCCCCTTCCAGCACCGTTTGCGCCCCGGCGCGGATCAAGAACCGCCCGCCGAACTCCGCCAGCGCCGCGCCCACCTTCTCCCGGTAGGCCTGATAGGCAGCGGCATCGGCCACCTCGACATGAACGACCCAGTAACCCTTTGACATCCCTTATCCTTTCGCCTTGAACACTGCGGAAACCCGATCCACTTCCTCTTGCAGACCATAGGGCGGATTGACGATGAACATCCCCGATCCGACCATGCGATGACCGTCCCGGACGGGCGGAAAGCGGACCTCGTGGCGCAAGGCATCGGGGAAGCCGCGCAACAGCTCGGCCAGCATCGGGGCATGGGTTTGCGCCGCAAGGATCGGGTACCAAAGCGCGAGAATCCCCACGTTCCACTTGCGGGCTACGTTGGCCAAGTCCTTGGGAAGGCTTTCATATTCGGCCTTCACCTCATAGGAGGGGTCCACCAGCATCAGGCCCCGGCGGGGGGTTGGCGGGGCGATGGAGATCGCCATTTTCAGCCCCTCCTCTTGCCGGATATGCGCGCCCCAATCGGTCAGATGGCTGGCAAGCACCGCGTTTTCGCCCGGATGCAACTCCGCCATGAACATCGGATCGCATTCGCGCAGCGTCATCGCCGCAATCAAAGGCGAGCCCGGATAGGCGTTCGGCCCATATTTGAAGCGTGTCTCACTCAGCCGCTGAACATAGGGATGATCCGGCGCAAAGCCTTGTTCCAAAAGGGAAACACCCTTTGCCGCCTCTCCGGTTTTCAGGGCGGCAGGGTCGCCCAGATCATAAACGCCGCGCCCTGCGTGGGTTTCGATATAGGTGAGCGGCTTGTCCTTCTGGACAAGATAATCGAGCATCCAGGCAAGCAGGGAATGCTTGTGAACATCGGCCGGATTTCCGGCATGGTAATGGTGTTGATAGCTGAGCATGGCCCTGTCGTATCAGCCCGGAGGATCGGCGAAAAGACTGTATGTTTCGGGGCCAGCCCCTGTACAGCCTCTGTACAGCCCCCGTACAGACGCAGC
>JAQWYA010000118.1 GCA_029254215.1 Pseudorhodobacter sp. | reverse complement strand
AGGAGTAATAACACAGCCAGCCGATCTGAAATGTATCCTTGGAATCCGAAGCCTGATGGCGCTGATCGCTTTCGTGTTTTTGGTGCTCATGTACATCGCTTTTGATTTCTATCAGAAGTCACAGGAGCTACAGACGGCAAAGGCGGATAACCGCATTTGGCTGATCACCCAAGTCGAAGTGGATTACCAGAAGCTTATGGAGTCAGTCTTGCGCGCCCAGCTTACGCTGTCGCGCACTGAGACTTCTGAAGCCTTCGAGGCAGATTTAGTCACTGTGCCTTTCGATGTCTTTTACAGCCGGATTGATGTGATCGGCACTCTCCTTGCGGGCAAGTCTGGGATCAGCCATCTGCAAGGGGAAGTCCAAGCCATTAGAGACGATGTAAACGACCTTGCGACCTTGATCGACACGGCGGATCTGACAAACATCTCGGTTTTGACCGCACTGGAGACGCGGCTTTTGGCGTTGCATCGTCATATTCGGTCTCTGGTCGTTGGAACGCTGAATTTTTTTGTGCAGATCTCGATGAATCAACGTCAGGAAAACGCGGCGATCTGGCTTCGGTTCATGATCACGACGGTCATTCTTTTGGCGGTGATCGCAACCGCCATGCTGATTGCCTTCCGGGTGAGCCGCCGTGCAGCGGATCAAGTGCGGATGGTTGCAGCCGCAGCCGACACGGTGCGCATGGTCTACGAAGCCTCGCTTTCGTCCATCATTTCCATGGACTCACATGGGCGAATCCTGTCTTTCAACCCTGCGTCTGAACAGATTTTCGAGCGCAAGGAAGCCGACACTATTGGAAAGAACGCTGCTGACATTCTGATCCCCGCGCAACGGCAAAAAGCATTCCATCAATCTTTGGAAAACTTTCGGTTGACGGGCTACCATGAGCTTTTGACGCGGGGTCGGGTCAGATCAACATCTCTGCGCGGAGACGGAACGGAGTTTCCGATTGCAATGTCGGTCAGGGCCCACAAGGATATGCATGGCCACACAATGATCATGATCTGTATTCAGGATGTTTCAGACCAGGTCGCCTATGAGGCCTCCATGCGCGAAGCAAAAGAAGAAGCAGAACGTCTGGCGCGGACCAAGTCTGCCTTTTTTGCGGTGATGAGCCATGAGCTGCGGACCCCCATTCACGGGCTGATTGCGTCTCTCGATCTGATCGAAGAAAAGGGACTGGACCCGGAAACCGAGGAATTGATAAGCACGGCAAAAGACTGTGCGAACCGCAGTCTGATGCAGGTCAATGATGTTTTGGAAGTCACCCGGCTTGACGAAGTCAGTGAACCTGTAACACCGTTTTCACCTGCACGCACAGTTTCGCGTATCTCAAATGAGTTGCGGGCACTGGCAAGCGACTACGGCAATCAGCTGAATTTGAATGTCACTGGCGCGATGCCGGATGCGCAATGGCTGGGTATGCCCCAGAGTTTTGTGCGGGTCCTGTACAACCTGATGGGAAATGCGATCAAATTCACCAAGAACGGGTGGGTGACTGTAAGGTTGGACTTTACCGAGGCAGAAGGCAAAGGCCATCGTCTGGCGGTTTGTGTGGAGGACACGGGGAGCGGGATCCCGGCCGAAGACTTGGGAAATATCTTTGAGGTTTTCTTTACAAATGCTCATCGCTCAGAGGTGGAGCGTCGAAAATGTACGGGCCTTGGGCTTAAGATTGCGCGCATTGCTGTCGAGAAAATGGGGGGGCGGCTTGCCGTCGAAAGCCAGGTCGGCGTTGGCACCAAGTTTTACTTTGAAATCCCGCTTGAGGCCTATGAGGGCGCTGAAGACCCAGAAACTGTGTCTGATGAGACTGAGGCGCTGAAGGGACTTCAACTGCGCTTTCTGGTGGTGGATGACAATACGACCAATGCTTTGCTGACAGCCCGCATGATCCAACGCCTTGGCTTTGTAGCTGACCACGTCCAGAGCGGCGAAGCGGCTGTTCAATCTGCCAGCCTGCGCCGATACGATATCATCTTTATGGACATCAATATGCCCGGCGGAATGGATGGTTTGGAAGCGACCTCCCATATCCGCAATGGGACGCAATGCGCCGCCAGCATTATCGTGGCCATGACAGCGGATACAACCTTCGGTGCGGAGGCCCTCCCTGAGGAAACGCAACTGGATTATGTCTTGCACAAACCCTTTGGATTTGCAGATCTTGCAAGCTTTCTGTCCGAGAAGGCGCGTCTGGGGGATTTCGACATGCTTTTGGAAAGCGTTCCGGTAAAAGAACCGCTCAAGCCAGATTTCCAGGAATTGTTTGACCTTGTTGGCCCAGAAGATGGGCTGAAGCTGTTGCGAAATGTCCGTTCTGATATTGATAGCGCCCTTGAGGCTGCTCTTACGTTTTCGCCAGAAGCGGCTGATCTTCTGCATCGCGCGATTGGATCGACCACAATGGTCGGGCTCCTTCAGTTTGGGTTGAAACTGCAAAGAGCAGAGACCTTGGTGCGTGAGGATGCGCAGGACGCCTTCATCGATTTTTTGCCGAGCTTGAAGGCCGCCGCGATTGCAGCGCGCCAGAAAATAGCGGCGGGATTATCGGATCACGCGGCGAACTGATCCGCTGGACAGAAAACAGCAGGCAGGCCCCTGACCCCCTTCGATGCTAAGCGGGGGGAGGGCGGTCTTGCCGTTCCCCGCAGCTAGACCCTGCTTTTGTGGCCCTGAAAGTATCTTTCGGGCAGTGAGGCCCGTCCGGGCTAACCCTAACGCATCTCCAAAGTATCACCAACACCCTTCCTCCCCCGATATTATCGATTGCATCCGTTCTTATAGTTAAAATCTTACGGTATTTTTAACAAAGAAACATGGGTGTGGTGCTGAGCCAAGAGACGAAACGGGCCGAGTTTGGGGGTCAGTTTCTGACCTTTAAAGCTGATCCGCGCACCGCAATCTAGTGAACGGAATCAAAGCCCTGTGTTGGGTGGGTGCATCGGCGAGCGATGCAGGGGGGGGAGAAAAATGAGGGAAATGATGCTGACATACCCGGATCAATCCCCTCGGCATTCTGATCGGAGTGCTTTGGCGCATAGCCTCGGGTCCGTTGCGCAGGCATCTTGGGCCCTTGAGGAAGAGACCTTGTTTTACCTCTCGGATCGGCGCAATCGGGCCGATGGTTGGGTTTCGGTCTTGCAAGCCCTTGGGTTCACCGTTCTTCACTCCGTCGCAGATTCAGATGAACTCGGTACCGGTCCTGTTGTTTGCGATTTTGACTTCTGGCAGCGCAACGCGGCCGACCTTCAAGCCCTAAAACACCAGAACCCGGCGATTGAGGTCATTGTCTTGACGGGCATTCAGGCGTCTCCCGTCCAAAATAACCCTGAGGTTTTGGCAGTTTTTGAAGACATCGGCTCTGCCCTGTCGGCTGCCGGTATCGGGTTCTTCATTGTAAAAGGGGGTGCAGTATGCTGAGCCGCCACGGAGTTTTTTCGCGCAGCGTCATCCCCGCGCCGCGCCTTGCGCGGACGGACAAAGCGCCAAAGATCTCACATTTGCCCAGTCTCGATGACTGCAATAGCATGGCTTGGAGCAACAAGCGCGTTGCACCAGCCCAAGTCAGGTCTCCGGTCAGGGCGATGTGTGCGCTCGGCTTCTCGGCCCGGGAATTGTCCGACTTGCGCAGCGTCGTTGGTGACGCAGGCCCTTTGTTGTCAAGCGTGCAGCCCGTGCCAGAGTTGATCGTCAACAGGGCGCAGTTTGAGCAATCCACCCATGCCATTGTCAATCTGGATGCTTTTGAGGCGGTCGAAGATGCTGTCGACTGGCTTTTGAACTTCCGGCTAACGGTACCCGAGTGCATTGTTGTTGCCGTTTCGTCCTTCGTGTCGGGGGATGATCTGGGCTCGGAACGTCGGGCGATATGCGATGCTACTTTGCGTTGGCCAATCTCCAAACATCGCTTTGATGCAGGACTTCGTGCCGCCGAGGAAGCAACGGATCGTGATTTCGCACCCTGTTCCGCGCGATCTTCGTCGTCGTAACGCGGCCCTGCTGCTGCAACGCAAAACTGTCCAATCCGGCACACAAACCCTTAAGCCACTAAAAAGTGAGGAAATCATGTCCACTCTTGCCATTGAAACACTGCCACTCCCTGAACTCAAGCAGCTCCGCGTCGATCTAGATAAAGTGATCTCGATGAAAGAACATCGTGAGAAGATCGATGCGCATGCACGTCTTGTTTCAATGGCAAAAGAGATGGGTTTCAAGCTTGGTGAATTGATTGAACTCGCCGCCGAGAATGACAAACCGAAAAATACCCGCGTCAAAGCGATCCGCAAATATCGCAACCCGGAAGACCCGGCTGTGACATGGTCCGGTCGTGGCCGTCAGCCCGCTTGGTTCTCTGAAGCGCTGAGCAACGGCAAGCGCCCAGAAGACCTCTACAACCTTGAAGCTTTCGAGCAGGAAGATCGCCGCCGTCAGGCTTAATGGGATGGCCAACAGGGGTGTTGCGCCGGATTTGAAGGCAACACCCTTGCGGGCCGTAGCGTGACAGGGCGCAACCCTTGATCTTAAAAGGCCGTCGCCAAGCTATGGCGACGGCCTTTTGAATTATGCCATTATGAATTGATTGCGACGGGCCATCATGTCCCGCGCGGCCTTGGCAAAGCGGCCTCGCGCCTCGTTGGACCCTTGGCGATGGCGAATTGGATTATGCCTTCGGCGGTGCGCCGGTTGTCTCCCGGATGATCAGGTCCGCTGAAATCTCAGAAACGGTGACGGGCATTTCCGGGTCGCGGATGCGGTCAAGAAGAACCTGCGCAAGCTTGCGGCCAAGCTTATGCGGCGACACCCCCATGGTTGTCAGGGGCGGGGTGGCCACAGCGGCGTCCTGAATGTCGTCAAACCCGGTGACCGAAATGTCTTTGCCCGGCGCAAGCCCGATGCGTTGCAGGGCCAGACAAGCGCCAAGCGCCACAACATCGCCATTGCAGACCACCGCCGTGATCTTGGGGTGGGTCCGATGCAGGTCAAGCATCGCATTCAGCCCGGCCAGTTTATTGTCTTCGGAGTCCCAGACGACGCCGACGCCCGCCCCCTTTTCAGAAAGCGCCTTTTGAAAACCCGCAATCCGCTCTTTGCGCACAGGGGTCATTTCCGTGCCGCCAAAATAGGCGATGTCCCGATGCCCCAAAGCCAAGAGATGCCGCGTGGCGACCGCTGTCGCTTCGGCATTTCGGAGGCCGACATGGTCGAAATCCGGCCGAAGGTTCCGCAGGAATGTGACCGTGGGAACGCCATGCGCGGCCAGAAGATCGAAGGTGTCATCCGGCGTCGCCAGCGCCGGAACCCAGATCAAACCGCCGCGCCCATGCCGGATAAACGCCTCTAGCTGTCGCCCCTGACGACCGGCGTTGTCGCGCGTGTCGAGGATAGAGACAAGATAGCCTTCCGCCTCCAGCAGATCGACCACGCCGCTGATGACCTCGGCGTTGAACGGGTTGGAGAGCTGATTGATGACAAAACCGATCTCTCGGTTCTCGCCGGAGCGCATCGCGGCGGCCCGCTGGTCGGGAACATAATGCAGGGTTTTGGCCGCTTGCAAAACGCGGTCGCGCGTCTTTTCCGAGATGCGCCCGGTGCCGCGCAAAACCTGGCTGACGGTCGGAATCGACACCCCCGCTTCCTTGGCAACAGTTCCCAGGGTCGGCTTTCCAGACATTTTTTCCTGCGGATTGGATACATCGATATACCTATATAGTCAGGTAAATTCAGGCAAATAACAAGCGATAACTGCAGGTTTTGGGGCCTGAGACCCGGAATGGCCCAGATTCTTCCCTTAAGATCGTTAACGCAAGATATATCGTTATATCATAGTCCGGGTATTCGGACGATTCGACTCTCGGGTCCTTCCCGTCAGGTTGTTTTGACCCCGACCCTGCTGCCCGGCCCTCGTGGTGGGCAGAACTGCTGATCGACGGGCGCCGACAGGGAGGTCGGCCCCGAACTATATTTCCGGGAGGAAACATGACCCTAATTTCAAAATTCGCGGGCGCGGCTTCTGCCATCGCTCTGTCCTGCGTCGCCGTTGCGGCGCAGGCCGAAGTTCTGTTCTGGTCAACACAGGCCAAACCCGTTGAAGAATCCCAAGCCATGCGCGAGCAGGTTCTTTCAGGTTACACCGCTGGTGTTGATTATCAGCCGAATGACGGTGGCCCATGGATTACCCGTCTGAACGCCGAATTGCAGGCAGGCTCTGGCTCGATCGGTTTGCTGGGCGCGCTGCACGGCGATTTTTCGGCAATGAATCCCGATGATCTGGTCGATTTGACCGATGTGGGGGCGATGGCGAAAAGCGCGACTTTCAACACGCTTGCCAAGCTCGGCACGGATCAGATGCAATATATCCCTTGGATGCAGGCCAGCTATATCATGGCGGCGAACAAGGAGGCGTTGCAGTACTTGCCCGAAGGGGCGGATATTGACGCGCTGACCTATGATCAGCTGATCGCCTGGGCCGCCAAAGTGCATGAAGCCACCGGCGAGGCCAAGTTCGGCTTTCCGGCAGGGCCGGACGGGTTGAAGCATCGCTTCTTCCAAGGCTACCTCTATCCGTCCTACACCAATGGCGTTGTGCGCACCTTTGCCTCCGATGCCGCCGTGACCGCTTGGGAGAAATTCGCTGAGCTGTGGGAGCATACGAACCCCGCATCGACCAACTTCTCGTTCATGCAGGAACAGTTGCTGTCCGGCGATGCCTGGATCGTTTTCGATTACACCTCGCGTCTTGCAGGGGCATTCAACGAGCGTCCGGATGATTTCGTGGCTTTCCCCGCCCCCGCAGGCCCGACCGGGCGTGGTTTCATGCCGGTTCTGGCGGGTGTGGCGATCCCGCGCACAGCCCCCGACATGGAGGCATCCATGGCCTTGGTTCAGTACATGCTGAAGCCAGAGACCCAGATTGCAACACTGCGGGCCACCAACTTCTTCCCGGTGGTCGATGTTGCCCTTCCTGATGATCTGCCCGCCTCCGTTCAGGCAGCCGGTGCGGCCATCGCCAAGATGAGCGGCGCTGCAGATGCCAACCCCGGTTTGTTGCCTGCGGGTCTGGGCGACAAGGGCGGCGACTTCAACCGCGTCTTCGTTGACACGTTCGAGCGGATCATTCTGGCCCGTCAGGATATCCGGACCGTTCTGGATGACCAGAAGGGCAAGCTTGCGGCCATCATGACTGCAACCGGCGCGCCCTGCTGGGCTCCCGATGCGCCGTCCGAGGGCGCGTGCCCGGTCGAATAACGGCGCTTGTCGCAAGACATTGCCGAAAGTCCGGGCCATAATCGGCCCGGACAGCCTTAACCCCACAGATGTTCAGATGGCGGTTTTGCGCCAGAGAGGAGTGCTGCGATGAACGCGCGCGTTTTGCCGTACGTCCTGATTTTGCCGGTCACGCTGTTTCTGGGCCTGTTCTTCCTCTATCCCTTCGTTCTTGTGGCGAAGCAGGCCTTCGGGTCGCAGGAAGGCTGGTCGCTGGAGAACTTCCGCGAAGTTGTGGACTACTGGAAATTCCCGATCTCGCTGCGCAATACGCTGCTGCTGGCGGCGGCGGTTGTGCCGGTTCAGTTGGCGCTTGCGCTTTTGATGGCCACGATGGTCAGCAAAATGCAGAAGGGTCGCGATCTGATCCTCTATATCTGGACAATCCCGCTTGGGATTTCGGATCTTGCGGCCGGTATCATCTGGCTCGCGATCTTTGAGCAATCCGGGTTTCTCAATTCCATGCTGAATGGTCTGGGCGTGATCGACAAGCCTGTGAACTTCTTGACCTATCAGCATCCGGGCGTTGTGTTTCTGGCCATCGCTCTGGCCGAGATCTGGCGCGCAACGGCGATCATGCTGGTGATCCTTGTGGCGGGGATCGGCTTGATCCCTAAGGAATATTACGAGGCTGCAGATGTCTTTGGCGCATCCAAATGGAAGCAGTTCACGCGCATCACCCTGCCGATGCTGCGCCCCAGCCTGCAAACAGCGCTTGTGTTGCGCGTTATCCTCGCGTTCGAGATTTTCGCCGTGGTCGCAGCCCTTGGCGGCACGCTTTTCCCGGTGTTGATGGGCGAAACCTATGCCTATCAGTTTGACCTTCTCAACAGTGGTGCTGCGGCTGCGATGGCGCTGATCATCCTTGGCATCTCTATCGGCTTCACGCTGATCATCCTGCGCATTCTGCGCGTCCCGAAAGGAGCCTCGATATGACCGATGCAACCGTGCTGGACGTCTCGCAGGATACCCGCAAATCGGGCCGGTTTCTGTATGTGGCCTCAGTGGTGTTTCTCTGCGCTTGGGTGATCGTGCCGATTTACTTATTGCTGATCAACACGTTATCTTCACCAGAGGCCGTCAACAGCTTTCCCAAATCCTTCATTCCGGAGTTTGATTTCGGCAGCTTGCAATTCTTTGCAGGCTTCGCCGGGATGCTGACCGCGCTGAAGAATTCGGTGATTGTGGCCCTCATGACCATGGTAATGTCTATCGCGATCGGGGCACCGGCGGGCTATGCGCTGTCGCGCTTCGACTTTCGCGGGAAAGAGCTGTTTCGTCTGCTGATCCTCCTGGCTCGCGCCTTTCCGCTGCCGCTTTTGGCGCTGCCGCTTGCGGTCATGTTCATCCAGACCGGGCTTGATGATACGGCCTTTGGCCTTGCGCTGGTGCATACGACCCTTGCCATTCCCTTTGCGGTTCTGATCACCTTCTCGTTGTTTTCGGGCATCCCGATTGAGTTGGAAGAAGCCGCATGGACGCTGGGCTGCACCCGCCTGACCGCCTTCACCAAGGTTGTGTTGCCGCTGATCCTTCCGGGCATCACGGCCTCTGCGATTTTCGCTTTCGTGATCTCGTGGAATGAGGTGTTTGCCGCCGCTGTCTTGACCATCGAGAACCGCACATTGACGGCGTTCTTGCTGCAAAACCTCGACACCTCTCCGCTGCACCTGAAATTCGCAGGCGGCTTTATCCTCGTCGTGCCCGCGCTGATCTTCATCTTCGCCGTGCGCAAATATCTCTTTGCCATGTGGGGCATCGCGAACCGCTAAGGCGGCGCGCTTGTCAGAAAAGGAACCCGTAGAATGGCTGAAATCCAGATCAAGAATGTCGCCAAAAGCTTTGGCGCGTATCAGGCGCTCAACAATATCAATCTGACCATCGCAGATCAGGAATTCATGGTCCTGCTGGGGGCGTCCGGCTGTGGCAAATCCACCTTGCTGCGGATCATTGCGGGGCTTGAAACCGCCACCTCGGGCGAGGTTTGGATCGGCGGCAAGCGGATTGACCACCTGTCCCCCAAGGATCGCGGCATTGCGATGGTGTTTCAGAACTACGCCGTTTTTCCGCATCTGACGGTGTTTGAAAACATCGGCTTTGGTCTGCGGATGCAAAAGCGGCCCAATGACGAGGTGAAGCGCCGGGTCGAACGGGTTGCAGGCTTGATGCATATCGAAATGCTGCTCAAGCGCTATTCGGGGGAATTGTCGGGCGGTCAACGCCAGCGGGTTGCGGTTGCCCGCGCGCTGGCGATGGAACCGGATGTGATCTTGATGGATGAGCCGCTGTCGAACCTCGATGCGCTGCTGCGCATGGAAATGCGGGCTGAGTTGAAGGGCGTGCTGGCCGAAAGCAAAACCACGGCGATCTATGTGACCCATGATCAGGTTGAGGCGATGAGCATGGCCGACCGGATCAGCGTGATGCATCAGGGCAATATCGTGCAGGCCGCCTCTCCGATCGAGGTGTACCGTAATCCTTCGGCTCGGTTTGTCGCGAGTTTCATCGGCAACCCGCCTATGAACTTCCTGCCCGCAACCCCGGCAGGGGCCGGAAAATGGCAGGTCGCTGGCCAAACCCTTGATGGCCCCAAAGCCGACAAGCCCGGTTTGCACTTCGCGATCCGGCCCGAAGACATGCAGCAGGCCGAAAGCGGACTTGTGGCAACGGCCAAGATCGTTGAACCGCTGGGCGCGCATTTGCTGGTCACTTGCCAGATCGACGAGGCTTTGTTCCGCGTCATTCTGGACAGCGACACGGTTGTGAAGCCCGGCCAAACCCTGACCCTTGCCCCCCAAGCCGACCGTGTCCGCTGGTTTGATCCCGACACCACGCTGGCAGTAGCCTGAAAGACCCCCCATGACACAGCAGATGATTGACCAAGCCAAATCCGTGATGCGCAAGAATGATCGCGGAAGCTATACGGTGCCGACGCACGGGCTTTATCCCTTCCAGTGGAACTGGGACAGCGCGCTTTGCGCCCTTGGCTTTGCGCATTTCGACGAGCCTCGCGCCTGGACAGAGATTGAAACGCTGTTCGCCCATCAATGGGAGGATGGGATGGTGCCGCATATCATTTTCCACCAGATGGATGATGGTTACTTCCCCGGCCCGGATGTTTGGGCAACCGGGCGTACTGTGCCCACATCCGGCATCACGCAGCCCCCTGTTGCGGGCTTTGCCGCCCGGCGGATTTTTGACCGGGCGCGGGACAAGGCCTTGGCGGCAAGCAAGGCGCGCGCGCTTCTGCCGCGCATCCACGCTTGGCATCAATGGTTCTTTGCCAACCGCGATCCGAAGGGCACGGGCCTTGTGGCGATCATCCACCCGTGGGAAAGCGGGCGGGACAATTCGGTCGATTGGGACGCCGCCTTTGAGCGCGTGCCGACAGAAGGCGTCCAGCCCTTCACCCGCCGCGACACCAGCCACGCCAATCCTGCGCATCGGCCCACGGATGAGCAGTACAAGCGCTATATCTGGCTGGTTCAGAAATTCCGCAGCCTTGGCTGGGACAATGCGCAACTGCATGATGCCTCGCCCTTCCAGATCGTCGATCCGGGCTTCAACGCGATCCTGATCCGCTCTTGCGTCGATCTGGCCGATCTGGCCGAAACGCTGGGCGAGAGCGAGATCGCAACCCAGTCGCGCGCGATGGCAAACAAAGCCATCGCCGCCATGGAAAGCCTGTGGAGCAATCAGCACGGCCAATACCTCTGCTATGATCGCGCGATTGGCGCGCTGGTGGACAGCGCTTCCATCGGGGGAATCCTTGCCGCCTTTGCCCCGATCCCCGGCGCAAGAGCAAAAGCCATTTCCGACCGGATCGAGGTGCTGGCCAAAAGCTGCAATTACCTTGTGCCCAGCCATGATCCGACCGCACCCGAATTCGACGCCCTGCGCTACTGGCGCGGGCCAATCTGGCTGATCGTGAACTACATGATTGCGGATGGGCTGGAGCGTGCGGGCAGAACCGTCATGGCCGACCGGATCAACCGCGATTGCTTGCGCCTCATTGAACAAAGCGGCTTTGCAGAATATTACGGCGCGATCAACGCCGAAGCCTGTGGTGGCGATGCCTTTACATGGACCGCCGCAATGGTCATCGAAATCCTCAGCGCACAAGAGATCGCCGCATGAAACGCTCGACCATCAACGCCATCATGGCCGAGGCGGATGATCTGATCCGCCGCTACGGATTTGCTTTGCCGCCCTTCGCCTATTGGACTCCGGCCGACTTTCAATCCCGCAAGGA
This sequence comes from Pseudorhodobacter sp., assembly GCA_029254215.1. Lineage (GTDB taxonomy): Bacteria > Pseudomonadota > Alphaproteobacteria > Rhodobacterales > Rhodobacteraceae > Pseudorhodobacter. The sequence continues at coordinate 1,010 of JAQWYA010000118.1, read as the reverse complement.
CATCGCCCGCAATGTGATCGACGCCCGCTGCGGCTGGGACATTACCGATTACGGTGCGGGCAATTATGACGCGATGGGCCTGTTTCTGTTCACTTTGCGCAACGGTCGCCTTGCCGACCTGCAACGCGGTGGGGGCATGTGCTATGCCGAGAAGCTTTTGATTTCGCGTCAGGATCAGCTGAGCCCGATGCACACCCATGTCCTCAAGGCCGAGGATATCATCAACCGCGGCGGTGCCACGCTGGTGGTGGAGCTTTATGGCTCTGACGATCAGGCCCGGTTCGCGGAAGATCGCGGTGGCGTGGTTTATTGCGACGGGATCCGGCGCGACTATGCCCCCGGCGAAAAGCTGAGGCTGGCGCCGGGCGAAAGCGTCACCCTGATGCCCGGCGACTGGCATGCCTTTTGGGGCGAGGGGGGGGAGGTCTTGATCGGCGAAGTCTCCACCGTCAATGATGATGAAACGGACAACATCTTTCGGGAACCGATTGGCCGCTTCGCCAAGATCGAAGAGGATGTGGCCCCCACCCATTTGCTGGTCAGCGACTACGCGACCTGGCTGGGCTGAGCGAAAATGACCGGAAAGGCCACTGGCCCGGTGACGGTTATGGCCCGGTGGGCGGTGCTGCGTAGCTAAAGGCAGAGGCGGAAAAAAGAGCGGCTGGTTTGCGTACAGCCTACGTACAGCATCCGTACGGCGGGGGGGGGCGGCGGGCGAGCCGCCATTCAGGTCAGTTGCGGCTTCTTCACGGCCAATAGTTCTCGCCGACAAGATTGAACATCCGCCCTTCGGCTTTGAAACTGGCATGGTAGACAGCTGTCGAAATGCCAAACGGTTCGTAGGTGGCGTAAGCGAGTTTTGCCAGCCGACTGTCTGCGGTGACGAAACCGTCCAAGCCAACCGCGCAGGCAATATGGCCAATATCGTTAAGCTGCGATATCGCACCGGCGCGGCTTTTCGCGGCGTCGTCGTTTGCGATGCGTTTATCTCTGGCGAAGCCAAGTAATAT
>JAQWYA010000077.1 GCA_029254215.1 Pseudorhodobacter sp. | reverse complement strand
GTCTCATACATCTCGCGGCCATAGATGCCTTTGACGTTCAGCATCTTGAAGATGATCTTGTTCCAATCCACCGCGAATTCCGTGGGCGCAATGCCCAGAAGGGCGATCTTGCCGCCATTGTTCATCTTGTCGATCATGTCGCGCATCGCCGGGGCCGCGCCCGACATCTCCAACCCCACGTCAAAGCCTTCGGTCATGCCAAGCGAGGCCATCACATCGCGCAGGTCTTCCTGAGCGGCATTGACCACATGCTGCACCTTCATCCGCTTGGCCAGCGCGATGCGGTAGGGGCTGATATCGGTGATCACCACTTTGCGCGCGCCCGCCTTTTGCGCCACCAGCGCGCCCATGATCCCGATCGGCCCAGCGCCGGTGACCAGCACATCCTCTCCCACCAGATCAAAGCTGAGCGCGGTATGCACCGCATTGCCAAACGGATCGAAAATGGCGGCAATCTCATCCGGGATGTCATCGGGGATCGGCACGACATTCGCCTCGGGGATGCACAGATATTCCGCGAAAGAGCCGGGACGATGCACGCCCACGCCTTTGGTGTTGCGGCACAGATGCCCCCGGCCCGCGCGGCAGTTCCGGCAGGTGCCGCACACCAGATGCCCCTCACCCGAGACGCGCTGCCCGATCTTGTACTTGCGCGCCGCAGCCCCGCAATCCATGATCTCACCGCAGAACTCATGCCCGACGACCATCGGCACCGGCACCGTCTTGGCCGACCATTCATCCCATTTCCAGATATGCACGTCCGTGCCGCAGATCGCGGATTTGCGCACCTTGATCAGCACCTGATCCGGCCCCGGTTCGGGCACCGGTACCTCTTGCATCCACAGACCCGGCTCTGCCCGTGCCTTGACGAGGGCTTTCATCTGATTGCTCATGCGAGGATCTCCATCTCTGTGCCAACGCTGATAAAGGCGTCAATCGCGCGGTCCAATGTGGGGCGGTCATGGGCGGCGGACATCTGGGTGCGGATCCGGTCTTGCCCACGCGGCACCACCGGGAAACTGAACGGGGCGACGTACACGCCGCGCGCATCAAGCCGGGCTGCCATGTCCTGCGCCAGCTTGGGGTCGCGCAGCATCACCGGGATGATCGGATGTTCGCCGGGCAAAAGGTCAAACCCTGCCGCCGACATCCGCGCGCGGAAATGGGCCGCATTCTCCATCAGCCGGTCACGCCGATCTGTTGAGGCTTCCAGCATATCCAGCACCGTCAGGGTCGTGGCGGTGATCATCGGGGCCAGCGTGTTGGAAAACAGATAGGGCCGGGAGCGTTGGCGCAGCCAGTCGATCACCTCCCGCCGCCCCGAGGTATAGCCGCCCGAGGCCCCACCCAGCGCCTTGCCCAGCGTTCCGGTCACAATGTCCACCCGCCCCATCACATCGCAATGTTCAATACTGCCGCGCCCGGTCTTGCCCAGAAAGCCCACCGCATGGCTTTCATCGACCATCACCATGGCATCGTATTTCTCGGCCAGATCGCAGATTTGCCCCAGCTTGGCGATGTAGCCATCCATCGAGAAGACGCCATCCGTGGCGATCAGCCGAAACCGGCAATCGGCGGCGGCGATCAGCTGCGCCTCCAGATCGGCCATGTCGGAATTGGCGTAGCGTAGCCGCCGCGCCTTGCACAACCGCACCCCGTCAATGATCGAGGCATGGTTCAGCGCATCCGAGATGATCGCATCCTCCGGCCCAAGGATCGTTTCAAACAGGCCGGTATTGGCGTCAAAGCAACTGGCGTAAAGGATCGTATCCTCAAAGCCCAGAAACCGCGACAGCCGCGCCTCCAACGCCTTGTGCGGGGCTTGCGTGCCGCAGATGAACCGGACCGAGGACATTCCGTAACCGTAGCGGGTCAGCGCCTCTTGCCCGGCGGCAATCAGATCGGCGTTATCCGACAGACCAAGGTAATTGTTCGCACAAAGATTGATCGCCTGCTTGCCGCCCGACAAGGCGACGGTTCCGGCTTGCGGGCTCGTAATGACCCGCTCCGTTTTGTAAAGCCCGGTCTGTTTCAGCCCCTCAAGGTCTTGGGCGAGATGGCTCAGGAATGCTTTGGTCATATCCGGTCTCCGGCCTTGGGGAATGGGGGGTTTGTTCATGGCTAACATCTTTGCCACGGCTTGCGGCAAGTAAATAACCGGCATGGCCGGGCGCGAAGGCCGGGTGTCATAAAAAATTCACTTTAGGGATGCAGATATTTCCGTTATTCTCGAAATATGGAAAATATAATCGCCCCCCGCCTCACCACCTTGGGTCATCCGCAAAGACTGGCGGTGTTTCGCCTGCTGATGCGCCGCCATCCCGATGATGTTCCTGCCGGAGAATTGGCCGAAGCCTTGGCGCTGCCTGCCAGCACCTTGTCGGCCTATCTTGCAACCCTGACGCAAGCGGGGCTGTTGCGGCAGCACCGGGTCGGAACCTCTTTGCGCTACGGCGTAGCGATGGAGGCTGTGCGCGAAATGTTTGACTACCTGATGCTGGATTGCTGCCGGGGGCGGCCAGAACTCTGTGCCCCCGCTGATCCCAAACCAGCAGAAAACGCAGGGCGTGGCTCCCGCCGGCCCTTCAACGTGCTGTTCCTGTGCTCAGGCAATTCGGCAAGGTCGATCTTTGCGGAAACGCTGCTGCGCGATTTGGGCGCGGGGCGGTTTACGGCGTTTTCGGCCGGGACGCGCCCGCAATCCAGCCTCAACCCTTTTGCGGTGGAACTGCTGCACAGCAAGGGCCATGACATCGGGCTCTTGCGGTCAAAATCCGTGGCCGAGTTCAACCGACCCGATGCGCCACTGATGGATTTCGTCTTTACCGTCTGCGATCAGGCCGCGAATGAGGACTGCCCCGCTTGGCCGGGCCAGCCCGTGACAGGCCATTGGGGGATCCCGGACCCGGCCCAAGCCAAGGGAACCGATGCCGAAAAGGCACTGGCCTTTCAGCGCGCCTATGGCAGCCTGTCCCGCCTGATTTCAACCTTCACCAGCCTCTCGGTCGAAAGCCTTGACCGCTTGGCCCTTCAAAATGCCGTCGATGACATCGCGCTGAACCGGACAAAGGACACCCTATGACAACCTATGCTGTGAACGGATTGGGCCGGATCGGAAAGCTCGCCCTTCGCCCGTTGCTGGAAAGCGGTGCCGATATTGCATGGATCAACGATGCCGTGGGCGACCCCGAGATGCACGCCCATCTGCTGGAATTCGATACTGTCCATGGCCGCTGGCCTGCCGATTTTGGCTGGGATGCGGATAGCGTTTCGATTGACGGAAAGCGCCTACCCTTCATCGGCACGCGGGATTTGAACGCGCTGCCGCTGAACGGTGTCGACGTGGTGCTGGATTGCACGGGCGTGTTCAAGACAGCAGCCAAGATCGCGCCCTATTTTGAAGCGGGCGTCAAGAAAATGGTCGTCTCGGCCCCGGTGAAGGATGGGGGGGCGGCCAATATCGTCTATGGCGTCAACCATGATCAATATGACCCGGCCACGCAGAACATCATCACGGCTGCCTCTTGCACGACCAACTGCCTCGCCCCGGTGGTGAAGGTGATCCACGAAGCGCTGGGGATCAAGCATGGCTCCATCACAACGATCCATGACATGACCAATACCCAAACCATCGTGGACCGCCCCGCCAAGGATTTGCGGCGGGCAAGATCGGCGCTGAACTCACTGATCCCGACGACAACGGGCAGCGCCACGGCGATCACGCTGATCTATCCCGAGCTGAAGGGCCGCCTGAACGGCCACGCGGTGCGGGTTCCGCTGCTGAACGCCTCGCTGACCGATTGCGTGTTTGAGTTGACCCGCGAAACCACGGTCGAAGAGGTCAACGCCCTGTTCAAGGCCGCTGCCGAAGGGCCGCTGAAAGGCATCCTTGGCTATGAGGAACGCCCGCTGGTCAGCGCCGATTACACCAATGACACGCGATCATCGATCATTGATGCGCCGTCGACCATGGTCGTCAATGGGACACAGCTGAAGGTTTATGCGTGGTATGACAATGAGATGGGCTATGCGCATCGGATGGTCGATGTGGCCCGGATGGTTGGGGCGGCGTTGTGACAGCGCGGCCTGAAGGATTTGCAGCCTATCTGACGGTAACGGCGGCCTATTGGGCCTTCATGCTGACAGATGGTGCCTTGCGGATGCTGGTCTTGCTGCATTTCCACAGCCTTGGGTTCAGCCCGATCCAACTGGCCTATCTGTTCTTGCTTTATGAATTCGCCGGGATGGTGACGAACCTTTCGGCGGGCTGGATTGCGGCGCGGTTTGGGCTGACGATCACGCTTTATGCGGGGCTGGGTTTGCAGATCCTCGCGCTGATCGCCTTGGCGCGGCTGGACCCCGGATGGGCGATGGGCGCATCGGTTCTTTATGTGATGGCGGTGCAGGGGGTTTCGGGCGTTGCCAAGGATCTGGCCAAGATGTCCTCCAAATCGGCGGTCAAGCTGTTGGCCCCGACCGAGGGGGGCGGCCTGTTTCGCTGGGTAGCCCTGCTGACCGGTTCCAAGAACGCGGTCAAGGGCGTCGGCTTCTTGCTGGGGGCGGTACTGCTGGCGGTGTTCGGCTTTGTCCCGGCGACGCTTTCGATGGCCGCAGCGTTGGCGGTGATCCTTCTGGCGGTGCTGATCGTCATGCCGCCGGGCCTGCCAAAGGGCCGTAAAGGCGCGAAGTTCACTGAACTTTTCTCACGCTCGGCCAATGTGAACTGGCTGGCGGCGGCGCGGGTGTTTTTGTTCGGGGCGCGGGATGTGTGGTTTGTCGTTGGCATTCCGATCTATTTCTCGGCCGTTCTGTCGGATGGCAGCGAGGCCGGAAATCGCGCCGCGTTCTTCATGATTGGCAGCTTCATGGCCGCATGGATCATCCTTTACGGGGCAGTGCAGGCCGCAGCCCCCCGTCTGATGCGCGCCACCGAACGGCCCGAGGGCGATCTGGTTCTGGCGGCACGAGGATGGGCGGCGGCGCTTTGTGTCATCCCCGCAGGCTTGACCCTTGCTGTGTGGATCTCAGACGGGCCGGGGCCGGTGCTGACCGCCACGTTGATCTTGGGTCTTTTGGCCTTTGGCGCGGTGTTTGCGGTCAATTCCGCGCTTCATTCCTATCTGATCCTTGCCTTCACAAAGGCCGAGCGGGTGACGATGGATGTCGGCTTCTACTACATGGCCAATGCGGGTGGGCGGCTTTTGGGAAGCCTTCTGTCTGGGCTCAGCTATCAGCTTGGCGGGTTGGCCCTGACGCTTGGCACAGCCACGATCATGGTGGCGCTGTCCGCCCTTCTTGCCGCCCGCCTGCGGCCCGAGCCTGCCGCCTGACCTCCAGTCTTTGTTTTGCATTTGCGGGTCAATATGCGAAACAGGCTGGGGATCAGAAGGGGGGCGGCATGAAAACTCAGGTCGCGATCATCGGCGGGGGGCCGTCGGGGCTGTTGCTGGGGCAGCTATTGCACCGCCGCGGGATCGAAACCGTGGTGCTGGAGCGTAAGACAAAGGATTACGTTCTAAGCCGGATCCGGGCGGGGGTGCTTGAACAAGGGCTTGTGGCCTTGATGGAGGAAGCGGGCTGCGCCACGCGCCTTCACGCCGAGGGTTATGCCCATGATGGTACGCTGCTGGCCTGTGGCGATCAGATGTTCCGCATTGATTTCAAAGCGCTTACCGGAAAACCCGTGATGGTTTACGGCCAGACCGAGGTAACCCGCGATCTGTATGAGGCCCGCGAAAAGGCAGGGGCCGCGATTGACTTCAATGTCGAGGATGTGGCGATCCACGGGGCCGATACCGACGCGCCGTATCTCACCTATTCGGTGGACGGCGCGCCGAAGCGTCTGGACTGTGATTTCATCGCGGGCTGTGACGGGTTTCATGGTGTCAGCCGACAGGCGATCCCGCTGGAGGTCCGGCGGGAATATGAAAAGATCTATCCGTTCGGCTGGCTGGGCATCCTGTCCAAAACGCCGCCCGTGAACCACGAATTGATCTATGCCAATTCGCCGCGCGGCTTTGCCTTATGTTCCATGCGCAACCACAGCCTGAGCCGCTATTACATCCAATGCTCGCTCAGTGATAAGCCAGAAGACTGGACGGATGACGCCTTCTGGCAAGAGTTGAAGCGCCGCATCCCCCCCGATCAGGCCGCGCAATTGGTAACCGGACCAAGCATCGAGAAATCCATAGCGCCGCTGCGCTCTTTCGTGACCGAGCCGATGCGTTGGGGCAGGCTGTTCTTATGTGGCGATGCGGCCCATATCGTGCCACCCACGGGGGCGAAGGGGCTAAACACGGCGGCCTCGGACGTACACTACCTTTATAACGGGCTCAGGGATTATTACGAGAAAGGCTCTGTCATGGGCATCGACACCTATTCCGAAAAAGCGCTGGCGCGGGTCTGGAAGGCCGAGAGGTTCAGCTGGTGGTTCTCATCGCTGATGCACCGCTATCCCGATCAATCTGCCTTCGATCTGAAGATGCAAGCGGCAGAGCTGGCGTTTCTGGCCTCCAACACTTCGGCACAAAAAGCGATGGCCGAAAACTATGTCGGATTGCCCTACTGATGCGGGCCGTGGTTGCAAATGGCGTGGCGCTGCATGTGCAGGAAGCGGGCGATCCTACGGGGATTCCGGTGGTCTTTGCCAATTCGCTGGGCACAGATCTGCGGCTTTGGGATGCGCTGTTGCCGCTGCTGCCCAAAGGCTTGCGGCTGATCCGCTATGACAAGCGCGGGCATGGGCTTTCGGCCTGCCCGCCGGGGCCCTACAGCCTGTCAGAGCTTACCACCGACGCCGAGGCCCTGATCGAGGCGTTGGGGCTTGGCCCTGTCCTGTTCGTCGGGCTGTCGATTGGCGGGATGATTGGCCAGTCGCTGGCGGCGCGCCGCCCGGATCTGATCCGCGCTTTGGTCTTGTCGAACACCGCCGCGAAAATGGGGGATCCGGCGATGTGGCAGGCCCGGATCGCCGCGATCGAGGCGAATGGCATCGGCGCGATGGAAGCGGCAGTTCTGGACCGTTGGTTCGGCGCCGCGTTTCGCAACAGCCCCGAGGCGGCTCTTTGGGGCGCGATGCTGACGCGGACACCGAAACAAGGGTATCTGGGCTGCTGTGCTGCGATTGCCGGGGCGGACCTGCACCAATCCACGCAAGGCCTGCGCCTTCCAGTTCTGGCGATTGCGGGCAGCGAAGATGGCGCCTCCCCGCCCGATCTGGTGGCCGCGACGGCAGCCCTGATCCCCGGTGCGCGGTTCGAGGTGATCAAGGGCGCGGGCCATCTGCCCTGCGTGGAAGCCCCCGCCGCCTATGCCGCCATCCTTGCCCCTTTCCTTAAGGAGAATGCCAATGTCTGACCGCTTTGAAACGGGAATGGCCACACGCCGCGCGGTTCTGGGCGATGCCCATGTTGACCGGGCCGAGGCGGCAAAGACCGCCTTTGACCAACCCTTTCAGACGCTGATCACCGAAAGCGCCTGGGGGACGCTCTGGGCCGATGACACGATCAGCCAAAGAGAGCGCTCGATGCTGACGCTAGCGCTTTTGGCCGCGACTGGGAATTTTGAAGAAATCCCGATGCATATCCGTGCCACCGCCCGCACCGGGGCCTCGCCCGAGGATGTCCTGCAGGCTTTCATGCATGTGGCGATCTATGCCGGGGTGCTGAAAGCCAATCACGCGATCAAGCTGGCCAAACAGACCTATGCCGAGATGGAGGAGACCCGATGAAAACCCCCGCCGAGTATTATCAGCGCAATCCTGACAGGCACCCCCCCGCCTATGCCCCCGGCTACAAGACCTCTGTGGCGCGCAGCCCGCGCTATGCGATGATCAGCCTCAACCAATCGGCGGGAGAGATCACCGGCCCGGTGTTCGGCCATAATGACCTTGGCCCGCTGGATCATGATCTGATCAAGAACTACACGCAAACGGGCGATCCCGTGGGCGAAAGGATCATCGTGCATGGTCGCGTTCTGGATGAAAACGCGCGGCCCGTGCCGAACACATTGGTCGAGGTCTGGCAGGCCAATGCGGGCGGGCGCTATCGGCACAAGAAAGACATGTATCTTGCGCCGATTGACCCGAATTTCGGCGGCTGTGGCCGGACTATGACGGATGAGAATGGCTATTATTTTTTCCGTACGGTCAAACCAGGCGCTTACCCCTGGCGCAACATGGTCAACAACTGGCGGCCCGCGCATATCCATTTCAGCCTGTTCGGGTCGTCGTTCAGCCAACGGCTGATCACACAGCTGTATTTTGAGGGTGACCCCCTGATCCCGCTTTGCCCGATCATCCAGACCATCGGTGATCCTGACGCGGTAGAGGCCTTGACCGCCAAGCTGGATATGAACGCCTCGATCCCGCTGGATTGCATCGCCTACCGCTTTGACATCGTGCTGCGGGGGCGGCGATCAACCCTGTTTGAGAACCGGCTGGAGGGGAATTGAGATGACACGGCTTGAGTATCTGCAAGAAACCCCGTCGCAAACGGCTGGCCCCTATGTGCATATCGGTCTGGCCCCCGGTGCCGCGGGCTTTGAAATTTATGACCAGGAACTGGGGCGCGATATTGCCGGGCCGAATGCCAAGGGGGAGCGGATTCGTGTCGAGGGCTGCGTCTATGATGGCACCGGCAGCCCCGTGAAAGATGTGCTGCTGGAAACGTGGCAGGCCAATAGCGAAGGCCATTACGCCCATCCCGAAGGCGGCGGCCCGGTGGAGGAAGGCTTTCGCGGCTGGGGGCGGGTTATCACGGATTTTGCCACCGGAGAATGGGGTTTTGACACCATCAAGCCGGGTCCAACCAAGGGCCGGAACGGGCGGATGCAGGCGCCCCATATCATGCTGTGGCTGGTCGCGCGGGGCATCAATATCGGCCTGAACACCCGGATGTATTTTGACGATGAGGCAGAGGCAAACGCCGCCGACCCGGTCCTGAACCTGATTGAATGGGAAAACCGCCGCGCCACCCTGATCGCTTTGAAAAGCGACCGGGACGGCACGACGGTTTACCGGTTTGAGATCCGCATTCAGGGGGAACACGAGACAGTCTTCTTCGACATCTGACGCAAGACCGAAAGGTCACTGGTTGGGCGCGGCAAACCCATTGCTGCGCCCAACAGGTCCCTAAACGGCTTCGATCGCCACCGCGATCCCCTGCCCGACCCCCACGCACATCATGGCAATCGCGCGCTTGCCCCCGCCAAGCTTGAGGCTAAGCGCCGCCGACCCGGTGATCCGCGCCCCCGACATGCCCAAAGGGTGGCCAAGGGCAATCGCACCTCCATGCGGGTTTACCCGTGGGTCACCATCGGCCAAGCCCAACCCCCGCAGGCAGGCAAGTCCCTGCGCCGCGAAAGCCTCATTCAACTCGATCACATCGAAATCCGCCATTGAAAGCCCAAGCCGCGCCAAAAGACGCTGGGTTGCTGGCACGGGCCCAATACCCATGACGCGCGGGGCAACCCCGGCTGTGGCCCCCCCCAACACTCTGGCAATCGGGGTCAGCCCATGGGCCTTGACCGCAGCACCCGAGGCCAGCAGCAAAGCCGCCGACCCGTCATTGACGCCAGAGGCATTTCCCGCCGTCACCGACCCCCCTGCCCGAAACGGGGCGCGCAGGCTCCCCAATGCTTCCAGCGTGGTGTCGGGCCGGGGATGTTCGTCCTGTGAAACGATCAGCGGGTCCCCCTTGCGGCGAGGCAGGCTGACAGGCGTGATTTCAACCGCCAACCGCCCCGAGGCAATCGCCTGCCCCGCCTTGACCTGCGAGCGCTGCGCAAAAAGATCCTGATCGGCGCGGGCAATTCCATAGTCTTCGGCCACATTCTCGGCGGTCTCTGGCATGGAATCGATACCGTATTGCGCCTCCATCAAAGGGTTCACAAAGCGCCAGCCGATGGTGGTGTCGTGAATCTCGGCCGCGCGCGAAAAGGCAGCCTCGGCCTTGGGCATCACAAAAGGCGCGCGCGACATGCTTTCCACGCCGCCCGCGATCATCAGATCCGCCTCTCCGGCTTTGATGGCGCGGGCCGCTGCGATCACCGCATCCATCCCCGAGCCGCAAAGCCGGTTCATCGTGGTGCCGGGGACCGTTTCGGGCAATCCGGCCAGAAGGCTGGCCATCCGGGCCACGTTGCGATTGTCTTCGCCGGCCTGATTGGCACAGCCCAGAATGACCTCCTCCACTGCGGCCCAATCCAATGTGGCGTTGCGCGCCATCAACGCCCGAAGCGGGATCGCCGCCAGATCATCGGTACGAACCGAAGCCAAGGCCCCGCCGAAACGACCAATCGGGGTGCGGATGTAGTCGTAGATATAGACGTCGGTCATGGGATCCTCATTCGCAATCAGGCCGGGGACGCGCGGTGCAGTCAGGCCCCGAAACACCCGACAAAAGGGGCATATTGCACGGGCGCAGGCAACCCAAAACACCGGGGGTAATCCGCTGCGGAAGCAAGGAGAGGTGGATCGCAGCATCAGAGAACACCGCAGGGCGACCGGGACTGCTGTCATGCGGCGCGAGCCAGGTCATCTCCTTGTCCAGCCAGATCAGCAGCGATCCGCGCTTGCGCAGAGAAGCCGTGTAGCGGGACCAGTTCGTCGTGCGGTAGCGGGCCGGTGATGGCTTGCTCATGTAACACGCCTAACCGCATGAATTCGCGATGTGAATCCTATCCGGTCAGGGTTCTGCAACAACGCCTACGGATAGGCACAGAGGTGCACACATCGGCCCGCGGGGGAACCGGGTTTGAAAACATGGCACATCGCCCTGCCTGTTTACCCAGCCGCGCAATCGTGAGACTGTGAACCGCGCTTGAAGTTCTGGACCCAGCATGACCAACCGACCAATTCTCTTGATGGGTGTTACCGATTATGCGGCCGTCTTTCTCGATACATTCGAGGCCGTCTCTGGGGCCGAGTTTGTAGGTTTCGTCCAGAATCTCGGGCCAAGCCATCCCGTCGCTCCAATCCTCGGCCGTCCGATCTTCTGGACCGGTGACATCGGCACCTTTCGCGACACGCATGATTTGATCTGTGTCCTCGCCACAACCCGAAGGCGGGCCTGGATCGAAGAGTTGGAAGCCGACGGATTTCGGTTTGCGGGCCTTGTTCACCCCTCCTGTAGCGTTTCCCGCCGCAGTGAGCTTGGGTTCGGCGTGTCGGTTGAAGCCGGAGGCGTCATCGTCGGGTTTTCCGCAATTGGCGATCACTGCCGGATCGGTCGGCGTGTCTCCATCGGGCATCAAACAGTCATCGGGCGCTGCAGCACAATACACCCCGGAGCGGTTGTTTCTGGCAATTGCACGATTGGTCAGCAAGTGATTATTGGGACGGGGGCAGTCGTGATAGATGGTGTTCAGATTGGGGACGGTGCCTTCATTGCTGCGGGTGCGCTCGTGACCAAGGACGTACCCGCAGGGGCTTTGTTTGCGGGGCACCCGGGACGCGTGGTGAAACCTGATTATGGCCCCCGCTGAAGACCGAAAGCGTGCCGGGGTTGTCTCGGCGCTGACCTGTGGGAAAGATGACCGGATGCAAGATTTGAGAGCGTCGGACGTGAACGTGCAGGCACGCCCCGACCGGACGGTGGCGACTGTTCCGTTCAACGTCGCGCCGGTTGTCGGAACAGAAGCCAACTGCATTGAAGACGCGCTTCGAAGCGGCCGACTGTCCGGCGATGGCAGCTACGGAAAAAGATGTGAAGAACGGCTGCTTGGGTCGATCGGCGGTTGTGGCGCGCTTCTGACATCTTCGGGAACGCATGCGCTCGAAATTGCAGCCTTGTTGCTGCGATTGCAGCCCGGCGACGAAATCATCATGCCAAGTTTCACCTTCGTCACGACGGCGAATGCGTTTGTGCTGAGGGGGGCCGTCCCGGTATTCGTCGACATCCGCTCCGACACGATGAACATCGACGAAAGCCTGATCGAGGCGGCGATAACGCCCCGCACGCGGGCCATCGTCGTGGTGCATTACGCGGGGGTCGCATGCGAGATGTCCCGCATCCTGGAAATCGCGAAATGCCATAGGCTAACCGTGATCGAAGATGCCGCGCATGCAATCGGCGCAAGCTGGATGGAAAAACCGCTTGGCTCGATTGGCGACATCGGTGCCTTCAGCTTTCATGACACGAAAAACCTGACCAGTGGCGGCGAGGGGGGAATGATTTCCCTGCAGGACCCGGACGGGCTCGACCTGGCAAAGATCCTGCGTGAGAAGGGCACAAACCGAAGCGCGTTTCGCGAGGGCAGGGTCGACAAGTATGAATGGATCGATGTCGGCAGCAGTTACTTGATGAACGAGATCAGCGCCGCCTATCTCTATGCGCAGTTGCAATGGGTGGACGATATTACATCGGAGCGCAGGTCGATCTGTTCGACCTATCGGAAAGCCTTTGCCGAACTTGCCGCTCTGAACCGGATCGAACTGCAGCAAGAGCCGCCGGAGGCCCGGTCGCCCGGACATCTTTTCTACCTGAAAATGCGCGACGAAGCCGACCGACGATCCTTCATTTCCTTTATGAGGGACCGGGGCGTGACGGTTGTGTTTCACTATGTCCCGCTGCACGCCACGCCGGCCGGGCGAAAATACGGGCGCTTTGTCGGCAGGGATGTGGTGACGACACGCGACAGCCTGAGGCTGGTACGACTTCCGGTTTTTTACAAGATGACAGCGGCGCAACAGGCCGCCGTGATTGACGCGGCACTTGCCTATTTCGGAGAAAACCCATGACCGCCACGCCGATCCGAGCAGGCACTCCGAATTATCTGGTTCTGACACCCGACTACAGGGACACATCCGGCGGGATCATGTTTTTACACAAGCTGGCGGATGAACTTTGCCAGCTTGGAGAGAATGCCTTGATTTGGCCTCTGGGCTTCACCAAGGGCCAACCAGAATGGTGGGCCTGGGCGCAGAACGGTTTCAAGATGCTGCCGGGCACCGCATCCCGATTGGCCCGCCCCGAGGATCTGCACGCAGACAGCATCGTCATCTACCCCGAAATCGTTCACGGAAACCCGCTTGGCGCCCGCAATGTCGTGCGCTGGCTGATGTTCCCACCATCCCTGCGCGGCACGGCCGACAGCTTCGGCCCCAAGGATCTTTACTTCAAGGTCAGCGATTTCAGCGATGACCGGCGCCTGTCGGGAGGCGCCCAGTTATTGCAGCTCTTTTCGATTCATCCGGCCTATTCCGATCGCGGCAATCCGGATCGGCGCGGGACGTGCTACATGCTGCGCAAGCAGGGCAAGAAGCAATGGCTTCACGATCCCGCAAAGGATATCGGCCTCGACGAACTGGGGCATGAAGAGATCGCCCATCACTTCAATACCTGTGAGCGGTTCATCTGCTATGACGAGGCGACGATGTATGCGCAATTCGCGGCCCTGTGCGGATGCCTTTCTATCGTCGTGCCGGGCATTTACCAGGACCGGGCAACCTGGTCGGCCCAGCGACCAATTGCAAAATACGGCGTTGCCTTCGGCCTCGAGGATACCGCGCATGCCATCGCGACCCGCCATCACCTAAGCAACCACCTGCGGCAACTTGAGGTCGAAGGGAAGGAAACCGTCTTGCGGTTCGTGGAGCGGACGAAGCGGGAATTCGGGTAGAAGGGCTCGCCGCCTCAGTTGTTTGAATAGCGGTCAGATTTGTAGATACCTTGCAGTTTCAGTCTCTGCTGCTGTTCGAAGTGGATCGGTGACAGCATGGCATTCCTAACGTGTTTGCGCTGCGGCTTTCCCAGCAAATC